>NZ_CP032229.1:5735614-6037488 GCF_004328625.1 Streptomyces seoulensis
AGGCCGAAGAAGACGGTGCCGAGGATGGCCACGCCGAAGGCGCCGCCGAGCTGCTGGACCGCCGTCATGGTGCCGGACGCCGAGCCCGTCTCGTGCTGCTCGACGCTGGCCAGCACGATGTCGAAGAAGGGCGCCATCAGCAGGCCCATCCCGATGCCCGTGACCAGCAGCGAGGGCAGGAGCTGCCAGGGGCCGACACCGCTGCCCGCGAGGTCCAGGGTGAGCCACACCGCGAACACGCCGAGCGCCATGACCAGCGCGCCGCCCTGGAGCACGGTACGGCCGAACCGGGTGACCGCCTGGGCGAGCCCGAAGCCGACGATCATGCCGCCCGACCAAGGCACCATCACCAGGCCGGCCTTCAGCGGTGAATAGCCGAGACCGATCTGGGTGTACAGGTTGAACACCAGCATGAAGCCCTGCATGGCCGAGAAGAAAACCAGACCGAGGATCATGCCGCCGCTGAAGCCGCGCTTGCGGAACAGGCTGATGACCACCAGCGGGTCCAGCCCGGCCCGGCTGCGCCGCGCCTCGTACAGCGCGAAGACGGCGAAGACGGCGACGGAGGCGGCCATCATCACGAAGGTCCACGCCGGCCAGTCGTACTCACGGCCCTGGACCAGCGGGAAGATGAGGAGCAGCGCGGCCAGCGAGACCAGGAGCATGCCGGGGATGTCGAGGCGGGGCTTGCTCTCGGAACGGGTCTTCGGCAGGTAGCGCACGGCGCCCAGCAGGGCGGCGGCGCCCAGCGGCAGGTTGATCAGGAAGATCATGCGCCAGCCGGTGCCGAAGTAGTCGGCGTCCACGAGCCAGCCCGCCAGGATCGGCCCGGAGACCGCGGACAGGCCCATGACCGGCCCGAACATGCCGAACGCCTTCTGCGACTCCTTCGGCGGGAACATCTCCTTGATCATGCCGAGGCCCTGCGGCAGCATCACCGCGCCGAAGAGACCCTGGACGACCCGGGCGCCGATCAGCATCGCGGGCGACACCGAGACCGCGCAGAGCAGCGAGCCCACGGTGAAGCCGGCGGCGCCGACCAGGAACATGTTGCGGCGGCCGTGGATGTCGCCGAGGCGGCCGCCGGTGACCAGGCCGACGGCCATCGAGAGCGTGTACGCGGCGGCGAGCCACTGGAGGGTGGAGGCGCCGCCGCCCAGGTCGGCGCGCATGGACGGGCCGGCGATGTTCGTGACCACGGCGTCCAGGAGGTCCATCACCTCGGCCGCGAGGATCACGAAGAGCGCAGCCCAGCGCCACCGGTAGGGCGCTGGTGAGTCAGTGGGCGTCTCGGCGGACGCGACACCGGTGGTGGACATCGAAAACTCCTCGCGGAAAGGGCCCAAGGCCGGAGAACACTGTTCACCGTAGCAGAACAGTGCTCACTTGGAGAACGCTGTTCATTAAGATATAGCGTAAGCAGGTCGCGAGGACAAGATATATCGCGTTGGGGGCCGCGAGTGCGCCCTGTGGAAAACTGCTGTGGACAACTGCTCCGAGATCGAATGCTCGGGGACGGACACCGCTCACCAGCCGTGAACACTGTTCTCCGGCGGCCCTAGACTGTCCTCATGAGCGACGCGGCCGCCGGCAACCCCGCACCCCCTCCGCCGTCCCCCTGGGAACGCGAGCGCCCCGCCCGCCCGCAGCCGACGGCCCAGCGCACCCCGCTGTCGCGCGAGCGGATCGTCGAGGCTGCCTTCCGCGTGCTGGACCGCCAGGGGCTCGACGGGCTCTCCATGCGCCAGGTGGCCGCCGAACTGGGCGTCACCGTCTCCGCGCTCTACGCCTACGTCAGCTCCAAGGACGACCTGCTGGAGCTGATGTACACCCGGCTCTTCGACGGCTTCACCATGCCCGAGCCCGACCCCGGGCGCTGGAGCGAGCAGGTCCGGGACTACGCGCGCGCCGGACGCGAGCGCCTGCGCTCCCACCGGGACGTCGCCCGGATCTCCATGGCCCACGTCCCCTTCACGGCCGAACTGCTCCCGCACGTCGAGGGGTTGCTCGCCATCTTCCGTACGGCCGGACTGCCGGACCGGATCGCGGCCGAGGCCGGAGACCTCATCTCCACCTTCATCGACGGCTTCGTGCTGGAGGAGGGCATGTGGCAGGACCGGGCCGCCGCCCGGCCCGACGGCGGCGACTCCTCACTGGCCCGCCCCGACTGGCGCGAGATGGCGGGCGAGATGCAGAACTACTTCGCCTCGCTGCCCCAGGCGGACTTCCCCCACCTGCGCGCATTGGCCGACGTGATGGTGAGCGACTCCTCCGACGAGCGGTTCGAGATCGGCCTGGAGATCATCCTGCGGGGGCTGGCGAGCTACCTCCCCGACAAGGCGCCGGACGCCTGAATCAGCGTCCGCCCGCCGCCCGCGCCTTCGAGGTGTCGCCGAACGGCAGCGAACCGCCGCTGAGACGGGCGCGGATACCGTCCCGCTCCACCGTGATCCGCTGGATACGGAGGTCCCCCGGCGTCTTCGGCAGCTCGAACGACAGATTGAGCTGATCGGCGAGCTGCGGCTCGGTGACACCCCGCACCGCCCCCATCAGCTTGGGGTCGACGCCGAGCTTCTCCGGCAGGTCCGGCTGGTCGGCGACCACGTCGAACAGGTTGACCTTCATCAGCTTGCCCACGAACCCCGGTGTGCCGGTGAGCCGTTCCAGGGCCGACTCGCTGCGCATGGCGTCGCGGATCTGGGACCGGTCGATCCCGGCACGCTCCGCGATCACCGGTACGGCCAGCATCGCCCGTACCTTGTCCCGCTGTTCCGCCACCGCGCGCGCCGCCTTCGGGGTCAGCCGGAGTCCGCCGTTCCGGCCGGGCCGGAAGACGGCCACGTCCCCGATGTCGAGCCGCATACGGCTGATGTCGGTCGCCACCCCTCGGTCGCCGGACCGTCCGATGCGCGCCTGTGCGTGCAGCCCGAGGCGCTGCCCGCCGATCGGCAGCTGCCCGTCCGCCCTGATCGCGTCGTGGCCCAGCCTGCTGAACCTGACCTGAGAGGCGCCCAGTTCACGGTCGAGGTCCTCGAAGGAGAGCAGCACGTCGCCGTCGACGGAGTGCACGGTGCCGCCCGTGAGGTGGGAGGGGAGTTCCCCGTCGAGCCGTACGTCGTGCGCCGTGGCGTGGACCCGGGCCAGGGACACCCGGTCGGCGGCGAGGTCGGGGACCGTGACGTGCGCGGTGTCGATCCGCTTGTCCAGCACCTGGGTCAGGAACGGGAAGCCGTCGATCTCCACCTGCGGCGCCGCCTCCAGATGCAGCGACTTCTGCAGCTGGTCCTCGGTCTTGCGCTCCGCGAAGAGCACCGCGAACCGGTCGCCCAGCACCAGGAAGGCCAGGGCGACGGCGACCGCGATCCCGGCCTTCACCAGGCGGCGCAGGTTCTTGAACCGCCGGGTGCGCTTGCGTCCGCGGCGGCCCGAGGGCCGGCCGGCACCGTCCGCCCAGGGGTCGGCCCAGCCCTCTGACGGGCCGTCGGGTACGGGGTGGTCCTGGTCGTTCGTCGAGCGGTGGGACGCCACGCGGGTGGAGGAGCGCATCGCGTAACCCAAACACGTCACCGCAGGTCGGACGCAAGTTCAGCCACGCGGGCGCGACGGTTGTCACACCCGGGTGACGGGGACGCGTGGCGCGGGTGAAGAAGGGCCGCCGATCGTGTGGCGGCCGTGTGTGCGGAGCCGGTGCGAGGAATCCGGCCGTCCACCGGGCACGGAGGCGGTGGACTGAGGGACCATGGAGGCAGAGCAGTGTTCCGCCTCCGGCTGCGAAGGAGGTCCCCATGGCAGCCGAACCGCCCTTCGAGCCGCCCCTCGGGCCTGTCCTGACGGTCTCCGCCACCGACGTCCGGCTGCCCGAGCTGATCCTGGCCGGGGACATCGGCGCCGAGGCCCTGCGCGATCTGGAGGAGGTCCTGGGCGCCCCGCCGCTGCACACGGCCACCGCCTGGACCGTCGACATGAGCCAGGTGACCCGCATCGACCTGGCCTGCGCCTACGCCCTCCTGCGCGGAGCCACCCTGCGCCCGGAACCCGCCGAACTCACCATCCGCGGCCCCCGCCGGGCCGTCCAGCGCATCCTGCGCAACGCGGGACTCGACGTGGTGGCCGTCATCGAGGAGTGAGACGCGCCCGGCGCCCGCACGGCCGGACGGGCCCTACGCCGGCTCCTGCGCGACCTCGGCCGGCTCCCCGCCGGTGATCCGCACCAGCTCCGGATACGTCGTCCGGAACACCGTGTGCGGCATCCCGGCGCCCGCCCAGAGGTGCTCGTACCCGGCGAGGGTCGCGTCGATCAGGGTGCGTACCGGCTGCGGATGGCCCACCGGGGCCACGCCGCCCACCTCCTGGCCGGTGGCCGTGAGGACGAAGGCCGGGTCCGCGCGCCGGACGCGCTTGCGGGCCACGCACAGCAGGTCGGCGAGGCGACGGGTGTCCACGCGGTGGGCACCGCTGGTGAGCACCAGCAGCGGGGCGCCGTCGACGGAGAAGACCAGGCTGTTGGCGATCGCGCCCACCGGACAGCCGACCTGGGCCGCCGCCGTGGCCGCGGTGGGCGCCGGGTCGGGGAGTTCGACCACCTCGGCCTCGCTGCCGAGTTCCCGCAGGGCCTCGCTGACCCGCAGTACGCGTTCGTGCACGGTGACCTCCGGTCACGTATCGTCGGTGCCGTCAGGGGCCGGCCACTCCTCGGCGAGGACCGACCAGACCTCGCTGTCCTGCCGTACGCCCCGGTGGGGGTAGCGGCGGCGCAGGGTGCCCTCGTGGGTCATGCCGAGCCGGCGCGCCGCCGCGATGCTGCGGGTGTTGCCCGCCGCGGCCCACCATTCCACACGGCTCATCCCGCGCTCCGCGAAGGCCCAGTCGATCAGCAGCCGGCACGCCCGCGTCACCAGACCGTGGCCCTCGCCGGCCGCCTCCAGCCAGCAGCCGATCTCGCAGGTGCCCGCGTCCTTGTCGAAGCGGGTGAACATGACACCGCCGACCAGGGTGCCGTCCAGCCAGATCCCGTAGATCCGGCCGCTGTCCTCGGCCTGCCGGTCGGCGTACCGCTGGAGGGTCGCGGTGGCCGAGGCGAGGTCGGTGCTGAGGGACGCCCAGGGTATCCAGGGGTCCACGGTGGGCCGGGCCCGCTCGATGTGGGCCAGGAACTCCGGTGCCTGCCAGGGCTCCAGCGGGCGGAGCCGGGCACGGTCGCCGAGCGGCAGAGTGAACACGGGCGCCCTCGATCCCTAGGTACGTAACAAGCGTTCGGTACGTAAGGTAGCAGCATGCCGCCCGCGCCCGGAGACCATGACGCCCGCCGTGAGGACGTGAGCCGGGCCGTGTGGCAGGTGCTCGCGGAGAAGGGGTTCGGCGGGCTGACCCTGCGGGCGGTCGCCGCCGCGATGGGGGTCTCGACCGGGATGCTGACGCATTACTTCCCGGCGAAGCGTGCCCTGATCACGCACGCCCTGGACCTGCTGGAGACCCGGACCGCCGGCCGCCCGCGCCGCGAGCACCCCGCGCCGGGCCTGCCCACCGTACGGGCGATGCTGCTCGACATCCTGCCGTTGACGCCGGGGGACACCGCCCGCAACCGGGTCTGGGTGAGTTCCTGGGACCTGTCGCTGGCCGACGACGGGCTGGCCGGCGCGCAGGCGGACCGTTACGCCCGGCTGCGCTCCTCGCTGCACCCGCATCTGGAAGCCGCCCGCGAGCTGGGTGAACTCCCCGCACACGTCGACCCGGCGCAACTCGCGGCCACCGCCGTCGCGTTCACCCACGGCCTTGTCGTGCAGGCTCTTTTCGATCCCACCCGATTCCCCGAGGACACCCAAGTCGCCCTGCTGGACGCCTTCCTGGCGTCTCTCGCCGCGTCCTGAACCAGCCCCCTCGACTAGTACCGCCGTTCGATTCGATCGCTCACGCATATGTGCGAGACCCACGGGCAACCGAAGCGGAAGGCGTAGAGGACAGGTGAAGGACCTCCTCGAAGACTCCCGTTCAGGGGAGGGGATCGTGGACAGAACAGACAGCAAGAGCGACAAGAGCGGTCAGGACTCGGACGAGCGCATGGACCTGCCGAGCGTGATGCGGCAGGCAAGCGCACAGCTCGCCGGACTCCTCGGGCGCGAGGTGAGCGCGGTCTCGGCCGTGAAGGCCACCGACGACGGCTGGATGGCGGACGTCGAGGTCCTGGAGATCGAGAAGGTGCCGGACACGATGAGTGTCATGGCGTCCTACCGCGTCGAACTCGACAAGCAGGGACGGCTCATGGCCTACGAGCGCGTACGCCGTTACGCCCGGGGTCAGATCGACCGCCGCTGAATCAGCGGGCGACCGCAGCGGATCGAGCCGCGCGGCGCCCTGAACGGATCGACGGAAAGAAGTCAGCATGGCACTCGTACAGCAGTCCAGCACCCAGTCCGGCGGAAGCGGCGGCGGCGGAGGCAACCTCTACGACGTCCTCGAACTCATCCTGGACCGTGGCCTCGTGATCGACGCGTTCGTGCGCGTCTCCCTCGTCGGCATCGAGATACTCAAGATCGACGTCCGGGTGGTGGTCGCCAGCGTCGACACCTACCTGCGCTTCGCCGAGGCGTGCAACCGCCTCGACCTGGAGGCCGGCCGCAAGGCGCCGGCCCAGCTCACCGACATCGTCGGCGACACCATGGAGAGCGGGGCGAAGGGGAAGTCGAAAGGAGCACTGACCGGAGCCGTCGAGGCGTTCACCGAGTCGCTCGGGAGCAAGCGCGACGACTCCGACGAGGAGAAGGAGCCGCAGCCCCGCAAGCGCGCGCCGCGCAAGTCCACGTCCAGCCGGCAGTCCAGCCAGAACCGCGGGGAGTAATCCGTGCCCACCTATGTCTACGGCATCACCGGAGCCGACCACCCGCTGCACCTGGAAGAGGTCTTCGGCGTCGGCGAGACCCCGGCACCGCTGCGCACCGTCCGCACCGGCGACCTCACGGCCGTCGTCAGTGACGCGCCGGAGGGCCTGCGGGCCAAGCGCCGCGATGTGCAGGCCCACCAGCGGGTGCTGGAGGTCCTGATGGGCGACGGCGCCACCCTCCCCATGCGCTTCGGCCTGCTCGCCCCCGACGACGAGCAGGTGGCGAGCGCGCTGGACGCCGAGGGCGACCGCTACCGCGCCCGCCTCGGCGAGCTGGACGGCCACGTCGAGTACCACCTCAAGGTCTCCCGCGACGAGGACGACCTGCTGCGCGAGATCGTGGCCGAGTCGGACCAGGTCCGCGAGCTGCGCGAGCGCACGCGGGACCAGCCCGGCGCGCACGACGAGCGGGTGGCGCTCGGTGAGCTGATCTCCCACGAGGTGGGCGCCCGCGGCAGCGCCGAGGCCGAGGACCTCTCCCAGCGGCTCTCGCCCGCGGCGACCCGTCTCTCGGCGGGCGAGCCCAGCTCGACGCACTTCCTGAACGTCTCCTTCCTCGTCCCCGAGGACGGCGTGGAGGACTTCGTCCAGGCCGTGGAGCGCGAGTCGGACCAGCGCGGTGACGCCTACACCTTCACCCTCACCGGGCCGCTGCCGCCGTACAGCTTCGTCTGACCACCCCCGCCCGGCCGACGACGGAAGGGAGCGCGGACATGGGACTCGTCACCGGCATCGTGACCTTTCCCCTCGCCCCCGTGCGCGGATCGCTCTGGGTCATCGACCAGGTGCTGACCGCCGCGGAGGAGGAGTACTACGACCCGGAACCCGTACGGCGCGAACTGGCCGAACTCGAAAGGGCGTTGACCAGCGGCCAGATCTCCGAAGAGGAGTACGACCGCCGTGAGGACGAACTGCTCGACAGGCTGGACGAGATCGACGCCCACCGGCGAGGGAACGGAGGAAGTCGCTGACCAGACCGCGCGATCGACGACCCGCAGAGACTGAGGTGCTCAACGAATGACGAAGAACGTCAAGATAGCCGCCGCCCTGGTGGGCGGATACGTACTGGGCCGGACCAAGAAGGCCAAGATGGCCATCGGCCTGGGCATGTTCCTGGCCGGCAAGAAGCTCGACCTCGACCCGCGCCGCATCGGCACGCTGCTCGCCGAGTCGCCCGCCCTCGCCGGTCTCAACGCCCAGGTCCGCAAGGAGCTGGTGGAGACCACGAAGGCCGCGGCCACCGAGGCGCTGACCAAGCGCGCCACCGGTCTCGCCGACTCGCTCGCCGACTCCATCTCCCAGCGCACCAAGGCCCTCGACGGCTCGCAGAACGACGAGGCCGACGACGAGGAGGGCGAGGAGGAGGAGAAGCCCGCGAAGCAGCAGCGTTCCTCCGCCTCCCAGGGCACGCGCCGCAAGACCACGGCCGCCCGCAAGAGCACAGGTGCCGCGAAGTCGGCCGCCTCCTCCTCCCGTTCGGGCGCCTCCCGCGCCGGCGGAGCCGCCAAGAAGCGGGCCTCCTCCGCCACGCGCAAGAGCGGCGGTAACGGCAATGGCTGATTCCGCGCTGAGCAGGGCCAAGGACGAGGTCGTCCACAACGAGTCGACCGACCGTCTGAAGGAGGCGCTGGGCAACTATCTGCGGGCCCGCGCCGAGCACACCGTCAGCTCGCTCGGTCACAAGCTCGGCGAGAGCGTCACCAAGCTCGGCACGCCGGGCGAGGGCGGCCCGCTCAAGAGCCTCGCCAAGGGCGGCCAGGCGCTCGCCGACGGCAAGTCACCGGCGCAGGCGGCCATGTCGGCGGGCGTCTCCCATCTGAAGGACACCGTGAAGGACAAGGTCAAGGGTCTGTTCGGCAAGGGGCGCAAGTCCGGCGGCGGCAAGTCCAAGAGCGTCACCATCGTCGAGGACATCGAAGTCGGCGTGCCGGTGCGCGAGGCGTACGACCAGTGGACCCAGTTCCAGGAGTTCTCCACCTTCGCCAAGGGCGTGGTGAGCGTGGAGAAGGCGGACGACACCACCAGCAACTGGAAGGTGAAGGTCGCCAAGTCCACCCGCAGCTGGAAGGCGAACGTCACCGAGCAGGTGCCGGACGAGCGGATCACCTGGACCACCGAGGGCGCCAAGGGCACCGTCAAGGGTGTCGTCACCTTCCACGAGATCACCGGCAACCTCACCAAGGTGCTGCTGGTCCTCGAGTACTTCCCCAAGGGGCTGTTCGAGAAGACGGGCAACATCTGGCGCGCCCAGGGCCGCCGGGCCCGGCTCGACCTCAAGCTCTACCGCAAGTTCATCATGATGCGCGGCGAGGCGACCGACGGCTGGCGCGGTGAGATCCGCGACGGCGACGTGGTCGTCACCCATGAGGACGCCATCGAGCAGGAAGAGGCGGAACAGGCCGAGGAGGAGCAGGACGAGCCGCGCGCCGAGGATGAGGGCGCCGAGGGCGAGCCCACCGACGAGGCCGACGCCGACGCCGACGAGGACGAGCTCGAGGACGACGAGCTGACCGACGAGGCCGGCGACGAGGACGAGGAGCCCGTCGAGGACGGCGAGGAGGAGTACCTCGACGAGGCCGACGAGGCCGACGAGGACATCGAGTCCGAGGACGCCGAGGAGTACGAGGCCGAGGCCGACGCGCCGGAGGACGAGGAGTCCTACGACGAGGCCGAGGAAGAGCCCGAGGCGGACGAGGAGAAGGCTCCCCGGTCCTCCCGGCGCCGGCGCACCGCCGACGCCAGGGCCTGATCCGGGAACCAGCCGAAAGACAGGGTTGAGAACGTGTCCGATTCACTCGCCGGTCGCATGCCGGCCCCTCCGCGCACCGCGCCGTCCTATGCGGGGCAGGGAAACGGCGCCAATCTCGCCGATATTCTGGAGAGGGTCCTCGACAAGGGAATTGTGATCGCGGGGGACATCAAGATCAATCTGCTCGACATCGAGTTGCTGACCATCAAACTCCGCCTGCTCGTCGCATCCGTCGACAAGGCGAAGGAAATGGGCATCGACTGGTGGGAGCACGATCCCTCGCTCTCCTCCCGCGCGCATCCCGCCGCCACCGCTCCCGCCGCGCCCGACCCGGCGCTGAGCGAGGAGAACGAGCGGCTGCGGGCCGAGATCGCCCGGCTGCGGGCCGCCGCCGAGCTGCCCGCCGGCCATACGGCCGACGGCGACGCCCGGCCGGAGCCCGCGGAACGGGAGACCGGCCGTGAGTGAAACGGAGATGGAGTACGTGTACGCCGTCGGCCTCGGGGACCTGGTCCTGGACGGGACGGCCCCGGTGACCGGGGTGGACGGCGGCACCGTACGCACGGTCGGCGGCGGACGGGGGCTCACCGCCCTGGTGTCCACCGTCCCCGCCGACCGGTTCGCCGAGGAGCACCTCCCCCGTCAGCTGGAGGACCTGGAACGGCTGGAGGCGATCGCGCGGGCCCACCACGCCGTGGTGGACGCCGCCTTCGCCACCGCCACGGTCCTCCCGATGCGCCTGGCCACGGTCTACCACGACCGGGCGCGGGTGGCGGCGATGCTCGACGAGCAGCACCCCTACTTCGAGGAGCTGCTGCGCACCCTGGACGGCCATGTCGAACTCGGGCTGAAGGTGTACGCCGAGCCCAAGGCCGCCGCGCCCGCCGGGGGGCCCGAGCCGGCGGACGCGAGCCCCGGCCGCGCCTACCTGCAGCGCCGCCGCGCCGAACGCCGGCGCGCCCAGGACACCTACGGCGCCGCCCGCGAGAGTGCCGAGCGGGCGGCCGAAGTGGCCTCGGCGCTCGCCTCCGCCCGTGCCGTCCACCGCCCCCAGCAGGGCGAATGGTCGGGCGGGCGGGGCGAGAACGTGTCCAACGAGGCGTATCTCGTGCCCCGGCAGGACGTGGAGCGATTCCGTGCCGAGCTGGGCGCGGTCGCCTCGGACGTCCCCGGGGTCACCATCGAGGTGACCGGGCCCTGGGCGCCGTACTCCTTCGCGGGCGGGGTCTCGAGTTGAGCATGCGGCCCGTGAACGGCCGGGGCGCCGAGCCGGCCGCCCAGGCGCCCGTCGCCCTGATCGACCTGCTGGACCGGCTGCTGAACGGCGGGGCGGTGCTCACCGGCGACATCGTGCTGAGCATCGCCGACGTCGACCTGGTGCACATCAGCCTGCGCGCGGTCATTCGTTCCATCACGGCGGACGCGCCGGGGCCGGCCATCATCCCGCCGCGCGCCCGCACCGAGGAGTACTGAGGAGTGCCGACGATGCCCGAGACACCCCCGAACGCGCTGGCCGCCCATCTGAAGACGGACCCCGACACGGTGGAACGGGATCTGATGAAGCTGGTGCTCACCATTGTCGAATTGCTGCGCCAGCTCATGGAGCGCACCGCCATTCACCGGGTGGACCAGGGAGATCTCGACGACGACCAGGAAGAACGCATCGGTATGACGCTGATGATTCTCCAGGAACGCATGGAAGAACTATGTGGGCGATACAACTTGACAATGGACGAACTCAATCTGGATCTCGGCCCGTTGGGATCGTTGCTTCCCCGAGACCTGTGAATTCAGAAAACCTGTTTTGCCGCCGGGGGAAAGGACAGTAGGGCACTATGACTGACGACAAAAAGAACACCAGGAGCACCACCACGGCGAGCGCCAAGAAGGCCGCTTCCTCCCGCACCTCCTCGGCGCGGGCGACGGCCGGCAACGCCAAGGAGCAGGCACAGGAGGCCAAGAAGTCGACGGTCTCCACCGCTCAGTCGGTCGGTGACACCACCCAGCGCGTGAGCCGCGCGGCCGTCGCCGGTCTGCAGACCGGTCAGCAGGTCGTCGCCGCCAACACCGCCAAGGCTGTCGGCGCCGCCGGTGCCGCGTGGACGGTCATCAAGCACCGCAAGGCCGCCGCCGCCGCGGCCGCGGCCGGTGTGGCGGGCGTCGCCGGAGCGGCCTTCGCGATAGGCCGCTCGACGGCGAAGCCGCAGATGGGCCCGCTCACCCGGCTGGCCAAGGGCCGGATCTGAGCACACTCGCTCCGCGAGAACAGCACCACCCACGGCGACCTCCCCCGCGTCCACCGACGCGCGGGAGGTGCTCGTGCGTCCGGGAACTGCCGCCCCGTCAGCGGCGGCGCGGCGCGGTCATTCCTCGCCGGTACGGCGTACGCACTCGGTGACCACCGCGCGGAGGCTGTCCGTACGGGCCAGGATCGCGCGCTGCACCATCGCGCCGTTGCCGTGCTTCAGCAGGCCCGCGAGGGTGTCCTGGACGGCCTTGGCGTCGCCGTGGTCCTCCAGGGCGTCGCGCACGTGGTCGAACAGGGCGCGCACCACCGTCTCCGCCGGGGCCGGACGCATGGTCAGGGGGTGCAGCAGATGCTCCGCCAGGCCGAAGCGGGCGGCCTGCCAGGCGGCGAGCCGGACCAGGGAGGTGCCGAGCCGGGCCGGAGGTTCGCCCGCCTGCCACCGGCGGGCCGACGTCTCCACCAGGGCGCGGCACAGCAGGGCCAGCAAGACCGTGGTGTCCGGGTCCAGACAGACGTCGGCGACCCGGACCTCGACCGTGGGGTACTGGGCCGAGAGCCGGGCGTCGAAGTAGATCATCCCCGAGTCCCGCAGCACCCCGGTGCCGACCATGTCCCGTACCTGCTCGTGGTACCGGTCGGCGGAGCCGAAGACGTCCGTCGGTCCGGCCGAGGGCCACCGGCCCCACATCTGGCTGCGGTAGCTGCTGTAGGAGCTGTCCTGGCCCTGCCAGAACGGGGAGTTGGCACTCAGTGCGAGCAGGACGGGCAGCCAGGGGCGCATCCGGTCCAGTACCGCCACGCCCTCCTCGTCGGAGTCCACCGAAACGTGTACATGACACCCGCAGGTGAGCTGGTCCGACAGGGTCAGTCCGAAGCGCTCGGCCATCCAGCGGTAGCGCGAGTCGGGAGTCAGGGCCGGGCTGACCGGCAGGGGAGAGGTGCCGAGGGCGGCGACCGCCGCTCCCGTGCGTCCGGCGAGCCGCCCCGCCTCGGCGCGGCACCGGCGGATCTCGGCGGCCAGTTCGTCGGCGCGGGTCTGCGGGGCGGTGGCGAACTCCACCTGCTGGCGCTGTAGTTCGGGCTCGAAGACCTGCTCTCCGTCACTGCGGACGGCATGGCCGGCCTGCGCCAGCACCGCCGCCGCGACGGCCTGCGGCTCGCCGCTCTCCGCGTCCACGAGGAGGAGTTCCTCCTCCACTCCCACGCTGCGCACCCGGCCCGTCCTCCCTGCCCGGTCCGGGGACCGGCCTCATCCCTCGCGTCCGATCGGTCGGTCTTCGCCCGAGCCGGGCTCCGCCATCCTGCGATGGGCCTCGGCCTTGAGCTTGTCGGGGACCACCTTGGCGGCCATTCCCTGGGCCTTCGTCATGGCGGACCCCGCGACTACCTTGTCCTTGCCCTCGAAAAGGGCGTCCAGTCCCTCCCGCGCGACCTCGGCCGGATCGTCCTTCTCCTGCCGGCCGACCTGCGTGTCGTCCATGTCGGCCCGGTGGAAGAACTCGGTCTCGGTGGGGCCGGGCATCAGCGCGGTCAGGGTGACGCCGGTGTCCTTCAGCTCGCTCCGCAACGCCTGGGTGAAGGACTGCACGAACGACTTCGACGCGTTGTACACCGCCTGGAAGGTGCCGGGCATGGTGGAGGCGATGGACGAGGTGACGAGGATGCGGCCCCGGCCACGGGAGACCATCTCGCGCACCACCCGCTTGGCCAGGTGCACGGTCGAGCGCACATTGAGGTCGACGATCTCCAGCTCGTCCTCCAGGTCGGTCTCCGCGAAGGGCCCGCCCTGGCCCACCCCCGCGTTGAGCACCGCCACGTCGAGGGGGCGGCCCGTCGCCGTGACCGCCGTCCACAGCTCCTCCGCCTGGTCGTAGTGGCGCAGGTCGGCCCGGACCGGTTCCACCGACGCGCCGGTCTCCGCCCGGATGTCCTGGGCCGCCTGCCGCAGCCGGGTGTCGTTCTCGGCGTTGACGATGAGGTCGTACCCGCGCTCGCCCAGCTGCTTGGCCAGCTCGAACCCGATACCGCTGGAAGCGCCCGTGACCAGGGCGAGAGGCTTCAGATCGTTCATGGCCGGGTCTCTTCCTGTACGAGTTCCGCTGTGAAGGGCCGGTGCGGGGCGCGCCGCGTGTACCTCCCGCAGTTCCCATATCGGCCGGTCCTGAACGGCCGCGCGGCCGGCGGCCCGGATCGACCGGGTTTCCGTGGTCCCGGCAGGGGGACTCGCAGTCGGGGGTGGCCACCCAGGTACCGAAGGAGGCCGGACATGAGCGAGCAGACCCCGACGCCGGACCCGTCCCAGGCGGAGGGCGAGCGGGAACCGGACCCGGAGACCCCGGGCGGTCCCCGCCGCGCCGTCCACCGCGACGTGTCGCGCACCACCCCCTCGCAGGCCGAGGGCGAACGGCTGCCGGAGGACGACGCGTAGCCGACCCCCGCTAGCGAAGCGCGTGCACCGCCGCCGCGAACACCGGCGGCATCCGGGACGCCACCGGCACGATGAGCCGGGCGGTGCCCGGACGGCTGCTCGCCGCCAGCAATGCCCTGGTCAGCAGGCGGTGGCGGCGCGTGACCAACGTCCACTCCCGCTCGTACCGCTCCGGCCGCCCGGCCGCGAGACACCGTACGGCGGCCTCGGCCGTCGCCAGCGCGAGCGCGATGCCCTCGCCGGTGAGCGCGTCCACGTAGCCGGCCGCGTCGCCGACGAGCAGCACCCGGCCCGCGACCCGGCGCCGCACCCGCTGGAGCAGCGGCCCGGCACCGCGCACCTCGGTGGCGGGGGCTCCGCGCAGCGCGGCGGTGAGGGCCGGGAAACCGGCCAGGTGCTCGTCGTATCCCCGCCGGACCCGGCTCAGCACCGCCACCCCCACCAGGCCGTCGGCGACCGGGGTCACGTACGCCTCGCCCTGGCCCGACCAGTGGACCTCCACGAAGTCCGTCCACGGGGGCACGCCGTAGTGGCGGCGCAGTCCGTACCGGCCGCGCGTGCCGCCGGGCAGTTCCAGACCGAGGCGGCGACGGACGGGGGAGTGCAGGCCGTCGGCGGCGATCAGCCAGCGGGCCGTGATCCCGGCGGCGGTGACGCTGTCCCGCGATTGGCGCACCTCGCCGACCTTGCCGGGCGCGATCCGGACACCGAGGCCGAGGGCGCGCTCGTGCAGGGCCTGGTGCAGGGTCGTACGGCGGACGCCCAGCCCCGGCCGGTCGCGGAAGGGGGCTTCGGCGCGGCGGACGCCGTCCACGTAGCGGATGCCGCGCAGCTCCCGGCCCGCGGGTGTCACGCCGAGCGCCCGGAGCGCGGCGACCCCGCCGGGCATGACGCCCTCGCCGCACGCCTTGTCCACGGGCGCGGTGCGCGGCTCGACCACCACGGCGGTCAGCCCGGCCAGCCGGGCGTGCACGGCCGCCGCGAGACCGGCCGGGCCGCCGCCGGCCACCAGGACGTCGATCACGCCACGACCGCCGCGGCCAGCGCCTGGTTCTCGCAGCGGACGCGCACGGTCAGCACGGCGGCGTTCAGCACCGTGAAGGCGACGGCGGTCACCCAGGCGGTGTGCACCAGCGGCAACGCCACACCCTCGGCCACCACGGCCACGTAGTTCGGGTGCCGCAGCAGCCGGTACGGCCCCCGCGCCACCAGCGGCAGCCCCGGTACGACGATCACCCGGGTGTTCCAGCGCGGCCCGAGCGTGCCGATGCACCACCACCGCAACGCCTGCGCGCCCACCAGCACGGCCAGCATCGGCCAGCCCAGCGCGGGCACGAACGGCCGCCCGCCGAGCCACACTTCGAGCGGGCAGCCGACCAGCAGACCCGTGTGCAGCGCGACCATCGCCGGATAGTGACCGTCGCCCATGACGATCGCCCGACGGGCCCTGCTCCACCGCTCGTTGCGGCGGGCCACGACGAGTTCGGCGACCCGCTCACCCGCGACGGCGGCCACCAGCAGCGCGTACCAGATCATGTGTCCTCCTGTCGGGCCGACCAGCAGCCGGGCTCACCAGCTCAGCAGCACCAACTCGCAGGCCAGCCCCGGCCCGATGGCCAGCAGCAGGCCCGGAGTGCCGGGCGGCGGGCGGCGTTCGGCGAGGGTGTCGCGCAGGATGTGCAGCACGGAGGACGAGGAGAGGTTGCCCACCTCGGCCAAGTGCCGCCAGCTCAAAGCGAGTTCCTCGGCGTCCAGGTCGAGCGCCTCGGTGACGGCCTCCAGGACGCGGGGGCCGCCGGGATGGCACACCCAGGCCGTCACGTCCCGCGGCTTCAGCCCGTGGTCGTCGAGGAACTCCCGCACGTCGTCGGCCAGATGGTGCCGGAGCACCTGGGGGATCTCCGGATCGAGGACGACCTTGAACCCCGAGTCCCCGATGTCCCACCCCAGCACCCCGCCCGCGTCCGGATACAGACGGCTGCGCGAGTCCACGATCACCGGACCGGTGAACGCGCCCGCGCGCTCCGCCCCGCAGACCACCACCGCGGTCGCGCCGTCCCCGAAGAGGCCGGTGGCGACGAGGTTGGCCGTCGAGGCGTCGCCGCGCTGGAAGGTGAGCGAGCACAGCTCGACCGACAGCAGCACCGCCACCTGGCCGGGCCGTCCCAGCAGGAAGTCGTGCACCCGTGCCAGCCCGGCCGCGCCCCCGGCGCAGCCCAGCCCGAACAACGGCACCCGCCGCAGGTCGGGGCGCATTCCGAGCCCGCTCGCCACCCGCGCGTCGACGGACGGCACGGCGACCCCGGTGACCGAGGTGAGGACCAGCAGGTCGACATCGGCCGCCGTCAGCTGGGCGGTGTGCAGCGCCTCCCGGACCACGCGGGCGCCCAGCTCGGTGGCGGTGCTGATGAACAGGTCGTTGGCGGCGCCGAAGCCGTCCAGCGTCCCGTACCGGTCGAGCGGCAGCGTCATGTGCCGGGAGCGGACCCCGGCGTTGCGGTGCAGCCGGTCCAGTACCCGCCGGTCGGCGCCCTCGGGCAGACAGGCACCGGCCACCATGTCGGTGATCTCGGCCTGGGCGAAGCGGTACGGCGCGAGAGCACCGTGCACGGCGGCGATCCGCGTCATGAGACTCCCGTACGTCGGCCGGACCGGGGGTGGACTCAGCAGTCCTTCCCTCGGCCGCCGCCCTGCCACCAGAGATCGCCCGTCCGGCCGTTCCGGATCGTGACGCGCCCGGCGGACCCCTACGATCGCCGGGTGGTGACCCCCGAGCAGTCGACGATCCCGGCCCGCAGGGTCTCCGCCCTGGCCGGGTCCTGCCACCCCGGCCCGCTGGTGGTCGTCACCGCCCTGACGGCGGCGCTGGCCGTGACGGCCGGCCAGGAACCGGGCCGCTGCCTGCTCACCACCGGCGCCGTACTGACCGGGCAGCTCTCCATCGGCTGGTGCAACGACGCCTACGACGCCCGCCGGGACAGCGCCACCGGCCGCCGGGGCAAGCCCGTCGCGGACGGCGCGATCGGGGCACGGGAGGTGTGGACGGCCGCCTGCGCCGCGCTGGCCCTGTGCGTACCGCTCTCCTTCGCGTGCGGGTGGGCGGCGGGCGCCGCGCATCTGACGGCCGTCGCGGCCGCGTGGGCGTACGACCTGCGGCTCAAGGCCACCCGCTGGTCCTGGGCGCCCTACGCGCTCGCCTTCGCCGCGCTCCCGGCCTTCGTCACGCTCGGTCTGCCGGGGCGGCCGTGGCCCGCCTGGTGGGTGCTGGCCGCCGGGGCGCTGCTGGGCGTCGGCGCCCACCTCGGCAATGTGCTCCCGGACATCCGGGGCGACCTGGCGACCGGGGTACGGGGCTGGCCGCAGCTCCTCGGCCCCGGCCGGGTACGGCTGCTGCTGCCGGTGCCCCTGGTCACCGCCTCCGCCCTGCTGGCGCTCGGGCCCGCCGGACCGCCCGGTGTCCGGCAGCTGGCCGGGCTGGCCGGGGCCGGGCTGATCGCGGTGGCCGGGACGGTGCTGGGACGCCGCCGGGAACGGGCCGCGTTCGCGGCGGCGGTCGCCGTGGCGGCGCTGGACGTGGCACTGCTGCTGAGCGGCGGCGGGCTCGGTACCGGGGCATCCTGAGACCGGGGGAGCCGCATCCGAGCGGCGCCCCGGGACCGAAGTACTCCCCGTGACGCCCGCTGCCAGGAGGTGAACCATGCCGGACTCACTGCCCCCGCCCGAGTCACTGCCCCCGCCCGGCGAGACCCCGCCCGTGGAGGGATCGACCGCCGAGGCCCATCCCGAGCGGCCGGACGGCGGACCCTTCGAGCACCCCCGGATCTGGCTGTCCCTCATCATCATCGGCTGTGCGCTGATCGCCGCGTTCTTCCTGGTCAGGATGATCGACCTGTGAGCACGGTTCACTTCAGACCGCTGAGCACGATCCCCCGGACGTAATGGCGCTGGAGCAGCAGGAAGAGCACCAGCACCGGCAGGATGCTCAGGACCAGGCCCGCCATCACGATCGGCATCGTGCGCGTCGGGTCGACGTAGTCCTGTAGCAGCTGGATGCCGACCGGCAGCGTCATCACGTCCGGGTTGGCGGTCGACACCAGCAGCGCCCAGATGTACTCGTTCCACGCGTCGACGAACGTCAGCAGCCCCAGCGTCACCATGACCGGCTTGGTCTGCGGCACCACGATCCGCCACCAGACCGCGAACTCCCCGGCGCCGTCGATCCGCGCGGCCTCCAGCACCTCGTCCGGGATCGAGACCATGAACTGGCGCATCAGGAAGATCCCGAAGCCGTTGACCAGGAACGGCATCGCCAGCGCCACGATGCTCACGGTCAGCCCCGCGCCCCCTCGGCCCAGCAGGTCGTTGCCGCCCGCCAGCGGCCAGTGCACCAGGATCAGGAAGTGCGGGATGAAGAAGAGGAACGGCGGGAACATCATCGTCGACAGCACCAGACGGAAGATGAAGTCCCGTCCGGGGAACCGGAGTTTGGCGAGCGCGTAGCCCGCGAGCGACGACGTCAGCAGCACGGACGCGTTGATCAGGGTGGTGGCGACGACGCTGTTGCGGAATAGCATGGGCAGATCGAGCTGGTCGACCGCAGCCCGGTAGTTGGACAGGTCGAACGCCTCGGGGAGGAACCGGTAGGGCAGCGTGCCCGACTCACCCGGCCCCTTGAACGAGGTCATCACCATGTCCAGGAACGGCACCACCGTGAGCACGGCGCCCGTCACGACCAGTAGGTACGACAGCCACGGGAAACGGCGGCGGTTCACGCGTCCTCCCCCCTGCGCCGGAAGATCCACAACTGGGCCAGGGTGACGATCAAAATCACCACGAACAGCACGAAGGCGGCGGCACTCGCGGTGCCCCAGTCCCCGTAGGAGAACGCCTGCCGGTACATCTCCAACGCCGCCACGTTGGTCGCGTCACCGGGGCCGCCCTTGGTCATCACGATGATCAGCGCGAACGACTGGAGCCCGGTGATGAACTGGGTGACGCACACGAACAGCAGCGCCGGCCGCAGCAGCGGCAGCGTGATCCGCAGGAAGACGGTCACCGGCCCGGCGCCGTCCAGCGCGGCCGCCTCGTAGTACGACTCCGGGATGGACTTCAGCCCGGCGGTCAGGATGAGGATCGCCGACCCGACCGACGCCCACGCCTGGACCACCACCACCGCGGGCAGCGCGGTGTCCGGGTCCTGGAGGAACGCCACCGAGTCCAGCCCGACGGCGTTCAGCGCGCCGTTGACCAGGCCGCCCGGCTCGTACATGTACTTCCACACATTGCCGACGGCGACCACGGTCGTCACGATCGGCAGCAGGTACAGGGTGCGCCACAGCCCCTGGAAGCGCAGGTTGTCGATGCAGGTCGCGACCAGCACCGAGCCCGCCAGCGCCAGCGCCACCGTCCCCAGTGCGAACAGCAGGGTGTTGGTGAGGATCGGGGTGAGGAACGTCGAGCCGTCCGCGAACAGACTCGTGAAGTTGTCCAGGCCGACCGGCTTGATGTCGGCGAGGTCGAACCCCGCCCAGCGGGACATCGACAGCAGCAGCGCGAAGCCGAGCGGCAGGATCAGGAAGACGGCGAAGAACAGCAGCACCGGCGCGAGGAACAGATAGGCGACGACCGCCTGATGACGCCGGGCGCGGGCGCGGGGGTCCACGGCCGTCCGGGCCGGTTCGGCGGAGCGCGGGCGCGGGGGGCGCGCGGTCGTCTCCGGGGTCAGGGCGTTCACCATGAGCGCGACACCTCCTGGTCGACCTGGCGGCGGATGGTACGCAGCGACTGCTCCACCGACTGCTGACCGGTCCACAGCGCCTCGACGTTCTTCCGCAGCAGCGACTTGGCCTGCTGCGCGCCCGGCACGTTAGGCTCCGGCACCGCGTATCCGAGCGCGTCGAGGAAGGGGCGCAGGTTGGGATCGCCGCCCTTGCCGAGCAGCGTCCGCATGTCGTCGGCGCGGCCCGTCAGCGAGCCCACCGACACCTGGAGGGCACTCATCCGGGTCACCGTCGCTCCCTCGCCCACGCCCACCCGGTCGGTGTTGAGCCAGCGCAGGAACTCCCATGCCTCGCGCGGGTGTCGACTGGAGGCGTTGACGCCGAGCATGAACCCGGTGGCGAGGGTGGCGGGCTTGTCGCCCAGCTCCGGGACGGGCACCGGAGCCACCGCCACATCCCGATAGGCGGCGCCCATCTGGGACTTGAGGCTGCCGGTCCACCATCCGGCACTGATCACCATCGCCACCTGCCCGGACTGGAACGCCTTGTAGACGTTGACGCCGGGCTCGCTCGCCCCCCGGCCGACCAGACGGTGCTCCAGTTCCAGCACGGCCCGCCCGGCCGGTGAGTCGATGGCGGTGCGCCTGCCGTCCCGGGACACGAAGGTGCCCCCGGCCGCGTTGAGCAGGGCGAGGGTCTGGCCGACAGTGGTGGAGTCGTCGTAGGTGGAGAGGCCGAAGCCCTGGACCAGGGTGTTGCCGTACCGGTCGCGCCGGGTGGTGCGGTACGCGGTGTCCTCCAACTCCCGCCAAGTGCGCGGGGGATGGGTGATGCCGGATTCCCGGAGCAGGCGCTGGTTGTAGTAGAGGGCGTACGTCTGCGCCTCGGTGGGATAGCCGTAGACCTGGCCGTCGACCGAGGCCGAGCCGGCCGCCGCGGCGCCGTAGCCCCGGGTGATCTCCGCCGCGTCCTCGGGCGGGGCGGGGCGCAGCACCCCGGCGCGGACGAGCTGGCCGTTCCACAGGCAGTACGGCTGGAGGATGTCGGCGCCCTGGCCGGCCGCCTGCCGGACCATGAACGTGGTCAGCAGGTCGTTGAACTCCACCGCCTTGGTGCGGACCTTGACCCGGTCGTGCGTGGCGTTCCACTCGTCCACCGGCCCCTGAAGGGCCGCCTTCAGCTCACCGCTCGCATAGTGCGAGAGCAGGGTGAGGACGACCGGGTCGCCGGGCCGCCCGGTGCCCTGGCGCGGAGCGGCGCAGCCCGCCGCGAGCAGGGTGGCGGCGAGCGCGAAGCGGCGGCGGCTCAGCCCGTGCGGCGCCCCGGTCACCGGGCCGCCTCCCGGCGCAGCACCCGGAACACCCGCGTCGTGCCGAACCCGGCCCGGCGGTACAGCCGGGCCGCCGACGAGTCGTGATCGGTCCACAGGAACCACGCCGACCCCGCGCCCAGCGCCCGCATCCGCTCCAGGACCAGATGCAGCAGCACGTTGCCGAGGCCGGTGCCACGCATCTCGTCCAGCACCCCGAACGGCCCGAACCGCTCGATCGCCGACTCGTACGCGCCGTGCATCGCCCAGCCCACCAGCCGGCCCGAGGGGTCCCGCGCGACCACGATCCGGTCCAGCGGGGCGCCGTGCAGCAGACACTCCCGGATCGCGCGCGCCCAGTCCGGCACGAAGTGGACGGCGGCCAGCGCGAGGAGCGCGGGCAGGTCGTCATCGGTGGGGGTCCCGAACTCGTAGCCCTGCAAGATCAGTTCACCGACCCGACGCGTGACCTCCGGCGGGAAGGCGTAGTCGGTCAGCGAGCGGTCCATCGCCACCGCCTCGTCCACCGTGTGGAAGCCCATGGACTCCAGCAGAGCGGCCGCCTCCGGGTAGGTCCCGGCGTCCAGACCGGGGAGGAAGTAGTTCGGGGTGTACGGGGCGAAGTCGACGCGGGTGCGGCCGTGGGCGAGCAGCCAGTCCAGGGTGTCGGTGAGCAACTGCCTTCCCACACCGCGTCCTCGGGCGGCCGGGTCGACGAAGAAGAAGGGGAGCCAGCCCTGTTCGGGTTCCAGGTCGGTGCCGGTCATCGGGGTCAGCCGGCGTACCGCGTAGGCCGCGCCGACCAGGCGCCCGTCCTCCTCCGCCACCCGCAGGCCGGCCGGGTCGAAGTTGGCGTCGAGCAGCACCAGGGAGCGGAAGCGGTCCGCGGTGACCGGGTCGGCGGGCGCGCTCCGGCACCACGCCGCCACCAGCGGCGGACCGTCACCCGGCCGGAACCCGCGGATCAGGGTCCGGGCCCTCGTCGTGGGATCGGTCATCGACGTCCTTCCGTGTCAGGAGTAGAGGAGTACGTCGTCTCCGGCCCATCGGCCGGGCGGCGCGGGTGCCTCGCACAGCGTCAGCGGGTCCTCGCCCGCGTCGACCGTCCGCCGCAGTTCGTCGGAGCCCCAGAGGCGGTCGATGAAGTCGCCGGACCAGGCGAAGTCGTCCGGGTAGAGCCGTCGCAGGGTGCCGAGCATGGCGACGGCGGTGCGCACGGGCGCGAACGCCTCGCGGTCGGTGACATGGAGCTGGACCCCGCGCACGGGCCGTCCGGCGTGCTTGTCGAAGGTCGGCACATAGCGCACCTCCCTGAAGTGCACGCCGGGTAGGCCGAGTTCAGTGAGCGCGGGGGCGAAGCTGGCGTCGACGTACGGTGCGCCGACGGTCTCGAAGGGCTGGGTGGTGCCCCGGCCCTCGGAGACGTTGGTGCCCTCGAACAGGCAGGTGCCGGGGTAGACGACGGCGGTGGCGTACGTCGGCATGTTGGGGGAGGGCGCGATCCAGGGGAGGCCGGTGGTCTCCGCGTCCATCTCCCGCCGCCACCCGGCCGCCTTGATCACCGTCAAGTCGGCCTGACGTCCGACGACTTCGGCCACCGCCGACCTGTTGACGAACCAGGCCAGCTCCCCGCAGGTCAGCCCGTGCCGGATCGGCACCGGCGCCCGCCCGACGAAGCTCGCGAACGCCGGGTCGAGCACCGGGCCCTCGCTGACCAGGCCGCCGAGCGGATTGGGCCGGTCGGCCACCACGAACCGCACGCCGGTGCGCGCGGCCGAGACCATCAGGTCGAACATCGTCCACACATAGGTGTAGAAGCGCGCCCCGACGTCCTGGAGGTCGTACACCAGCGCGTCCACGCCGCTGTTGATCAGCAGCTTGTCGAGCCGGTCGCCGTCGCGGCGATAGGTGTCGTAGACCGGCAGCCCGGTGGCCGGGTCGGTCTCGTCCGGCTCGCCTGCGCCCGCCTGGGCGGTGCCGTACAGCCCGTGTTCGGGGCCGAACAGGGCGGCCAGGTTGACGCCCGCCTCCAGCAGGGCGGGCGCCGTCGGGCTCAAGTCGGGCAGCACACACGTGTGGTTGGTCACCAGCCCGAGCCGGCCGGGCCCGGCGAGGCCGGGCACCGCGCAGAGCCGGGCGATCCCGGTCGTCACCGTGGAGCGGTCGTCCGCACTACTCATTCTTCACTACTCATTCTTCGCCCCTTATCGGAAATTCTCTTGAATGTCCCGGAATTGGGCAATGCTGCGGACACTACCTGCCGGTACCTACGACTCCCCGGCGACGACGTTCGCCCGTCAGGGTGGAAACCCGTTCGACTCCGCCCCCATCGCGGACGATCATCAGCTCATGCCACTGAGAGACACCCTCGCCCGAGTCGACGAGGACCTGGCCGCCGGCCGCGTCCCCGTCGCGCGCCAGCGTCTGCGCGGACTGGTGTCGTCGTTCCCGCACGATCCGGTGCTCCGCCGCCGCCTCGCCGAGGTGTACCGGCTGTACGGCGAACCCGCCCAGGCGGGCCGGTGGATGTACCTGGAGGAGGACCGCGACACGGCCGAGACCGCCGCCTTCGAGGCGTGGTACCCCAGCCCCGCGCGGCGCCGGGCCGCGCTTCGCTGGGACGGCGCGGAATCGCTCGCCCCGACGGAGTTCGCCAGGGAGCAACTGGCGGCGCTGACCGTCCCGCAACCGGAAGCCGGGAAAAGTTCCGGTCACGCGGACGCCAAGGGCTCCCTGGCGGCGCTCGGGTGTCTGGTACTGGCCCTCGCATTCCTGGCGATCTGGGTGATCGGCGTCATCGCCCTCTTCCGGTGACCGCATCCGGTTGGCTGGAAAGGGTTCCCTCCCGAGGGGGTTGACGCCGTGCGGGGGGTTTGCGGCAGCTACCACGATGGCGGGGTATCGGGGGCGCATGGGGTATTTCCGGGCCCGTTACCAGCGGTTGAGCCGTCCGCCCCTCTATCACGCCCCGCCGCCGCAGTGGTTGCTTCACGACGACTTCAGGTCCGGGGCCCCAGGAGGGGCCATTCGGAACGTGGCGCACTCCGGTGTGACTAGCATGTGGGCGTAACCGGCTGGAAGATCGCCTTCCTCCTAGGGCGGCCGCTTCCGGACCCGCGATCGAGGCGTTCGGTCGCCGATTCTTCTGCTCGCAGACCGAGGGACCGCGGAATGTCAGTTCCTGCACCGTCCGTTCAACACCGCTCGACGGCAGCCCGGCGCGGCTCGTGGGCGGTGCCCGCGGCCGTGATGGCGGTGACCGCCGTCGCGGTCGCCGTCGCGGTCGGGTTGTCGCCGTCCGGTACGCACAGATGGACGCTCGTCGTCGCGGGCGCGGGCTGGGTGTGTGTCGCCGTGGCGGTGCTCGCCGGACACCTCCTCGTCCGCCGCGCCCGGCTCGCCGCCGTCACCCAGGCCGCCGAGAACGACCGGCTCCGCGCACAGGCCCAGCAGACGGCCGCGCAGACCGGCCACCTGGTCAACGTCACGCTGCCCTCCCTGCACAACCTGGTGCTGGCCGGCAGCGGCGCCGCCGACGCGCTCGCGGGCGTGTCGATGCCCAACGACCAGAACCTGCGCCGGCTCGCCCAGCTCTCCGCCGGCGCCCTGGAGGAGGCCGTGGGCCGCGCGGCCGCCGCCGACGAGGAGTCCCGGCAGACCCAGGACGCCCTCAACGAGGTGCTGGCCGAGGTGGACCGGCTCGGCCGGGAAACGCTGCCCGCCGCCGTCACCCTGCTCGCCGAGGGCCGCTCGGCCGACACCGTGCTCGGTGAACTCGCCCTGCCCCAGATGCCGTTGATGCACGACCTGAGCGAGCTGTTCGTCCGCGAACTCGCGCGCAGCGAGCGGCGCGCGGGCGGAGCCCGGATCGCCTCCACCAAGGCGCTCAGCCGGGTCCAGGCCAAGGCCGTCAGCATGCTCGCCGACCTGCGGGCGATGCAGGACGAGCACGACGGCAAGATGCTCGGCGACCTCATGCGGCTGGACCACAAGACCTCCCAGCTCGTGCTGATCGCCGACCGGCTGGCGCTGCTCATGGGCGGCAAGACCAGCCGTACCTGGAACAAGCCGATCCGGATGGAGAGCATCCTCCGGGGCGCCATCGGCCGTATCGCCGCCTACCAGCGGGTCCGGCTGCACTTCACCTCCCAGGCCGCGATCTCCGGGTTCGCCGCCGAGGGCGTGATGCACCTCCTCGCCGAACTGATCGACAACGCCGCCAACTTCTCCCCGCCCACCGACGAGGTCCACGTCTACGTCGAGGAGCACCGGGCCGGGATCGTCGTCACCGTCGAGGACAGCGGACTGACCATGTCCGAGGCGGCGATGCGGCACGCCGCGGGTGCGGTGGCCGGCAGCATGGCCGACCTCGCCTCCCTCCAGGGCACCCGGCTCGGCCTCGCCGTGGTCGGACTGCTCGCGCTCAAGTACCGGATCAACGTCAGCTACCGGCCCTCCTCGCGCGGCGGCACCGGCGTGGTCGTCCTGCTGCCCCGGCACCTCATCGCGCAGCAGCGCGACCCGTGGCCCGCGCAGCAGCGCGAGGCGGCACAGACGACCGCCGCCCGGCCGGTCCCGGCCCCCGAGGCGCCGGCCCCCGTCGCCGATGCCCCCGTCTTCGAGGCACCGGTCATCGAGGCACCGGTCAGCGAGCCGCCCGTACGCCCCGAGCCGCCCGTCATCGTGCCGGAGGTACCCGGGCAGACCCGGCACGAGCCGCCGGCCGCCGCCGCGCCCGCCGCCACCCCGAACGGGCTCCCCGTGCGCAAACCCGGCCGCACCATGAGCGACGCCGAGCGCGCCCAGCGCCCCGCGAGCGAGCCCACCCCGCCCCGCAAGCGGCCCGTGCACGACGTCGGCTCCCGCTTCGGCGCCTTCCACCGCTCGCGCAAGGGCGACACCCTGGGCGGCCGCCCCGACCCCCAGCCGCCGACCGCCGGTTAAGCACCCCAAGCCCCGCCGGGCCCGCGCCCGGCAGCCACGCCCCCCTCGTGCCCATGAGATTGGAGGAACGGGCCGGTGGCCGATCAGCCGGACACCACCGTCCCATCACCCATCATGCAGACCACCGACAACAGCCTCGTCTGGCTACTGCAGAACCTGCTGGAGCAGACGCCCGGTGCCCGGCACGCCCTGGTCCTCTCACGCGACGGCCTCAAGCTGTGCTGGACCCCCGACCTGGCCGCGGATCAGGCCGACCAGCTCGCCGCGATCTGCTCCGGCCTCCAGGCCCTGTCCCACGGCGCGTCCGTGGAGTTCGGGGACGGCTCCGGCGGCGTGCTGCACGCCATGACCGCGTTCCACGGCGGCCTGCTCTGCATCGTCGGCGCCGGTGAGGGCGCGCACCTCGCGGTCGTCGCCGCCGAGGACGCCGACCCCGGCCGCCTCGGCGAGGAGATGACCGGGCTCGTCGACAAGATCGGCGAGCATCTGCGGGCCGCGCCCCGGCAGCCGTTCCAAGGGAGTACCCGGCCGTGACCCGCAAGCCGGTGGACACCGGTGCCCCCGACCGGCTCTACACGGTCACGAACGGGCGCAGCAGCGTCGACGACACCCTGGACCTGGTCACGCTCATCGTCGCGGAGTGCCAGCCCACCACGGGAATGCAGTCGGAGCACGCCCGCATCCTGACCCTGTGCCGGCACCCCACATCGGTGGTGGAGATCTCCGCCGAGCTGGAACTGCCGATCACGGTCTGCCGCATCCTGCTGGCCGACCTGCTCGACACCGGCCGGATCACCGCACGCCACCCACCCGTGAACCCCTCGCTCCCCGATCCCGCCCTTCTCAAGGAAGTGCTCCATGGGCTCCGCAATCTCTGAGCTGCCCGCCCACCGCACGCCACTGGCCGACGCGGCGGAAACCGGTCTGAAGATCGTCGTCGTGGGCGGCTTCGGCGTCGGCAAGACCACGCTGGTCCGCTCCGTGAGCGAGATCCGGCCGCTGAACACCGAGGAGGTGATGACGGAGGCCGGCGTCGGCATCGACGAGACCAGCGGTGTCGCCGCGAAGTCGACCACCACCGTCGCCTTCGACTTCGGCCGCATCAGCCTCAACGACACCATGGTGCTGTACCTGTTCGGCGCGCCCGGCCAGAAGCGCTTCTGGTTCCTGTGGGACCGCCTCTTCTCCGGCACCCTCGGCGCCGTCGTCCTCGTCGACACCCGCCGGATGGACGACTCCTGGTACGCGATAGACCGGCTGGAACACCACGGCACGCCCTTCGTGGTGGCCGTCAACCGGTTCGACGACGACGCGGCCCACCACTCCCTGGACGAGATCCGGCAGGCCCTCGCGCTCCCGGACCACGTGCCGATGATCGACTGCGACGCACGGGTCCGGCAGTCGGGCAAGGACGTGCTGATCACCCTCGTGGACCATGTCTACACGCTGGCCACCGCCCAGGAGGCGACCCCGTGACCGATCCCGGCCTCTTCTCCGCGCCCCAGACACCGCCGCCCGGCTGCCCCGCCCACGCCGACGCGGTGCGTCTGGGGGGCCTGGAGTACCAGCAGACGCCGTCGCAGATGTACCGGGCGCTGCGCCGCGACCACGGCGCGGTCGCGCCGGTCCTGCTGGACGGCGACATCCCGGCCTGGCTGGTGCTCGGCTATCACGAGGTCGCCCAGGTGACCAGCCACGACGAGCTGTTCGCGCGGGACTCGCGGCGCTGGAACCAGTGGGACAACATCCCGCCGGACTGGCCGCTGATGCCCTTCGTCGGCTACCAGCCCTCGGTGCTGTTCACCGAGGGCGAGGAGCACCGCCGCCGGGCCGGAGTGATCACCGAGGCGTTGTCCGGGGTGGACCAGTTCGAGCTGGCCCGCGACTGCGAGCTGATCGCCGACGAGCTGATCGCCCGGTTCGCCGGCAGCGGCCAGGCCGAGCTGATGACGTCGTACGCGCACGCGCTGCCGATGCGGGCCGTGGTGCAGATGTGCGGTATGCCGATCTCCGGCGCCGACACCCAGCAGCTCGTGGACGACCTGCGGATCTCCCTGGACGCGGCCGAGGGCGACGACCCGGTGGCGGCCTACGGGCGCGTGGGGGAGCGGCTGGTACGGCTGGTCCAGGACAAGCGGGCCGACCCCGGCAAGGACGTCACCTCGCGGATGGTGCTGCACCCGGCGGGGCTCAGCGACGAGGAGATCGTCCAGGACCTGATCTCGGTCATCGCCGCCGCGCAGCAGCCCACCGCCAACTGGATCTGCAACGCGCTCCGGCTGCTGCTCACCGACGAGCGGTTCGAACTCAGCGTCTCCGGCGGCCGGGTGAGCGTGGGCGAGGCGCTGAACGAGGTGCTCTGGCTCGACACGCCCACCCAGAACTTCATCGGCCGCTGGGCCGTGCGGGACACCCAGCTCGGCGGCCGGCAGATCCGGGCCGGCGACTGCCTGGTCCTCGGGCTGGCCGCCGCCAACACCGACCCGGGGCTCTGGCCCGAGGGCCATGTCGGCGCGGAGAACGCCGCGCACCTGTCGTTCAGCAACGGCGAGCACCGGTGCCCGTACCCGGCTCCGCTGCTGGCGGACGTCATGGCGCGTACCGCCGTGGAGACGCTGCTGGAGCGGCTGCCCGACCTGGTGCTGGCGGTGGACCCGCGCACGCTGACCTGGCGGTCGTCCATCTGGATGCGGGGGCTGACCACCCTGCCGGTGCGGTTCACGCCGGTCGACGGATAGCCGGTGTCCGCCGGGCCCCCCGGGGGGAGGGGCCCGGCGGGCGCGGGTCAGGCGGTGGGGGTGAACCGCACCGGGAGGGCCTGCGGGCCGCGGGTGAACACGCCCTGCTCGACCGGGTCGAAGCCGTCGGCGAAGCGCAGGTCCGGCATGGCGTCCAGGAGTTGGGCGACGCCGGTCTCGACCTCCGCCTTGGCGAGCAGCGCGCCCACGCAGAAGTGCCGGCCCAGCGCGAACGCCAGGTGGTCGGCGGCCGCCGAGAAGGCGTTGGTGGCGGTGAGGTCCTCGCGGAAGATGTCGAAGCGGTCCGGGTCGCGGTAGCGGTTCTCGTCCCGGTTGGCCGAGCCGATCAGGCAGGTCACGGTGACCCCGGCCGGGATGGTGCCGCCGCTGAGCTGCACCTCGGTCGCGGACTGCCGCATGATCATGTGCACCGGCGGGGTGAAGCGCAGGGTCTCGGCGAACGCCCTCGGGATCAGGCTGTGGTCGGCCCGTACGGCGGCGAGCTGGTCGGGGTGACTCAGCAGGTTGGCGAAGATGCTGGCGATCGCCTTGTCCGTGGTCTCACCGCCGGCGGCGAGCAGCAGGCTGCAGAACGCCTTGATGTCCTCGTCGCTCATCCGCACCCCGTCGACCTCGGCGGCGCACAGCACCGACAGCAGGTCGTCACCGAGGTTCTCGCGGCGCTCGCGGATGATCGGCAGCATGTACTCCGCGAACTCCACCCGGGTGCGCTCGCCGGCCGCGGCCACCTCCTGGTCGCCGGACAGGTTGCCGAGGAAGGCGATGACGGCGGTGTACCAGCGGTGGAAGCGGGTGTGGTCGGCCTTGTCCAGGCCCAGCATGTCCGCGATCACGTTGACCGGGAACCGGGTCGCGTAGTCGGTGACGATGTCGGCGGAACCGGAGTGCCGGAAGGCGTCGATGAGTTCGCGCGAGTTGCGCTCGATGACGGGCAGGAACTTCTCCTGGAGCTCCCGGCCCCGGAAGGCGGGGGCGACCAGGGCCCGGCGCACGGCGTGCTCACGGCCGCTGAGCTGGAGGATCGTCTTGCCGTGGACCGGCTCGATCTGCCAGTCGTAGTTGTCGGTGGTGAACTGGCCGTCCTTGTCCTTGAAGACGCGTTCGACGTCCTCGTAGCGCGAGACGATGTAACTCTGCGTGGCCTCGTGCCAGATAAGGGGAGCGGACTCCCGCATCTGCCGGTAGGCCGGGTAGGGGTCCGCCGCGAACTCCGGCGAGAGGATGTCGGGTATCTGTGCCGCAGTGGTCATGATGCTCCGTCGGGACCGGGAATGACGTGTTCCGTAAGGTTATTGATCATTCGTCAGCCATGACAGCCCCCCAATGCTTCGAGTGGGGCACAGAACGCGCCTTGGCCGGATACGATCACCCCAAAAGCGGGGTGCGCGGTCTGTTCTTCGCTCCGGGTGTCTTGAACTGGCCGCTGCGGCGGGGTGTCCCGGGCGAAAACGGGGCGCACGGTCGGCGCACGGGTGCGTACCCCGGGGCCCTGTGCGCTCAACTGAGGACGCGGCGGCACAGGTGCCGGATCGGCCTGATCGCCCTGGGTCATATGCGGGTGAACCGCGTTACTCCGGGCTCCCGTTGGCCGAACGGAGGATGTCGAATGCCTTCCGGCATATGCCAAGGGCAGCGCGAGCGGTTATTGCGCGCTCTATTACCCATCGGTAATCAATCGAACGAGTACCGTCGATCGTGGACTTTCCCTTAGTGTGATGAGTGTGAATGAACAGGGTCCGGGCAGTCTGGTTCCGACCGGCCGCACGGGAACTGTCATCTCGGGGGTGGGAGTGAATCGCTCCTTCGTTCGATCTGACGCACCGTCCGGATCGGGCAAGCAGTCCGGGAGTCGCGGAAACGGAATGCGCGGCGGCTCGGAGAAACAAGATGATGTACGTGCTGCCGAGGGGGGCGTCGTGGTCAATCCATTCGACGATGAGTCGGGCAAGTTCCTGGTGCTCGTGAACGAAGAGGGCCAGCACTCACTCTGGCCGGCGACGCTCGCCGTGCCGGGCGGCTGGCGGGCCGAGGGCCCGGAGGGGTCGCGCCAGGAGTGCCTGGACGCGATCGAGGCCAACTGGACCGACATGCGGCCCGCCAGCCTGGTGCGGGCGATGGCGGCCGACGGCTAGACCGTCCCGCGACCCCGGCCCGTCCGGGGTGTCATGCCTGGTCGTACGGCATTTCGCCGCCGAGTGACCCCCTGGGCGCCGCTCTCGCCCCGGGGGCCCGTCGGCCGGTGTGCAGGACGACCGTCACCGCTGGCGAGACGCTCGCGCCGGTTCCCGTTCCCCCCGCGGACCTCCCGGCGGCCCACCCCGGCCGCAGGGTCGACGCGCGTGGATACGAGGGGCACTCGTGCGCCGGTAAGCGGGAGTGCGGATGGGCGCGGCCGTGTCCGACATCTCGCAGACGCACTTTCTTCCTTTCACCGTCACGGAAAGGCCATGGGGCGAGCCGCTGTGCGCGCGTTCGTTTTACCCGGGCTTTCCTTACCGTCCCCGGAACCTCTCCCCAAAGGTTGATCCCGCATGCGTGAAAACAGCTCGGCCGCGTTCACAGAGACGCCCGAAGAACCGTTCGAACTGACCACCGCACAGCAGGGTGTGTGGTATGGGCAACTGGTCGATCCGGACAGCCCCAAATACAACATCGGGGAATGCCTGGAGATCCGTGGCGGCCTCGACGAGGAATTATTCGCCGCCGCCGCGGACCATGCGATCCACCTCCACGACAGCTTTCACCTGGAGTTCGTCACTGACGGTGAAACGATTCGCCAACGCGTGGTGCGCCCCGGACCGGACGCCCCCGGCCGGCTGCGCCTGGTGGATCTGAGCGGCGAGGAAGACCCGACCGCCGCGGCCGAACGGTACATGGCCGACGACATGGCCACCGTCGACCGACTGGACTTCCCGCGCCACCACTTCGCGCTGCTGCGGCTCGGTCCCACGCTGCACCACTGGTACATCCGCTACCACCACATCGCCGTCGACGGCCTCAGCGGCGCCCTCTTCGCCCGCACCGTCGCCGACCTCTACACCCGCGCGGTACGCGGCGAGAGCGCGGACGAGATCACCGCCGCTCCGCTGCGCGACCTGGTCGACGAGGAGGCCGCCTACCGCGCCTCCGGCCGCTCCGAGGCCGACCGCGCCTACTGGACCGGCCGCTTCACCACCCCGGCCGGGGACGGCTCCGACGACGGGACCCGCGCCGCCGCCCCGCTCGTCCGCCGCCGCACCGACGCCCCCGCCCCGCGCACCGCCTCCGAGTCGCCGGTGGAACTGCACTCCGGCGACACCCTCCCGGCCACCGTGCTGGAAGAGTTGCGCCGCCTGGCCGGGGACAGCCGCACCACCTGGAGCGCCGTCCTCGTCAGCGCGGTCGCCGCCTACGTCGCCCGGGTCACCGGCACACAGGACGTCAGGGTCGGGCTCGCCTCCCACGGCCGGCACGCGGGGCTGCGCCACATCATGGGCATGACCTCCAACGTCCTGCCGCTGCGGCTGACCGTCACCCCGGACATGACGGTCGGCGCCCTGGTCCGCGCGGTCGCCGCCGAGATGCGCGGCGCCATGCGCCACCGCCGCTTCTCCCGCGAACAGCTCGCGCGCGAGCTGAACATGGCCGACGACGGCGCCCGCCTCACCGACGTGGTCGTCAACATCATGGGCTTCGAGTACGGCCTCGACTTCGGCGGCAGCACCGCCACCTCCCGGCTGCTGTCCATCGGCCCGGTGGACGACATCTCCCTCTTCGTCTCCGAACGCTCCGAGGGCCAGGGGCCGTTGATCGGCTTCGACACCAACCCGGAGCTGTACCACCCCGACGACGTCCGGCTGCACCAGCACGCCGTCGTCTCCTTCCTCACGGCGCTCGCCGGGGCGGACGCCGAAACCCCGCTCGCCGAGCTGCCGTTGCTCGACGACACCGCCACCGCCGACGTCCTCGCGCAGGGGCGGGGGACCGCACTGCCCGCCGGGGACACGGCACTTCCCGAGGCGTTCGCCGCGCAGGCCCGCCGTACCCCGGACGCCCCGGCCGTCGTCGCCGGTGCGGACACCCTCACCTACCGTGAACTGGCCGAGATCGTCGCCGAGTTGTCCGCCGCGCTGACCGGCTGGGGCGTCGGCGCCGAGGACGGGATCGGGGTGCTGGTGCACCGCTCGGCCGCCGTGGTGACGGCCTCGCTCGGCGCGGTCGGGGCCGGTGCCGCGTACGTGCCGATGGACGCCGGCTGGCCCGCCGGCCGGCTGGACCGCGTCGCCGGAACCGCCGGGGTCCGCGCCCTGGTCGTGGACGCCGCCAACGCCGAGGCGGAGTGGGTCAAGGAGCGGGCCGCCACCCTCCCCGTCCTCGTCGTCGACGAGCGCGGCGCCCTCCTGCGCGGCGCCCCCGAACGGCCCGGCACCCCGCGCGCGGTGGAACGGGGCGACCGCCTCGCCTACGTCATGTTCACCTCCGGCTCCACCGGCCTCCCCAAGGGCGTCGGCGTCACCCACGCCGACGTACTCGCGCTGGCCGCCGACTCGGCCTGGCGGGACGGCGCCTTCGACGCGGTGCTGATGCACTCCGCGTACGTCTTCGACGCCTCCACCTACGAGATCTGGGTGCCCCTGCTCAACGGCGGCAGAGTGGTCGTCGCCCCGCCCGGCGGACTGGAGCCGCGCGTCCTCCGCGAGATGACGGAGCGCTACGGGGTCACCTCGCTGTTCCTGACGACCTCGCTGTTCAACCTCGTCGCCGAGACCGACCCGGCCGCCTTCGCCGGACTCCGCCTGGTCGCCACCGGCGGTGAGGTCGCCGCCCCCGGCCTGACCCAGCGAGTCGCCGAGGCGGCCCCCGGCACCCGGGTGCTGAACGTGTACGGCCCCACCGAGACCACCACCTTCGCCACCCGCCACCAGGTCGGCGCCGACACCACCGGCGTACCCCCGATCGGCCGCCCCCTGGACGGCATGAACGCCTACGTCCTCGACGACCGCCTGCGCCCGGTCCCGCCCGGCGTGGTCGGCGAGCTGTACGTCAGCGGCCGGGGCGTGGCTCGCGGCTACCTGGGCCGCACCCGGCTCACCGCCACCCGCTTCGTCGCCGACCCGTACGACGCCGGCGGCGCCCGGATGTACCGCACCGGCGACCTCGCCCGCTGGACCGCCGACGGCGACATCGAGTACGCCGGGCGCGTCGACGGGCAGATCAAGCTGCGCGGGTTCCGTATCGAGCCCGCCGAGATCGAGAACACCCTGCTCGCCGACCCCGCCGTACGCTCCGCCCGCGTCCTGGTCCGCGAGGACGTGCCCGGCGACCCGCGCCTCGTCGGCTACGTCGTCCCCGAGCCCGGCACCGCCCCGGACGCCGCCGCGCTCGCCCGAACCGTGGGCCGGGCGCTGCCCGCCTACATGGTGCCGTCGGCGTTCGTCCTGCTCGACGCGCTGCCCCTCAACGCCAACGGCAAGCTCGACCACCGCGCCCTGCCCGCGCCCCGCGCCGCCACGGCTGCCGGACGTGCCCCGCGCACCGCCCACGAGGAGGTGCTGGCGGGCCTGTTCGCCGATGTGCTCGGCCTGGACGCGGTCGGCGTGGACGACGACTTCTTCGCCCTCGGCGGCCACTCCCTGCTCGCCACCCGCCTCGCCGGCCGGGTCCGCGCCGCGCTCGGCGCCGAGACCGACCTGCGGACCCTCTTCGAGCACCCCACGGTCGCCTCCCTGGCCGCCGTGCTCGACACCACCGGGGAAGCCCGCCCCGCGCTCGTCCCGCAGGACCGGCCCGGCACGGTGCCACTGTCCTTCGCGCAGCAACGGCTCTGGTTCCTCAACCGGGCCGAGGACTCCGGCGACACCTACAACGTGCCGCTCGTCCTCGACCTGGAAGGCCCGCTGGACACCGACGCCCTGCGCGGCGCCCTCGCCGACGTGGTGGCCCGGCACGAGAGCCTGCGCACGGTCTTCGCGGAGGAGGACGGGGTGGCCCGCCAGGTCGTCCTGGACGCCGCGCACGCCTCCGAACTGGTCCCACTCGCCGTGGAGGAGCCCCCGGCCTGGGGGGACGCCGAGATGTGGGCCGAGGAGGCGGTGGCCCGGCTGGCCGGCGCACCCTTCGACCTGGCCGGGGGCGTCGCCTTCCGCGCCGGGCTGCTGCGGCTCGGCGCCGACCGGCACATCCTGGTCCTGGTTCCGCACCACGTCGTCGCCGACGGCTGGTCCCTCGCCCCGCTCAGCCGGGACGTCGGCGCCGCCTACCGGGCCCGGCTGGCGGGGCAGGACACCCCCGACTGGCCCGCGCTGCGAGTGCAGTACGCCGACTACGCCCTGTGGCAGCGGGAGCTGCTCGGGGAGGACGGCGACCCTGACAGCCTCGCCGGACGGCAGCTCGCCTTCTGGCGCGAGGCGCTGCACGGCGCCCCCGACCTGCTCGAACTCCCGCTTGACCGGCCGCGCCCGGCCGTCCCCAGCCACCGGGGCGGGGCGGTGCCCTTCGAGCTGCCCGCCGACGCGCACACCGCGCTGACCGGGCTGGCCCGCGCGGCCGGCTGCACCCCGTTCATGGTGCTCCAGGCCGCGCTCGCGGTGACCCTGGGCGCCCACGGCGCGGGCGAGGACATCCCGCTCGGCACCGCCGTCGCCGGACGCGCGGACGAGGCGCTGGACGATCTGGTCGGCTTTTTCGTCAACACCCTGGTGCTGCGCACCGACCTCTCCGGTGACCCGACGTTCCGGGAACTGCTGGGCCGGGTCAAGGAGTTCGACCTCGCCGCGTTCAGCCACGGGGACGTCCCGTTCGAGCGGCTGGTGGAGGCGGTCAACCCGGAGCGCTCCGGCGACCACCACCCGCTCTTCCAGACCATGCTCGTCCTCCAGAGCCAGGAGCGGGCCGGGATCGACCTGCCCGGCATCACCAGCCGCGACCGCTCCGGGCACACCGGGATCAGCAAGTTCGACCTGACCTTCTCGCTCACCGAGAACGCGGCCCCCGCCGACCGGACCGAGCCCGCCCGGGGCATCGGCGGCTACCTCGAATACGCCACCGACCTCTTCGACGAGGCCACCGCCCGCGACCTCTGCGACCGGTTCGCCCGCGTCCTCACCGAGGCCGTGCACCACCCCGACCGGCGCCTCGGCGACCTCGACCCGCTCGGCCCCGGCGAACGCGACCGCCTCCTCGCCCAGGGCCACGGCACCCACCGCCCGCTCCCCACGGCCACCGCCCCGGAGGCGGTCCGCGAGTGGGCCGCCCGCACCCCGGACGCCCCCGCCGTACGGGACGCGGACACCAGCCTCACCTACGCCGAACTCGACGCCCGCGCCGACGCGTTGGCCGGCGTGCTGCGGGAGCGCGGCGCCGGACGCGAGACGCTGGTCGCGCTCGCCCTGCCGCCGTCCGTCACCACCGTCGTCGCCATGCTGGCCGTGCTGCGCACCGGTGCCGCCTACCTGCCCGTGGACCCGCGCTACCCGGCCACCCGCATCCGGCACATGGTCACCGACGCCCGCCCGGTCCTGCTGCTCACCACGCCCGACGTCCACGCGACGCTCCCGCCCACCGACGTACCGTGGCTCGACCCGGACCGGCTCGGCCCAGCGAGAGGCGGGTCGGGGCAGCCGGTCCACCCCGCCGACCCGGCGTACGTCATCTACACCTCCGGCTCCACCGGCCGGCCCAAGGGCGTGACCGTGCCGCACGGCGCGCTCGCCAACCACATGGCCTGGATGGCGGGACACCTCTCGCTCACCCGGGGCGACCGGGTCCTCGCCCGCACCTCCACCAGCTTCGACGCCTCCGTCTGGGAGCTGTGGCTGCCGCTGATGAACGGCGCCGAGGTGTGCGTACTGCCCGACGGGGTCAACCAGGACCCGAGGGCGCTGGTCGACTGGATGGGCCGGTTCGACGTCACCGTCGCCCAGTTCGTGCCCTCCCACCTCGCGCTCGTTCTCGCCGAGGCCGCCGACGCGGCACCGCTGCCCGCGCTGCGCGCCGTCCTGTGCGGCGGCGAACCGCTGCCCCGCGCGCTCGCCGACGACATCGCCCGCACCTGGCACGCCGAGGCGCACAACCTGTACGGCCCGACCGAGGCCACCATCGACGCCACCGCCCACCGCGTCCCCGAGGACGCCGAGGGCCACGCCGCCGACACCGTGCCGATCGGCCGGCCCGTCGACACCATGCGCGCCTACGTTCTCGACACCCGGCTGCGCCCCGTACCGACCGGGGTCACCGGCGAGCTGTACCTCGCCGGACCCAACCTCGCGCGCGGCTACCTCGGCCGTCCCGGCCTGACCGCCGAGCGCTTCGTCGCCGACCCGTTCGACACCACGGGCGCCCGTATGTACCGCACCGGCGACCTCGTGCGCTGGAACCGGCACGGGCTGATCGAGTACGTGTCCCGCGCCGACGACCAGGTCAAACTCCGTGGCTTCCGGATCGAGTTGGGCGAGGTGGAGGCCGCTCTCCTCGCCCGGCCCGGTGTCACCTCGGCCTGCGCGGTCATCCGCGAGGACGCTCCCGGAAGGCGCCGGCTGGTGGCGTACGCCGTCACCGTCGACGGCGCCCCGCGCGCCCTCACCCTGCGCGACGACCTCGCCGAGACACTGCCGCACTACATGGTGCCCGGCGCCGTCGTCGTCCTCGACGAACTCCCGCTGCTGCCCAACGGCAAGGTGAACCGGCGCGCCCTGCCCGCACCCGAGCCGGAGCCGGAGGACGGGACCTCGGTCGCTCCCGGCCGGGGCACCCCGCAGGAGGAACTCCTCGCCGGGATCTTCGCCGACGTGCTGCACCGCCCCGCCGTCGGCCCGCAAGAGAGCTTCTTCGACCTCGGTGGCCACTCCCTGCTCGCCATGCGCGTCGTCAGCCGCGTCCGCGCCGTCCTCGGGGCGGAGGTCGCGGTGCGCACCCTGTTCGAGCACCCGACCGTCGCCGGTCTGGCCCGCGCCCTCGACACCCACGGCCGGGCCCGCCCCGCCGTGCTGCCCGCGCACCGTCCCGAGCCGCTGCCGCTGTCCTACGCCCAGCAGCGCCTGTGGTTCCTCAACCGGCTGGAGGGGCCCAGCTCCACCTACAACATCCCGCTCGTCCTCGAACTCGACGGCGCCCTCGACCCGGACGCCCTCCGAGCCGCGCTCGGCGACGTCATCGAGCGGCACGAGGCGCTGCGCACGGTGTTCCCCGAGCGGGACGGCGTACCGCACCAGACGATCCTGCCCGCCGAGGCGGCCACGCCCGATCTGCCCGTGCTGAGCACGGCGCCCGCCGACATGGACGCCACCGTGCTGGCCGCCGTGCGGGAGACGTTCGACGTCACCGCCGACCTGCCGCTGCGCGCCCTGCTGCTGCGCTCGGCGCCGGAACACCATGTGCTGGTCCTCGTCGTCCACCACATCGCCGGTGACGGCTGGTCCCTCGCCCCGCTCGCCCGCCACCTGGGCACCGCCTACCGGGCCCGCCTGGAAGGCGCCGAGCCGGGGCTCGCCCTCGGCACCCCGCTCCAGTACGCCGACTACACCCTCTGGCAGCGCGCCCTCCTCGGCGAAGGCGAGAGCGACGGCGACGGCGGCGGTGACGGCGAGTCCGGCGACGACGGCGTACTGCGCGGCCAGCTCGACCACTGGCACACCGCGCTCGCCGGAATGCCCGGCCTGATCGATCTCCCGCTGGACCGGGCCCGCCCGGCCGCCGTCGATCCCCGGGGCGGTGTCCACACCTTCGAGGTGCCCGACCAGCTGCACAGCCGACTCAAGGGACTGGCAAGGGAGTCGGGCAGTAGCCTCTTCATGGTGCTCCAGGCGGCCGTGGCCACCCTGCTGCACCGGCACGGAGCCGGCGACGACATCCCGCTCGGCTCGCCCGTCGCGGGCCGCACGGACGAGGCGCTGGAGGACCTCGTCGGGTTCTTCGTCAACACCCTCGTCCTGCGCACCGACCTCTCCGGCCGCCCGACCTTCCGCGAACTCCTCGTGCGCGTGCGGGAGTTCGACCTCGCCGCGTACGCCAACCAGGACGTGCCGTTCGAGCGGCTGGTGGAGCACCTCAACCCGGTCCGGGCCCGCGACCACCACCCGCTGTTCCAGACCATGGTGGTGCTGCAGAACCAGGACAGCGTCCGCCCCGACCTGCCCGGACTCACCGTCGAGGACCGGCTCGTGCACAACGGGCTGAGCAAGTTCGACCTCACCTTCGCCTTCACCGAGGAGCGGGACGGCAGTCTCGGCGCCGGCGTCGAGTACGCCACCGCGCTGTTCGACCGCAGCACGGTCGAGCACCTCACGGCCCGGCTGCTGCGCCTGCTGGAGCGGGTCGTCGCCGAACCCGAACGCCCGGTGGCCGAGCACGACTTGATGACACCGGACGAGCACACCCTGGTCGCCCGCTGGGGTACCGGCCGCGCCCTGCCCGCCACCGACGAGCCCGCCGTCCTCCCGGCGCTGTTCGCGACCCAGGCCGCCCGCACCCCGGACGCGGTGGCCGTCACCGCCGACGACGCCTCCCTCACCTACGCCCGACTCGACGCCCTGTCCGCCGACCTCGCCGCCGCCCTCGCGGGCCTCGGCGTCGGCCCGGAGACCGGCGTCGGCGTGCTGCTCGGCCGGTCCCCGGCCGTCGTCACCGCCTCCCTCGCCACCGTCCGCGCCGCCGGGGCCTACGTCCCGCTGGACGCCCGCTGGCCCGAGGAGCGGCTCGGCCAGGTCGCCGGGGCCGCCGGGGTGAAGGTGCTCCTGGTCGACGAGGACGCCCACGGCTCGCCCTGGGTGCGCGCGGCCGCCGGGCGCATACCGGTCGTCGTACTGGACCGGCTCGGCCGGGTCCTGCGGGGCGCGCCCGAGCGGCCCGGCCGCCCGGCGCCCGTACCGGGCCCCGCCGCGCTGGCCTACGTGATGTTCACCTCCGGCTCGACCGGCATGCCCAAGGGCGTCGGCGTCAGCCACGCCGACGTGGTCGCGCTCGCCGCCGACTCCGCCTGGCGGGAGGGCGCCGCCGACGCCGTGCTGATGCACTCGGCGTACGTCTTCGACGCCTCCACCTTCGAGATCTGGGCCCCGCTGCTGCACGGCGGCCGGATCGTCGTCGCACCCGAGGGCGTTCTCGACGCCCGCGCGCTGGACGACGCGGTGCACACCCACGGGGCCACGGCCGTCTTCATGACGACCGCCCTGTTCAACGTGATCGCCGAGACCGACCCCGGCGCCTTCACCGGCCTGCGGCTGGTCTGCGCCGGCGGTGAACTGGCCTCCCCGGACGCCATGCAGCGGATCGCGGCCCTCGCGCCCGACACCCGTGTGCTGCACGTGTACGGCCCCACCGAGACCACCACCTTCGCCACCCGCTACCCGGTGCCCGCCGGTCTGCCCGCCGGGCCGCCGCCCATCGGCCGCCCGCTGGACGGCATGCGCCTGCACGTCCTCGACGACTCGCTGCGGCCCGTACCGCCGGGCGTGGTGGGGGAGCTGTACCTCGCCGGACACGGTGTGGCACGCGGCTACACCGGCCGGCCCGGCCTGACCGCCACCCGGTTCGTCGCCGACCCCTTCGACGCGGCGGGCGGCCGGATGTACCGGACCGGCGACCTGGTGCGCTGGACCCCGGACGGGCAGATCGCCTACGTCGGCCGGTCCGACGGCCAGGTGAAGCTGCGCGGCTACCGGATCGAGCTGGGCGAGATCGAGAACACCCTCGCCTCCTGCCAGGGCGTCGCCGACGCCTTCGCCGTGGTCCGCGAGGACACCCCGGGCGACCGGCGCCTCGTCGCCTACGTGGTCCCCGCGAGCGGGGCGAACCCCGACCCCGCCGACCTCGCCCGCGCCGTCGGCCGGTCGCTGCCCGCCTACATGGTGCCCAGCGCCCTCGTCCTGCTGGACGCGCTCCCGCTCACCCCCAACGGCAAGGTGGACCGGCGCGCGCTGCCCGTCCCCGAGTACGCGCCGGTGAGCGGACGCCCCGCCCGTACCGCCCGCGAGGAGATCCTCTGCGGACTCTTCGCCGACGTGCTCGGCCTGGACGCGGTCGGCCCCGACGACGACTTCTTCGCCCTCGGCGGCCACTCCCTGCTCGCCACCCGGCTCACCGCCCGCATCCGGGCCGCGCTCGGCGTGGAGGTCCCCGTCAAGACCCTGTTCGAGCACGCGGCGCCGGCCGCGCTGGCCGCCGTGCTCGACGGCGCCGAGACGGCACGGCTCCCGCTCACGCGGGCCGAGCACCGGGCGGAGCCGCTGCCGCTGTCCTTCGCGCAGCGCAGGCTCTGGTTCCTCAACCGGTTCGAGGGCCCCAGCGACACCTACAACGTGCCGCTCGTGCTGCGCCTGGACGGCCCGCTGGACGCCGACGCGCTGGAGAGCGCGCTGGCCGACGTGGTCGAGCGCCACGAGAGCCTGCGCACCGTCTTCCCGGACACCGACGGTGTGCCGCGTCAGCTCATCCTCGACGCCCGCACCGCCGACCTCGACCTCACCCCCCGCGACACCGACCCCGCCCGGCTGGACGAGGTGCTCGCCGCCCAGGTCGCCCACGCCTTCGACGTGAGCGCCGAGGCACCGGTACGGGCCCGGCTGGTGCGGCTCGGCACCGAGGCGCACGTCCTCGTCCTGGTCCTGCACCACATCGCGGGCGACGGCTGGTCCCTCGCCCCGCTCGCCCGCGACCTCGGCGAGGCGTACCGGGCCCGGCTCGCCCACGAGGAGCCGGGCTGGGCCGAACTCGCCGTCCAGTACGCCGACTACACGCTCTGGCAGCACGCCCTGCTCGGCGACGAGGAGGACCCGGACAGCCGGGCCGCCCGGCAGCTCGCCTACTGGCGCGAGGCACTGGCCGGAGCCCCCGAGCTGCTGGAGCTGCCAGGCGACCGGCCGCGCCCGGCGGTCACCGGGCACCGGGGCGACGCGTTCGCCTTCCCCGTGGACGCCGCCACCCACCAGGCCCTCGCCGCGCTCGCCCGTGCCCGCGGGTGCAGCCTCTTCATGGTGCTCCAGGCCGCCCTCTCGGTGCTGCTGTCCCGGCACGGCGCGGGTGAGGACATCCCGCTCGGCACCGCCGTCGCCGGACGCACCGACGAGGCCCTGGACGACCTGGTCGGCTTCTTCGTCAACACCCTGGTGCTGCGCACCGACCTCACCGGCGACCCCACCTTCGACGAAGTGCTGGACCGCGTACGGGAGTTCGACCTCGCCGCCTACGACCACCAGGACGTGCCCTTCGAACGCCTGGTGGACGCCCTCAGCCCGGAGCGGGCGCAGAACCACCACCCGCTCTTCCAGACCATGCTGGTGCTCCAGAACACGGCCGGCGCCGACATCGAGCTGCCCGGCCTCACCGTCTCCGAGCAGCCGGTGCGCACCGGCATCAGCAAGTTCGACCTGACCTTCACCTTCACCGAGACCGAGGACGGCGCCGGACACCCCACGGGGCTCGACGGGGTGCTGGAGTTCTCCACCGAGCTGTTCGACCACGCCACCGCGTTCACTCTCGCCGACCGGCTGACCCGCCTCCTCGCCTCCCTCGCGGCCGACCCCGGACAGCGGGTGCACGAGACCGAGGTGCTGGGCGCGTCCGAGCGGGAGCGGCTGGAGCGGGCGGCACTCGGTCAGGTCCGGCCCGTGCCCGCGCGGACGGCGCCCGAGGCGTTCCGCGCCCAGTGCACCCGGACCCCGAGCGCCGTCGCGGTCCGCGCGGCCGACCGCACCCTCACCTTCACCGAACTCGACCAGCTCTCCAACGACCTCGCGCACCATCTGCGCGGCCGGGGCATCGGCCGGGACGACCTGATCGCCCTCGCCCTGGAGGGCACCGCCGACCAGGTGGTGGCGATGCTCGCCGTCACCAAGGCCGGGGCCGCCTATCTGCCCATCGACCTGGAACACCCCGAGGCGCGGATCGCCTACACCCTCTCCGACGCCCGCCCGGCCCTCCTGCTCACCCACGCCCACCGCGTCCGGGACCGCCAACCGGCGGTTCCCGTACTCACGTTGGACGACCCGGCCGTCTGGTCCACCGGGCACACCGCGCCGCCCGCCACCGTGCCGGACCCGCGCGACGCGGCGTACGTCATCTACACCTCGGGCTCCACCGGGCGTCCCAAGGGTGTCGTCGTCACCCACGCCTCGCTCACCAACCACATGGCGTGGATGGCCGGCCACCTCGCCCTCACCGGGGACGACCGGGTCCTCGCCCGCACCTCGCCCAGCTTCGACGCCTCGGTGTGGGAGACCTGGCTGCCCCTGCTGCACGGCGGCTCCACCTGCCCGGTACCGGCCGCGCTCAACCACGACCCCGCCGGGCTGCTCGACCGGGTGCGTGAACTGGGCGTCACCATCGCCCAGTTCGTGCCCTCGCACCTCTCGCTGGTCCTCACCGAGACGGCCGGGGAGGAAGCGCCGACGACCCTGCGCGCCGTGCTCTGCGGCGGCGAACCCCTCCCGCGCACCCTGGCCCGGCGGGTCCGGGACACCTGGCGGGCCGAGCCGCACAACCTGTACGGGCCCACCGAGACCACCATCGACGCCACCGCCCACCACCACACCGACCCCGGCGCCGACACCGCCGAGGGGAGCGTGCCGCTCGGGCGCCCCGTGGACAACACCCGCGCCCACGTCCTCGACGCCCGCCTCCAGCCCGTGCCGCCCGGCGTCACCGGCGAGCTGTACATCGCGGGCGACGGGCTGGCGCGCGGCTACCTGGGCCGGGCCGGGCTCACCGCCACCCGCTTCGTCGCCGACCCGTACGGGCCCGCCGGCAGCCGGATGTACCGCACCGGCGACCTCGTCCGGCGCGACGCGGACGGCCTGCTCACCTACGTCTCCCGCGCCGACGACCAGGTCAAGCTGAACGGCTTCCGCATCGAACTCGGCGAGATCGAGACCGCGCTCGCCGCGCTGCCCGGCATCACCGCCGCCTGCGCCGTCGTACGCGAGGACCAGCCGGGCGAACGGCGGCTCGTGGCCTACGTGGTGCCCGGCGGGGGAGCGGCCGACGTGGCCGACGACGCGCTGCGCCGGGGGCTGGCCGACACGCTGCCGCCCTACATGACGCCCGCCGTCTTCGTGCACCTGGACGCGCTGCCGCTGATGACCAACGGCAAGACCGACCGGCGCGCCCTGCCCTCCCCGGTCCGCACCACCGGCACCCGGCCGGGCGGGGAGCCGCGCACCGAGCGGGAGCGCGTGCTGTGCGAGGTGTTCGGGTCCGTGCTGCGGGCCCCCGCCGTCCGCACCGACGACGACTTCTTCGCGCTCGGCGGCGACAGCATCCTCTCCATCCAGCTCGTCAGCCGGGTCCGGCAGGCCGGGCTCGCCGTCACCCCGCGCGCCGTCTTCGTGCACCGCACGCCGGAGGCCATCGCGGCCGTCGCCACCGTGCTGACTTCCGACTCGGCCGAACCCGCCGAGGCGGGCACCGGCGAGATGCCGCCCACGCCGATCGCGGCCTGGTTCCTGGAGCGGCCCGGCCCCACGGACGGCTACAACCAGTCCGCCGTGCTGCGCACCCCGGCCGACGCCGACGAGGAGACCCTCGCCGACACCCTTCAACTCCTCATCGACCACCACGACATGCTCCGGATGCGGGTCACCCGCTCCACCGAGGAGGAGCCCTTCCTGTACGCGCAGCCGCCCGGCTCCGTCCAGGCACGCAAGCGCCTCACCCGGCTCGACATCACCGGGCTGGACGCGGCCGCCGCGAGCGCCGCGCTGGCCGAGGCGGGCGAACAGGCCCGTACCCGGCTGCGGCCCGCCGACGGCCATGTCATCGAGGCCGTCTGGGGCGACGCGGGCGCGCACACCCCGGGCCGGCTGCTGATCGTCGTCCACCACCTGGCCGTCGACGCGGTCTCCTGGCGGGTGCTCGGCGCCGACCTCGCCGCCGCCTGGCGGACAGCCACCGGCACGCCGTCGCCGCTGCCGTCGGTGGCCACGCCGTACCGGAGCTGGGCCCGTCTGCTCGCCGCCCAGGCCCGCACCCCGGAGCGGGAGCGCGAACTCCCGCTGTGGGAAGGCGTGCTGAACACCCCGGACCCGCGTCTCGGACACCGCCCGCTGGACGCGGAGCGGGACACCGCCGAGCACACCCGGACCATCACCACCCGGCTCGAAGCCCGCTGGACCGGCCCGCTGCTCACCACCGCGCCGGCCGCCTTCCACGCCGGGGTGGACGACGTGCTGCTCACCGCGCTCGCCCTCGCGATCCGCGCCTGGCGCGAGGACCGGGGCACCGGCCGCACGGACGACAGCGCCGTCCTCATCGACCTGGAGGGCCACGGCCGGGAGCAGCTCGCCGACCACATCGACCTCTCCCGCACCGTCGGCTGGTTCACCAGTCTCTACCCGGTCCGCCTCGACCCCGGACCCGGCCGGGTCCTCGACCCCGCACGCTTCGACGCGACCCTGATCGACCGCGCCGTGAAGGTGATCAAGGAGCAGCTCCGGGCGATACCCGACCACGGCGTGGGCTACGGCATGCTCCGCCATCTCAACCCCGCCACCCGCGACCGGCTCACCGCCGAGTCCCCGCAGATCGGCTTCAACTACCTGGGCCGGTACGCGAGTTCCGCCGAGGGCGCGGGCGACTGGGAGGTCCTGCTCGACGGCGGCCAGCCGCGCAGCCAGGACCCGGACATGCCCGTCCACCACGTCGTCGACATCAACGCGCACACCGAGGACCGTCCCGACGGACCCGTCCTCGTCACCCGCTGGGCCTGGCCCGGCGACCTCCTGAAGGAGGAGGACGTGGCGGACCTGGCCGACGCCTTCGCCCGCGCCCTGCGCGCCGTCGCCGAACACGCCGAACAGCCCGACGCGGGCGGCTACACGCCCTCCGACCTTCCCCTGGTCTCCCTCGACCAGGCCCAGATCGACCGACTTCAGAACAAGTGGGGTGGACGCAAGTGACCGGGTTCCAGCTGGAGGACGTACTGCCCTTGACGCCGTTGCAGGCGGGCATGCTCTTCCACTCGCTCTACGACTCCCAGGCCGTGGACGTCTACACCACCCAGTTCGTCTTCGACCTGGAAGGCACCGTCAGCGTCTTCGCCCTGCGTTCCGCCCTCGGCACCCTGCTGCGCCGCCACGCCAACCTCCGGGTCGGCTTCCTCCACGAGGACCTCGACCAGCCCGTCCAGGCGGTCGCGGCGCAAGTACCCGTACCGCTGGAGGAGCTGGACCTGACCTCGGCCGGTACGGAGGCGCTGGAGGCGTTCCTCGCCGAGGACCGCACCCGGCGGTTCGACCTCACCACCCCGCCCCTGATGCGGTTCACCCTCGTCCACACCGGGCCCGGCCGGCACCAGCTGGTGATGACCAGCCACCACCTCCTCTTCGACGGCTGGTCCGTCCCGCTGCTGGTCCGCGAGCTGTTCGAGCTGTACGCCCGCCAGGGCGACGACCTCACGCTGCCCCGCGTCACCCCGTACCGCACCTACCTCGCCTGGCTCGCCGCGCAGGACCGGGCGGCCACGCTGGACACCTGGCGGGAGGCGCTGGCGGGGCTGGAGACGCCGACCCTGCTCGCCGGGCGGGACGCGCCGGAGGGCCCGGACTCCGCCGAGCTGCCCGAGACCCTGGTGCTGGAGCTGGACCGGGACACCACACACCGGCTGCGCGAGACGGCCCGCGCCTCCCGGCTCACCCTCAACACCCTGGTCCAGTGCGCCTGGGGGCTGGTGCTGGCCCACCTGACCGGACGCTCCGACGTGGTGTTCGGCACCACCGTCTCCGGGCGGCCGCCGGAGATCCCCGGCATCGAGACGATGATCGGCCTGTTCATCAACACCGTCCCGGTACGGCTGCGCCCCGAGCCCGGCGAGTCCCTGGCCGCGCTGCTCACCCGGCTCCAGGAGGAGCAGGCACGGCTGCTGGGCCACCAGTACGTCGGGCTGACCGAGATATGCGAGACCGCCGGGCTCGACCGCCTCTTCGACACCCTCGCCGTCTTCGAGAACTACCCGCTGGACGCCGAGGCCCTGCGCACCGCCCAGCAGGGCATGGCCGGCCTCACCGTCGCCGGGATCGAGGGCACCGACGCCGCCCACTACCCGCTCACCCTCACCATCGCCCCCGGCGAGGACAGCCTCCGCGTCACCTTCGGCTACCGCGCCGCCCTGCTCGACCGCACCCTGATCGAACAGACCGTGGCCCGTATGCGCCGTCTGCTCATCCGGATGGGGGAGGGCCTCGACGTACCCGCCGACAGCCTGCCCCTGCTGCTGGAGGGCGAGCGGGAGCAGCTGCTGGCGAGCGGACGCGGCGCGGAACTCCGGCTCGACGTACGGAACATGAGCGTGCCGGACGTGGTGGCCCGGCAGGCCGTGCACCACCCCGGCACGATCGCCGTCACCGGCGCGGGCGAGGAGCTGACCTACGGACAGCTCCAGGAGCTGTCCACCGGGCTGGCCAAGGCCCTGACGGGCTCCGGGGTCGGCGCCGAGGACGGGGTCGGCATCCTGCTCGCCCGCTCCTCGGCCCAGGTCACCTCCGCCCTGGCCGTGCTGCGCGCGGGCGCCGCGTACGTCCCGCTGGACCCGCGCTGGCCCGCCGACCGCCTCGACCGCGTCACCGAGTCCGCCCCGCTGCGCGCCCTGATCGTGGACGGCACCACCCGGGACAACGCCTGGGTGCGCGGACTGGACATCCCCGTCCTCACCGTGGACTCCGCCGGACGCGTCGTCAGCGGCGGCCCGTTCGCCCCCGGCGCGCTGCCCGCCGTGTCCGGCGGCGACCGGCTCGCGTACGTCATGTTCACCTCCGGCTCCACCGGCCTGCCCAAGGCCGTCGGCGTCACCCACGCCGACATCACCGCCCTCGCCGCCGACCGCACCTGGGCCGACGGGATGGCGGACGCCGTGCTGATGCACTCCGCGTACGTCTTCGACGCGGCCACCTTCGAGATCTGGGCGCCCCTGCTCAGCGGCGGCCGGGTCGTCGTGGCCCCGCCCGGAACGCTCCAGCCCGCAACGCTCCGCGACCTCGTCACCCGGCACGGGGTGACGGCGGCCTTCCTGACCACCGCCCTGTTCAACGTCATCGCCGAGGCCGACCCCGGCGCCCTCGGCCTGCTCCGGCTGGCCGCCGCCGGCGGCGAGGCCGCCACCCCCGGCGTACTCCAGCGACTGGCCGCCGACCACCCGGGCACGACGGTCCTCAACGCCTACGGACCCACCGAGACCACGACCTTCGCCACCCTCCACCGCGTCCCGGCCGGCGCCCCGCCCGGCATGCCCCCGATCGGCCGCCCGCTGGACGGCATGCGCGCCTACGTGCTGGACGCGGCTCTGCGCCCGGTGCCGCCCGGTGCCGAGGGCGAGCTGTACCTCGCGGGCCCCGGTGTCGCGCGCGGCTACCTCGGGCGCCCCGACCTCACCGCCACGAGGTTCGTCGCCGACCCCTTCGAGGAGGACGGCACCCGGATGTACCGCACGGGTGACGTGGTACGCCGGGACACCGACGGCCGTATCCACTACGTCAGCCGCGCCGACCAGCAGATCAAGCTGCGCGGCCACCGCATCGAGCCCGCCGAGATCGAGGCGGTCCTGCGCACCGACCCGTCCGTGCGCGCCGCCTGCGTCCTGGTCCGCGAAGACCTCCCCGGCGACCGCACCCTCGCCGCGTACGTCGTCCCGGCGCCCGGCCACACCGCGGACCCCGCCCGGCTGGCCGCGCACATCGGCCGCCACCTGCCCTCCTACATGGTGCCGTCCGCCATCCAGCCGCTCGACGCCCTCCCGCTGACCGTCAACGGAAAGGTGGACCGGGCCGCGCTGCCCGCCCCCGCCGCCACGGGACCCGGAGGTGCGGGACGGGCGCCGCGCGGGGCGCACGAGGAGATCGTCGCCGGACTGTTCGCGGACGTGCTCGGTGTGCCCCAGGTCGGCGTCGACGACGACTTCTTCGCCCTCGGCGGCCACTCCCTGCTCGCCACCCGGCTGGTGGGCCGCGTCCGTACCGCGCTGGGCACCGAGACCGAGATCCGTACCCTCTTCGAGAACCCGACGGTCGCCTCCTTCGCCGCCGTCCTCGCCGACGGCGACCGCCCGGCCCGCCCGGCCCTGGTCCCGCAGCCGCGCCCCGAGGTGCTGCCGCTGTCCTACGCCCAGCGTCGCCTGTGGTTCCTGCACCGGCTCGACGGCCCCTCGGCCACCTACAACATCCCCTTCGCCGTACGCCTCGACGGCCCGCTGGACCAGGACGCCTTGCGCGCCGCGCTGGACGACGTGGTGGCCCGGCACTCCGCGCTGCGCACGCTCTTCCCGGCCGACGGGGACGGCCCGCACCAGCGCATCACCGAACCCGGCGCGGCGGACGTGCCGTTCACCGTCCGGGACGCCGACGAGGGCCGGCTCGACGCGGCCGTCGCGGAGGCCGCCGCCGAGGCCATCGACATAGAGGCCGAACTCCCGCTCCGGGCCACGCTGTTGCGGCTCGCCGACGACTCCCACGTACTCGTCCTCGTCGTCCACCACATCGCCGCCGACGGCTCCTCCCTCGCGCCCCTCGCCCGCGACCTGGGCACCGCCTACCGCGCCCGCTCCGGCGGCCGGGCCCCGGCGTGGACCGCACCCCCGGTCGACCACGTGGACCACGCCCTCTGGCAGCGGACCCTCCTCGGCGACGAGAGCGACCCCGCCAGCGTGCTCTCCGGCCAGCTGGAGCACTGGCAGCGGGCGCTCGCCGGACTGCCCGAGCTGATCGACCTGCCGTGGGACCGGCCGCGCCCCGCCGTGCCCCACCACACCGGCGCCACCCACGACTTCATCCTGGACGCCGATACCGCCCGGCGGATCGCGGACCTTGCCCGCACCAGCGGATGCAGCGTCTTCATGGTCCTCCAGGCAGCCCTCTCCCTGCTGCTCTCCCGGCACGGCGCGGGTGAGGACATCCCGCTCGGCACCGCCGTCGCCGGACGCACCGACGAGGCGGCCACCGATCTGGTCGGCTTCTTCGTCAACACCCTCGTCCTGCGCACCGACCTCTCCGGCGACCCCACCTTCCGCGAACTCCTGGACCGGGTGAAGGAGTTCGACCTCTCCGCCTACACCCACCAGGACCTGCCCTTCGAGCGGCTGGTCGAACTCCTCAACCCCGCCCGCTCACAGAGCCACCACCCGCTGTTCCAGACCATGCTCGTCCTGCAGAACCACGGCCCGGCCGCCCCGGTCGAGCTGCCCGGCCTCACCGTGAGCCCGGTCCCGGTCGAGCTGGACGTGGCCAAGTTCGACCTGTCCTTCACCTTCACCGAGACCCACGACGACCGGGGAGCGCCGGGCGCCATGCGGGCCGCCGTGGACTACGCGACGGAACTCTTCGACGCGGCCACCGTGGAGGCCCTCGGCGAGCGCCTCGCCGGGCTGCTCTCCGCCGTCACCGCCGACCCCGACCGCCCGCTGCGCGCCTACGACGTGCTCACCGACGCCGACCGCGCCCGCGTCACCGCCTGGGGCACCGGCCCCGAGGCCGACCGGCCCGAGAGCGTCCCCGCCCTGTTCCGGCGCCGGGTACGCGACACCCCGGACGCCCCGGCGCTCCGCGACGCCACCACCACGCTCACCTACCGCGAACTCGACGCCCTCGCCGACTCCGTCGCCGCCGACCTCGCCGCACGCGGCATCGGCGCCGAGGACCGGGTCGCCGTCGCCCTGCCCCGCGACCGCGAGCTGCTGGTCACCCTGCTCGGCGTCCTCAAGGCCGGAGCCGCGTACGTACCGCTCGACCCGGACTATCCGGCCCGGCGCCTCACCCACATGGTCGAGGACTCCCGGCCGCGCCTGCTGCTGACCACCCCCGAGGTGCGCGAGCGGCTGCCCGAACTGCCGGTGCCGTACGTCCACGTAGGGGACCTCATGCGGGGCACGGCCCCCGCCTCCGTGGACCCCGACCCGGCGCACCCGGCGTACGTCATCTACACCTCCGGCTCGACCGGCCTGCCCAAGGGCGTCGTCGTCACCCACCAGGGGGTCGGCGCGCTGGCCCGCACGCACGCCGAGCGGCTGCGGGTCGGGCCCGGCGACCGGGTGCTCCACCTGGCGTCCGTCAGCTTCGACGCGGCGTTCTGGGAGATGTGCATGGGCCTGTTCACCGGGGCCTGCCTGGAGATCGACGAGCGCGACGCCCTGCTGCCCGGACCGGCCCTCGCCGGCACCGTCCGGGAGCGCGGCGTCACCCACCTCACCCTGCCGCCCGCCGCGCTCGCCGTGATGCCGCCCGGCTCACTGCCCGAGGGCACCACCATCGCCCTGGCCGGCGAGGCGTGCCCGCCGCACCTCGTGCACACCTGGGCGCGCGACCGGCACCTGGTCAACGCGTACGGGCCCACCGAGACCACCGTCTGCGCCACCATGAGCGCCTTCCAGCACGCCGACGGCCCCCTCGCGCCCGAGCGCACCGTGCCCATCGGCGTTCCCGTCGACGGCACCCGCGTGTACGTCCTGGACGACCGGCTGGCCCCCGTACCGCCCGGCGTGGTCGGCGAGTTGTACGTCTCCGGCGCCAGCCTCGCCCGTGGCTACCACGAGCGGGCCGCCCTGACCGCGACCCGGTTCGTGGCCGACCCCTTCGACCGGGCGGGCGGCCGGATGTACCGCACCGGCGACCTGGCCCGCTGGACCGCCGACGGCGAACTCGTCTACGTCTCCCGCGTCGACGACCAGGTCAAACTGCGCGGTTTCCGCATCGAGCTGGGCGAGATCGAGGCCGCCCTCACCGCGCTGCCCGGCATCGGCTCCGCCTGCGCGATGGTCCGGGAGGACCGGCCCGGCGACCGGCGCCTGGTCGCCTACACGGTCGCGGAGGAGGGGCAGCGGGTGCCCGACGGTGCCGAACTGCGCGCCCGCCTCGCCGAGACGCTGCCCGACCACATGGTCCCGGCCGCCCACGTCACGCTGGACACCCTGCCGCTGACCCCCAACGGCAAGACCGACCGGCAGGCCCTCCCGGCGCCGGAGCGCACCGCCCCCGGCGAGGGCACCGCCCCGCGCACCGACCTGGAACGCGAGCTGTGCACGGCGTTCGCGCAGACCCTCGGTGTGCCCCAAGTCGGCGTACAGGACGACTTCTTCGCCCTCGGCGGTCACTCCCTGCTCGCCGTCACCCTCGCCCAGCGGATCGAGGAACGCTGTGGCCGGCGCCTGTCCCTGCGGGACCTCTTCGCCGCGCCGACCGTGGAGGGCGTCGCCCGCCTGCTGGAGCGGACTCCGGGGGAGCAGGGGTTCGGCGGCGGGCCCGACCTCGCCGCCGAGGTCCGCCTCGCGCCCGACATCACGGCCACCACGCGCAGGAGCGCCCGCCCCGGCACGCGCCCGCTGCTCACCGGTGCCTCCGGGTTCCTGGGCGCGTTCCTCCTGCGCGACCTCATCGAGAGCACCGGCGGCCCGGTCGACTGCCTGGTCCGAGCCGAGGACCCCCGCCGGGCCGCCGAGCGGCTGCGGGCCAACCTGGAGCACTACGGCCTCTGGCAGCCCCGCTACGAGAGCCTGATCAACGCGGTGCCGGGCGACCTCGCCGCCCCGGGCCTCGGCCTCACCCCCGAGGACCGCACCGCGCTGGTCCGCCGCCTGGGCCCGGTCCTGCACAACGGCGCCCGCGTCAACTTCGCGGCCGGGTACGGGGATCTGCGCGCCCCCAACGTCGCGGGCACCGAGGAACTGCTGCGGCTGCTCGCCGACTCGGCGTCACCGGGCCTGCACTACGTCTCGACCACCAGCGTGTTCGCCCCGGCGACCGGCGACGACCCGGTCGTCGTCACCGAGTCCACCCCGACCGGGCCTCCGGCCGGCCTGCCCGACGGGTACGCGCGCAGCAAGTGGGTCGCGGAGGGCCTGGTCGGCCTCGCCGCCGAGCGCGGGCTGCCGGTCACCGTGCACCGGCCCGGCCGGATCAGCGGCGACACCACCACCGGTGCCTGCCAGGACCGGGACCTGCTCTGGCAGCTCATCAAGGGCTGCCTCCAGGCCGGGGCGGTGCCCGACCTGCCGTACGGCTCCACCGACTGGGTGCCGGTGGACCATGTCAGCCGGGCGGTCGTGGCACTCGCCGGGGCGGAGCAGCCGGGCGGCGAGGTGTATCACTTCACCAACCCGGACGCCCCGGACCTCGGCCGCGTCTTCGCGGCGGCCGCGCGGCTCGGCCACGAGCTGAGCACCGTCCCCGTCGAGGAGTGGCAGGCCCGCATCGCGGCCGACCCGGACAACGCGGCCCAGCTCTTCCTCGGGGACGAGCCGCAGACCCGGCACGAGGCGATGGACCGGCGGCGCTTCGACTCCCACCAGACGGCCAAGGCGGCGGGTGTCCTCGGCGTCCACCAGCCCGAGCTGACCGACGAGGTGCTCGCCCGCTACCTCACCTGGTTCCAGAGCACGGGCTTCCTGCCGGAGCCGGGGAAGGGAGGGTCCGCGCGCTAGCGGGCGGACCGCTCGGCGGCGCGCTTGATGCCGTGCAGGGCCTCCTCCAGGCCGCGGCTGACGTGCTCGCCCTCGACGTTGTCGGTGTGCAGCTCGACGGTCAGCCGCGAGCTGCCCGCCTCGTCGCCCGCGGCCACGTGCAGCCGGCCGTGGTAGTCGTCGGGGCCGGGCGCGCCCCACTCCAGACTCTTGCCGTCCTCCAGCACATGCACCCACGCCTCACTGGTGACGTCCTGCTCCGGCTCACCGGGCGGGTCGATGTGCGCGGTGACCGTGACCCGGTCCCCGCCCTCCGGCTCGACCGCGGTCAGCCGGGGGAGGTAGGACGGGAGGTTCTCCACGTCCGCGAGGTAGTCGAAGAGGCGGTCGGCGGGGACGGCCACATCGATCGAGTTGTCGTAGTTACCCATGCTCCCGCTGTGCCCCGGCGCGGGGGGCGGTAACGGTACGGACGGGCGGATTGATCCGGACGGGTGAACCGGTGGAAACGGCTGGCGCAGCACCGGGTTCAGCGCCGCCGCCCACCCTCGCAGCCGACCTGATCAGGGAGTTTCGCAGGTGGGCAGGATTATTCGGTCGCCTCGGGGAAACGCGGACCGGGACCCGTTGACCACGAACGCCTGGAGGCGACCATGAGTGACGAGACCCCGATGGCGGACGACGCCTACCAGCCCACCGGTGGCAATGAGGAGCAGGAGGATGCCGCGCCGCTGGATCTTCAGGACGCGGTCGGTGAGCGGGACTACGACGAGATTCTCGACGAGGGGTACTCCCCTCCGGAGCGGCCGTTGGGTGTGAATCAGCACGGGACCACGGCCGCCGAGCAGCAGGAGGGGGAGACGCTGGACGAGCGGCTGGAGCAGGAGGTGCCGGACGTGACGGCGTCGGCCGGGGACGGGGTCGGTGACCTGCCCGGCGGCGAGGGCGAACCGCTCGACGCCGAGGTGGGCGACGCCCGCGCTGGCCGGCTGGTCGCCCCGGACGAGGGCGCGCACGCCGACACGGTGGGCGAGGAGGTCGCTGAGGACGTGGGCATCGACGGCGGCGCGGCGGGCGCGGAGGAGGCGGCCGTCCATGTCATCCCGGACGAGGGCTGACCGTCCGGTGCTTACCGAGTGGTGACGTCGGGGCCGTGAGCCGGGGAAGTGGGGGTCCGGGGGCCTAGCTTGAGGGCATGCGTGTATTGGTCACCGGCGGTGCCGGGTTCATCGGGTCGCATGTCGTCGACGCGCTCAGGGCGTCCGGGCACGAGGCCGAGGTCTTCGACGTCCGCGACGACCCCGCCGCGGACGTCCGCGACCACGCGGCCGTCGCCCGCGCCCTCACCGGCGTGGACGCCGTCTGCCACCAGGCGGCCATGGTCGGCCTCGGCGACGGTGTCTCCGACGCGGCCGAGTACGTATCCCGCAACGACCTCGGCACCGCCGTCCTGCTGGCCGCGATGGCGGAGGCGGGCGTGCGACGCCTGGTGCTGGCCGGGTCGATGGTGGTGTACGGCGAGGGCCGCTACGAGTGCCCGGCCCACGGTGTCGTACGGCCGGGCCCGCGCGCCGAGGCCGACCTCAAGGAAGGCCGCTTCGAGCCGCCCTGCCCCCACTGCGGCACCGCGCTCGTCCCCGGCCTGGTCGGCGAGGACGCCCCGGCCGACCCGCGCAACGTGTACGCCGCCACCAAGCTGGCCCAGGAGCACCTGGCCGCGGCCTGGGCCCGCGCCACCGACGGCACCGCGTTCTCCCTGCGCTACCACAACGTGTACGGCCCCCGGATGCCCCGCGACACCCCGTACGCCGGAGTCGCCGCGTTCTTCCGCTCGGCGCTGGAGCGGGGTGAGGCGCCAAGGGTGTTCGAGGACGGGGGCCAGCGGCGCGACTTCGTGCACGTACGGGACGTGGCGGCGGCGAACCTGGCCGCGCTGACGGCGCCGGACCGGCCCGGCACGCTCACCGCGTACAACACCGGCAGCGGCGAGCCCCGCACGGTCGGCGAGCTGGCCCGGGCGCTGGCCGCCGCGCACGGCGGTCCGGAGCCGGTGGTCACCGGCGAGTACCGGCTCGGGGACGTACGGCACATCACCGCGGACTCCGCCCGGCTGCGCGCCGAACTGCGCTGGCGGCCGGAGGTCACCTTCGCCGAGGGGATGGCGGAGTTCGCGGGGACCGGCTGAGTCAGGAGGCGGGGGCGGGCAGGGTCACCTCGAAGCGGCAGCCGCCGGGGATGTTCCGTACGCTCGCCCGCCCCTGGTGCGCCTCCACGATCCCCCGGACGATCGCCAGCCCGAGCCCCGCACCGGCAGGCGGCGTCCGCGCGTCGGTACCGCGCCAGCCGGTGTCGAAGACGCGGGGCAGGTCCTCCTCCGGGATGCCGCCGCAACCGTCCGTCACCGACAGCACCACGCCCTCCGGCGCCCGCCGGGCCGCGACGGCGACCGTGCCGTCGGCCGGGGTGCGCCGGATGGCGTTGACCAGCAGGTTGGCGACGACCCGGCTCATCTCCTTGCCGTCCACCTCCACCGGCACCGGCCGCACCCCGTCGCCCACGAGCCGTACGCCGTGCTCGCGGGCGAGCGGGCCCACCCCGGCGAGGGCGTCGCCCACCAGGTCGTACAGCGAGATCCGGGACGGGCTCAGCGGGAGCGTCCCGGCGTGGATGCGGGAGAGTTCGAAGAGGTCGCCGACCATGCCGTCCAGGCGTTCCACCTCGGTGCGGATCTGCCGCAGATAGCGGGCCGGATCGGCGGCCACCCCGTCCTCCAGCGCCTCCGACATGGCGCGCAGACCGGCCAGCGGGGTCCGCAGATCGTGCGAGATCCAGGCGACCAGTTCACGCCGGGACGCCTCCAAGGCGCGCTCGCGCTCCCGGGAGTCGGCCAGCCGGGCGCTGGTCGCGGCCAACTCCCGGCTGAGGGCGTCCAGTTCGGCGGTGGCCGGGACGGCGGGCGCGGAGAAGGCGCCGGCGTCGCCGAAGTGCCGTGCCGCGTCGGTGAGTTCCCTGCTGCGGGCGACCACGCGGCGGCCCAGGAGGAGCGCGCTCGCCAGGGAGACGACCGCCGCCATCGCGACGACCGTGGTCACCACCCGCAGATCGTGCGGCGACAGGAACATCGCCCACGCCACCGCCATCGTGCCCGCCAGCATGGCGAACACGCCGACGCCCGCGACCACGGTGAGCGAGGCGGTCAGCGAGCGGCGCCGGACCAGCCGCAGCACGGCGGCGCCGAGCAGACCGGAGGCGGCGGCGCCGAGGAAGGCGTAGAGGGCGATGAGGAGGTTGTCACGCATGCCGGTCCTCCTCCACCCCGGCGGCCGCGTCCGGCTCGAAGCGGTAGCCGACACCCCAGACGGTACGGATCAGCCGGGGCCGGGCCGGATCGTCCTCGACCTTCCCGCGCAGCCGGCGCACATGGACGGTCACCGTGGACAGGTCACCGAACTCCCAGCCCCACACCTCCCGCATCAGCTCCTCACGGGCGAAGGCGCGGCCCGGATGTCGCAGGAGGAACGCCAGCAGGTCGAACTCGCGCAGTGTCAGGGCGAGTTCAGCGCCGTCCTTGGTGGCCCGACGGGCAGCGGTGTCCACGGTCAGGCCCGCCGCCGCGAGCGTGCGGGGAGCGGGCGGTGTGCCGGTTGCCGGGCGGCTGCGGCGCAGGACCGACTCCACGCGCAGCACCAGCTCGCGCGGGCTGAACGGCTTCGTCACATAGTCGTCCGCGCCGACCTCCAGGCCGAGCACGCGGTCGTCCTCGTCGCCCCGCGCGGTGAGCATGATGACCGGCACCGGGCCGCGCTCGCGCAGCCGCGCGCACACCTCCAGACCGTCCATGCCGGGCAGCATCAGATCGAGCACCACCAGATCGGGCCACCGCCCGGCGGCGGAGGCGAGGGCGGAGGGGCCGTCGGCGGCGCGGTCCACCGCGTGTCCGGCGCGGACCAGATACCCGGCGACGACCTCGGCCACGGTCGGGTCGTCGTCCACGACCAGCACACGGCCTGCGGACGGGGTGGTGTACGGCTGCTGCATGCCCTCCAGCCTGGCACCACCACCGCGTCCCGGGCGCCCCGGCTCCCGGACGTCCGCGTTTCGTAAGGAGCGCAAGTCCGGTTCGTCCCGGTTCGGGTTCGTAGGGTGAAGGCCGTGACCACCTCACCCCCACCCCCCGGTCCCTCCGTGGACGTCGTGCTGCCCTGCCTGGACGAGGCCGAGGCGCTGCCCTGGGTCCTGGCCCGCATCCCGGCCGGCTGGCGTGCCATCGTCGTGGACAACGGCTCCACCGACGGCTCCGCCGAGGTCGCGCGCGCCCTGGGCGCCACCGTCGTCCGCGAGGAGCGGCGCGGTTTCGGCGCCGCCTGCCACGCCGGGCTGCTCGCCGCCACCGCGGACCTGGTCTGCTTCTGCGACTGCGACGCCTCCCTCGACCCGGGCCTGCTGGTGCCCTTCACCGAGGAGGTGCGCACGGGCGCCGCCGACCTGGTGCTCGGTCGCCGTCGTCCGCAGGGGCGGGGCACCTGGCCCGCGCACGCCCGCGCGGGCAACCTCGCGCTCTCCCTGCTGCTGCGCCGCCGCACCGGCCTCACCCTGCGCGACCTCGGCCCGCTGCGCGCCGCCCGCCGCGCACCCCTGCTCGCCCTCGGCCTCACCGACCGGCGCAGCGGCTACCCCCTTCAGATGGTGGTCCGCGCGGCCGACGCGGGCTGGCGGATCACCGAGCACGACGTGCCGTACCTGCCCCGTTCCGGCGCCTCCAAGGTCACCGGCACCTGGCGCGGCACCTGGCAGGCGGTACGCGACATGAGCCGCGTCCTCAAGGAAGCACCGGCGGCGGAGCGGGAGCGGACGGCACCGGGGGGTACTCGGTGAGCGCAGGGCCTCCCACGGGCGCTGCGGTACCTGGAGAACGCCCATGACCACTCTCCTCGTCATCGCCAAGGAACCCCGGCCCGGCAGGGTCAAGACCCGGCTCACCCCGCCGTTCACGCCTGCCCAGGCCGCCGCGCTCGCCGAGGCCGCGCTCGTGGACACGCTGCGCGCGGTGGCCGCCGCCCCCGCGAAACGCCGGGTCCTGGTCCTGGACGGACGTCCGGGACCCTGGCTCCCGGACGGTTTCGAGGTCGTCCCGCAGTGCTCGGGCGGCCTCGACGAACGCCTCGCGGACGCCTTCTCCCGCTGCACCGGCCCCACTCTGCTGGTCGGCATGGACACCCCACAGCTCACCCCCGGCATGCTGAACCTGGACTTCGCCGACTGCGACGCCCGCTTCGGCCCGGCCGAGGACGGCGGATTCTGGGCCCTCGGCCTGGCACGCCCCGAGCCCGGCCTGCTACGCGGCGTACCGATGTCCGTGCCCGAGACGGGGAGCGTGCAGCGCGAGCGGCTGGCCGCCGCCGGGCTGCGGGTCCGCGAGCTGCCCCGGCTGCGGGACGTCGACACCGCCGCCGACGCCCGCGCCGTCGCCGCCCTCGCCCCGGACACCGCCTTCGCCGCGCGTCTGGCGGCCCTCACCCACCCCGGAGCAGCATGAGCACCGTGACAGCGCCCGCCTGGGCCGCCTCCGACCCGTACGCCACCGCGCTGCGCACCGGCCGGGGCCCGCTGTTCCTGCGGCGGGGCGACGGCTGGCTGCTGCCGCTGGACGTGGAGCGCTGGTGCGCGGCGGCCGACGCCGTGGACCGGGCGGTGCTGGACCGCTGCGAGGGGACCGTACTCGACGTGGGCTGCGGCCCCGGCCGGCTGGTGGCGGAACTCGCCGCGCGCGGCCGCGGCGCCCTCGGCGTCGACGTGAGCGAGGCCGCGGTGGCCCGCACCCACACCCTCGGCGGGCGGGCGCTGCACCGCTCGGTGTTCGACCCGCTGCCCGGCGAGGGCGGCTGGGGCACGGTACTGCTCATGGACGGCAACGTGGGCATCGGCGGCGACGTGGCCGCCCTGCTGCACCGGATGCGCGAGCTCCTCCGCCCCGACGGCCTGCTGATCGTCGAGACGGCACCCGGAGACGTCGACGAGCGGTCCCGTGTACGCGTGGTGGACGTGACGCACGGCGGGGGAGCGGTGGGCGAACCGTTCCCCTGGGCCCGCGTCGGCACGCCCGCGCTGCTGGCACTCGCGCGGCGCGGAGGCTGGCCGGAGACGGTTCAGTGGACGGACGGCGAGCGGTGCTTCGTGGCGCTGCGCAGCCGCAGGACGAGCAGCAGGGCCGAGCCGCCGAAGAGCACGGCCGTGATGAGCAGCCAGCGGAGCAGGAACACGTCCGGGTCGAGCCCGGTGGCCGACCGGTAGCGGTCGGCCGACAGGCCCAGGATCAGCGGGCACCACACCAGCAGGGCCAGCCCGGACAGCACGGCGGGCACGCGTACGTACAGCGTCCACCGCGCGGCCGTCCCCGCCCGCAGCGCGCGGTCGAGCGCGGAGTAGAGCGGCAGCAGCACCAGGTCGTGCAGCAGCGCCGCCCCCACGAACCAGAGGGCCACCCCGAGCCAGTCGTCCGCCAGGAGGCGTACCCCGGCATAGGCGACGAGCGCGAACGAGCAGACCAGCAACAGCAGTTGCAGGGGGCTGCCGAGCAGGGCACGGAACGTGGGCCGGCGCATCACAGGTCTCCGAAGGTCAGCCGGCCCACCCACTTGGTGTTGTGGACGCCGGGGGCGGCGGGCACGATGATCCGCGCCGGATAGCCGTGGTCGAGGGACAGTTCCTCGCCGTTGACGTACAGGGCGAGCAGGGAACGCGGGTCGGACACCTGGTTGGCACGCAGCGCCGCCCGCCGGAAGGCGCCGTGCCGCTGGAGGGACTCCACCAGCAGGTCGGGCGGATCGCCCTCGTACCCGGCGAGCGCGGCGAGGTCGCTCAGCCGCACCCCGCGCCACCACTGGTCCGCCGTGGACCAGCCCTCGACGCAGGCGATGGGCAGCGACGAGCTGTGCTGCGGCAGCCGGAGCAGTTCGGCCCGGCCGAGCCGGACCGTGCCCGCCGGACCGGTGAGGACCAGGCGCCAGGCATCCGGATGAGTATCGGCGTCGGTGATCCCGGCATACCGGGCCGTCTTGTTGATCTGGAAACCGTTCGGACCGCCGCCGGGGTCGGCCCCGCCGTGCGGCGCGAGCAGCGCGGTACGGCGAAGCGGGCCGCCGAGGCTCTGCCCCACCGTCGTCACGAACAGCAGCAGCGAACCCCCGCCGACCAGCCACAGCGCGCCCCGGCGGGACACGGTGGGCGGCGCCGGCTCCGGGGCGGCCAGCTCCGCCTCGTCACCGGAGTCCCCGCGCCGCCGCGCCCGTACGGTCCGCACGGCCATCGGTGTCCGCAGCACCGCGTGCACGACGAACGCGGCGATGAACACCCAGGCGCCGTAGAAGTGCAGCGGGTAGAACGAGCCGGGGAAGACGTACTCCAGCTGGATGTTGAGCAGCCCGGTGACGAACTGGAACAGGGCGCCGCCGACCAGCAGCAGCAGCGAGACCCGCTCCAGCGCGTGCGCCACCGAACGGGCCGGTGGCAGCGTGAACAGCTTCGGCACCACCGACCACAGCTTGGCCAGCAGCACCGGGACCAGGACGACGCCCAGCGTGACGTGGACGCCCTGGCTCAGCCGGTACAGCCAGGACGGCCCGGCCGGCCAGTCGAAGAGGTAGAAGCCAAGCACCCCCTTGTCGGGAGTCGTGTCGTTCACCGGCGAGAGGTCCGGGTTGTAGGCGGCGTAGGACACCAGCCCGGTCACGAACAGCACGCTGATGCCGCCGAGCAGCACCAGCCCGAGCACCGCCGTGAACCAGGTGCCGCGCAGGGGGCTGCGCCAGAAACGGGGAGAGGTGGGAAGCCGGGGATCGTCGCGCATGCCCCGACCGTAGGCCCGGCGACACCCCGGAACGGCCCTGCGACCCATGACGAAACGCTGACGTCAGGCCCGGAAGGCGGACCGGAGCCGCCCCTACGGCCTAGCGTGCCGGTGTGATCCACCACCCGCCCCACACCTCACGCCGTGACCTGTACGCCGCAGCGGCAGCCGTTTGGCTGGTGACCGCCGCCGTCCTGGTCGGCCGTCATATCCAGGACGCCCACCACACCCTGTTCGTGCACTGGCCTCCGCTCTTCGCCGACTGGGACCCGCACGTCGGCCCCGGCACCCCGGCCGCGCTGATCCTCGCGGCCGCCGGAGTGGCGTACGGGCCCCCGCTCGCCGCCCGGCTGCCATGGCGTGCCCTGCCCTGGGCGGTCTGGGCAGCCTCCGCCGCCTGGATCGTCTCCCTCGCCCTGATCGACGGCTGGCACGACGGCATCGCCAGGCGGCTCACCACCGCCAACGAATACCTTCAGGTCATCGGCCGCTTCCACGACATCCCGGCCACCCTGCGCGGCTTCGACGGCCACATCCTCGCGGGCGTGCCCGGCAACTGGCCCGCCCATGTCGCCGGCCATCCCCCCGCCGCCACGCTCACCTTCGTGCTGCTGGACCGGATCGGGCTGGGCGGTGGCGGCTGGGCCGGGATGTGGTGCGTGGTGCTGGGCGCGTCCGCCGCCGCCGCGGTCCTGGTCACCGTACGGGCGCTCGCCGGCGAACCCCTCGCCCGGCGCGCGGCTCCCTTCCTGGTCCTCGCCCCGGCCGCCGTCTGGATGGGCGCCTCGGCCGACGCCTACTTCGCCGCCGTGGCCGCCTGGGCACTGGCCTGCCTCGCGCTCGCCCTCACCCGCCGCTCCCTGCTCTGGGCGGCCGCCTCAGGACTGCTCGCCGGGCTGACCTGCTACCTCTCGTACGGCCTCACCCTGATCGCCCTCATCGGGCTCGCGGTACTCGTCCTCGCCCGCGCGGACCTGCGGGCCCGCCCCCTGCTCGTGCTGCCCTTCCTCGCCGGACTGGCCGTGGTCCCGGTCGTGTTCGCCCTGTACGGCTTCAACTGGTGGACCGCCTATCACCTGTTGGTGACCCGCTACTACCAGGGTGTGGGCGGCACCCGCCCGTACAGCTACTGGATCTGGGCCAACCTCGCCTGCGCCGCGATCATCACCGGCCCGGCGACGGCGGCGGCCCTCCCGCGCACCGCCGGTTCCCTGCTCCACCGGAACGACGACCGCCCCGCCGCCCGCCTCGCGCTGATCGTCTGCGCGGCCCTGGCCGGACTGCTGATCGCGGACCTGTCCGGCATGAGCAAGGCGGAGACGGAACGCATCTGGCTCCCCTTCGCGGTGTGGCTGCTGGCCGCGGGCGCCCTGCTCCCGCGACCCCGTGCCTGGCTGGCCGCCCAGGTGACCCTGGCCCTGCTGATCAACCACCTTCTGCTGACGGGGTGGTGAGGAGGTCGAGCTGGTACCAGCTCCCCGACTTGCCCCCGAGGTCGGCCGGCCCGGCGGGGCCCGTGCGTACGAACCCCGCCTTCAGCAGGACGCGTTGGGAGGCGGTGTTCTCGTGGGCGGTGGCGGCGCGGAGGGTGTGCAGGGCGTGCCTGGATGCCGCGAGCGCGGACAACTCCCGTACGGCAGCGGTCGCCACGCCCCGTCCGCTGGCGTGTTCCGCCACCCGGTAGCCGAGTTCGGCGGTGCCGTCGGCGAGGTCGTAGAGGTTGAAGCGGCCCAGGACGGTGCCGGTGGCGGTGACGAGCAGGTAGAAGGCGCAGGCGCCGGTGGCCTGTTCGGCGAGGAGGGCGTCGTAGCGGTCGGTGAAGCGGGCGAAGTACTCGTCGCCCCGGTCGGAGACGGCGGCCGCGAAGTAGTCCCGGTTCGCAAGCTCGAACGCCAGGACAGCGGGGGCGAGTGCGGCACTCAGCGGCTTCAGCTTCGGGGAGGGCGCCGCGCCGCCCCGCTCAGCGGCGGACATCCACCGAGGCCAGGAAGTCGCCGATCAACGCCGTGAGCGCGACAGGCTGTTCGAGCGTGCTGCTGTGCCCCGACCCCGGCACCACCTCCAGCCGCGCCCCTTCGACGGCGGCCGCGATGCGCTCGGCCTCGGCCGGGGGAGTGGCCAGGTCGTCGGCGCCGACGGCCACCAGCGTGGGTACGGTGATCCGACTCAACTCGGCTTGCACCGGCGTGCGTTCGATGACCCCGAGGACGGCCTTGCGTATCCCGGCCCGCTCGCAGCGCCGCAGGCGGCGTACCCACTCGTCGATGACCGGCCCGCTCGCCGGGTCCGCCAGGAAGCCGGGGCCGAACATCGCCGCCTTCACCCTCCCCAGGACCGGCCCGACCCCGGTGAACCGGTAGACGCGGGCCAGCAGCCGGTACTCGGCCGCCTTGTCCGACGGCTCGCCGTCCGCGCTGGTGTCCAACAGCGTGAGCGAGCGCACCAGTTCACCGTGCCGGGCCGCGATGCGCTGACCGACGAAGCCGCCCATGGACAGCCCGACCCAGTGCACGGGCCCGAGGTTCAGGTGCCCGATCAGCGCGACGGCGTCGGCGGTCAGGGTGTCCATGTCGTACCCGGACGCCGTCGCCGGGGTGTCGCCCTGGCCGCGCCAGTCCACGGTCACACAGCGATACCGCTCCCGGAGCGCCTCGACCTGCGGATGGAACATCCAGCCGCTGAACAGCAGCCCGTGCCCGAAGACGACAGCCGGCGCGTCCGGCCTGCCCGGAGGCGCACCGGTGTCGGTGTACGCGATCGCTGCGCCATTGACCTCGGCAGTGGGCACGTGCGGCTCCTTCGCTCCAACAGGCGCCTGGGGAGACGCCCACGGTGGGAGCCGAGCATAGGGATCTACGGAGCCAATGGCACGGCGGCTTGCGCGAGTTGGATCTACTTCACCGCGTCGGCGCGCGCCGGAGCTGACGGCACTCACGCCAGCACGGTCCCACGAGGAGGGGGCCGGGGGAGGGGTCCGCGCAACAGGCGTCGGACCGCGGGGGGCTGCGGTCCGTACGGGGGGTGTGCGGTGAGCGGTCGTACGCGCGGAGCCGTGGTCGGGGTCCGGCTGCTGGTCCTTCCTGGACCGACATGGCGGCGGCCTGCGACTGGGTCGCCGGGCAGACCGTCGTCGTGTGCATGGGGCTGGGGCTCGGCTGGGAGTGGTGGCTCGCACGGGCCGCCGGGATGAAGTGGTCCCAGGTCAGGAACTTCCGCCGGCTGTCGTCCGGCACGGTCCCGGCCGGCACCGCCCTCGTTGCCGCCGCCACCGCCTTCGCCACCACGGTCGCGGGTACGTGGGCCCAACCGGCTCCGGAGCCGCCGCCCCGGCCCGCGACAGCGGTGTCGGCCAAGTGACACCGGCTCGACAGCGGCCCGGGTAAGCACGGGCCCGGCCGGGCATCCATCGCCTGACGGGCGGCCGGTGGAGCGGGTGGGTGCCGGGCGCGTGGGAGTGACGGCGGTGAGGGCGGTGCCATGGAGCGGGAGCGCGGGGAGCGGGTGAGCGAGGGGCGGCGGCCGTCGGTGCGGGCGCTGGTCGCCGGGTCGGTGGGCAACTTCATCGAGTGGTACGAGTTCGGGGTCTACGGCTACTTCGCCACGGTGATCGCGGAGCGCTTCTTCACCCCGGCCGGGGGAGGAACGGTCGAGGGGCTGGTCAAGACGTACGCCTCCTTCGCGCTGGCGTTCTTCTTCCGCCCGGTCGGCGCGGCCCTGTTCGGGCGGCTCGGGGACCGCGTCGGCCGGCGGCCGGTGCTGATCCTGGTGATCTCTCTGATGACGGTGACGACCGCGCTGATCGGCGCGCTGCCGACCTACGCCACTGCCGGCGTCCTGGCGCCCTGGCTGCTCACTCTGCTCCGGGTGCTCCAAGGGCTGTCCGCCGGAGGGGAGTTCGGGGGCGCCGTGGCGGTGCTGACCGAGTTCGCGCCGCCGGGCAGGCGGGGACTGTACGGCGCGTGGCAGTCGTTCACCGTGGCGCTCGGGCTGCTGGGCGGAGCGGGGGTCGCGGCGGTGCTGGCGAGCCTGCTGAGCGCGGCCCAACTGAGCGCCTGGGGCTGGCGGTTGCCGTTCCTGCTGGCGCTGCCGATGGGGCTGGGCGCGCTGTGGCTGCGGTTGCGGCTGGACGAGACGCCGACCTTCCGGGAACAGGAGCCCGCCGAATTGCTGCCCGCCCGGCAGGTGGCGTGGGCGATCGCGCTGGGCGCCGGACGGGTGATGGGCTGGGCGGCGGCCGGGTACGCCTTCCTGGTCGTGCTGCCCTCGTACCTCCAGACGGCCCTGCACGCCACCTTCCGCGAGGCGCTCACCGCGACCGTGCTGGCCAACCTCGGCTTCGCCGCCACGATCATCCCGGCCGGCCTGCTGAGCGACCGGATCGGACGGCGGCCGGTGATGCTGACGGGGGCGGGGCTGGTGGTGGTGCTGGCGGTACCGCTGCTCAACCTCTTGCAGAGCGAGGGTACTTCGACGCCGGTCAAGGGGCTGGCCGTACTGCTCGCCGGAGCGGTCGTGGGCCTGATGGCCGGGCCGGGTCCCGCGCTGCTCGCCGAGATGTTCCCCACGCGGGTGCGCTGCACGGGACTCGGACTCGCCTACGCCCTGTCCAATGCCGTGTTCTCGGGCTGCGCCGGGCTCATCATCACGGAGGCCGTGAAGCGGACCGGGAACGTGGACGTACCCGCCTACTACGCGGCGGCGGCCTGCGCGGTGAGCATGCTCGCCCTCTTCAAGAACACCGTTTTCGACGGCACGACGGTAAAGGCGGGTGGCACGGATGCTGGTGATCGGCCTGATGTCGGGAACGTCGTACGACGGCATTGACGCGGCGGCGGCCGAGCTGCGCCTCGCGGGGGACACGCTCCGCCTGAAGCCGCTCGGGATGGTGAGCGAGCCGTACGATCCCGGGCTACGGGACCTGCTCGCCGGTGCGCTGCCCCCGGCGGCGGTCCCGCTGGCGGACGTGTGCCGGCTCGACACCCGGATCGGGCAGGCGTTCGCGGCGACGGCCGCGCGGGCCGACGCCGAACTGTGCGGTGGGGCAGCGGAGTTGATCGCCTCGCACGGGCAGACCGTCTACCACTGGGTGGACGGCGACCGCGTGCACGGCACCCTGCAGCTCGGCCAGCCCGCCTGGATCGCCGAGGCGACCGGTCTGCCCGTGGTCGCCGACTTCCGGCCCCGTGACGTGGCCGCGGGCGGCCAGGGCGCGCCGCTGGTCAGCCTCGTGGATCTGCTGTGGCTGCGGGGCAGGCCGGGCACGCCGGTCGCGCTGAACATCGGCGGCATCGCCAACCTCACCGCGCCGGACGGGACGGCCTTCGACACCGGCCCGGGGTGCGCCCTGGTGGACGCGGCGGCGCGGGAGTTCAGCGGGGGCAGGCTGGCGTACGACGCCGACGGCGCGCTGGCCGCCCGGGGACGGGTCCACGGCCCGCTGCTGGAACGGCTGTCGGCCGACCCGTACTACGCGCGCCCGGCCCCCAAGACGACGGGCAAGGAGCTGTTCCACCCCGGCTACCTACGGGCGACGGCTGCCCAGCCGATGGCCGGCCTCTCCGCCGAGGACACCCTCGCCACCCTCACCGAGCTGACGGCCCGCACGATCGCGGACGCCGTACGGTCGGTCGTCGCCACCGAGGTCATCGCCTCCGGCGGCGGCACCCGCAACCCCGCGCTGATGCGCGCCCTCGCCGCCGCGCTCCCCGGCGTCCCGGTACGCGTCTCCGACGACCTGGGCCTTCCCTCGGCCGCCAAGGAGGCGTACGCCTTCGCCGTCCTGGGCTTCCTCACCCTGCACGGCCTCGCCGGAACCGACCCCGCGAGTACGGGCGCCCGCCACCCGAGCATCCTCGGCTCGCTCACCCCCGGCCGCGACGGACTCAGATTGCCCGCGCGGCCGGAACAGACGCCCGTACGGCTGGAGTTGGAGTAACCCGGCGCCCGGTCAGAGCGCCCGGTGGTAAGGCTGCGCGACGTACGGCTCGGCGCCGAGTTCGCGGGCCGCGTGCAGCGCGAAGTAGGGGTCACGGAGCAGCTCACGGCCGAGCAGGACGGCATCGGCCTGGCCGTCGGCGACGATCTTCTCGGCCTGGCGCGCCTCCGTGATGAGCCCCACCGCGGCGACCGGCAGCCCGGTCTCCCGGCGCACCCGCTCGGCGAAGGGCACCTGGTAACCGGGGCCGGTCTCGATGCGGGCGTCGGGCGCGATGCCGCCGGAGGACACGTCGATCAGGTCGACGCCCCGGTGACCGAGGTCGGCCGCGAGCCGGACCGTGTCGTCCACGGTCCAGCCCGTACGCTCGTCGCTCTCGTCCTCGGTGAGCCAGTCGGTGGCCGACATCCGGAAGAACAGGGGGAGTTCGTCGGGCCACACCGCGCGGACCGCCTCCGCGACCCGCAGCGCGAACCGGGCACGCCCCTCGTAGGAACCGCCGTAGGCGTCGGTGCGGTGGTTGGAGTACGGGGAGAGGAACTGGTGGACGAGGTAGCCGTGGGCGCCGTGGATCTCGGCGACCTCGAAGCCCGCGGCGAGCGCCCGCCGGGCGGTGGCGGCGAACTCCTCCACGATCGCGTCGATCTCGGCGATGGTCAGCTCGGCGGGGGTGGTGTACCCGTCGGCGAAGGGGAGCGCGCTGGCGGAGACGGGCTGCCAGCCGTAACCCTCACCGGGGGCGATCGGGGCGCCCCGGTCCACCCACGTCCGCTCGGTGGACGCCTTGCGCCCGGCGTGTGCGATCTGGATGCCGGGGACGGTGCCCTGGGACTTGAGGAAACGGGTGATGCGCGCGAACGCGGCCTGCTGGGTGTCGTTCCACAGCCCCAGGTCGTAGGGGCTGATCCGGCCCTCCGGGCTGACGGCGGTGGCCTCGGTGAGGATCAGGCCGGTGCCGCCCGTCGCGCGTGCCGCGAGGTGCTGGAAGTGCCAGTCGTTCGGCGCGCCGGTCTCGGGGCCCTCGGGCGCGGCGGAGTACTGGCACATCGGCGCCATCCACAGGCGGTTGCGCACGGTCAGCGAACGGAGGGACAGCGGTTCGAACAGGACGCTCACGTGGGGCTCCCCGGGGTCGTGGGTCAGCAGGTCGGCCCACCGTGCCGACGGCGGGCCGACCGGGGTAACAACATGCAGGGGCCATGGATTCCCCGGCCTGCTTGCCCTTCGTCCGCGGGCCCGCGCCGACGCTCGCCGCTCAGAACGCGTACCGCACCCGCAGCCAGGGCGCGTGCGCCGCGACCAGCTCGGTCAGCCGCCGCACGCCCTCGCGTTTGACGTCGTTGCGGTACCGCACGTTCAGCGCGCCGTTCTCCGAGCGTTTGGCCTGCTGGATCTCCGGGCGCCACAGCACGTCCTCGGCACGCGGGTGCCAGCGCAGGTTGACGTCGTGGAGCTGGCGGTTGTGCGTCAGCATGATGACCTCGGCCGCCGCCTGCGCCTTCACCCGCGCGGGCAGTACGTCGTCGAGGTGGCGCAGCAGCTCCGCCCAGTCCTCCTCCCAGCCGGGGCGCAGCACGACGGGGGAGAGGTTGAAGTGCACCTCGTAGCCCGCGTCCAGGAAGTCCCCGGCGGCGGCGATCCGTTCGGCCACCGGGCTGGTCCGCACGTCCAGCAGCCGGGAGTCGCCGGGCGGCATGAGGGAGAAACGGATGCGGGTCGAGCCGCGCGGGTCCAGGTCGAGCAGGTCCCGGTTGACGTACTTGGTGGCGAAGGACGCCATCGCGGCGGGCCACCGGCGGAAGGCCGCGATCAGGTCGGCGGTGTTGTCGCTGATCAGCGCGTCCACCGAGCAGTCGCCGTTCTCCCCCGTGTCGTACACCCACCGCTCCTCGTCGCACTGCGTGGGCTCCTGCTTCGGGCCGAGGGCGGTGATGTGCTTCTCCAGGGCGTCGACCACGTCCCCGATGTTGGTGAAGACGGTGATCGGGTTGGCGTATCCCTTGCGGCGCGGGACGTAGCAGTACGCGCAGGACATCGCGCAGCCGTTGGAGGCGCCGGGGGCGATCCAGTCCGCCGAGCGTCCGTTGGGCCGTACGGTCAGTGACTTGCGTACGCCGAGGACGAGCGTCTGCCGCTTGACCCGCACCCAGCGGTCGGCGTTTCCCTCGTTGCCGTGCAGGTGGGGGATGTTCCAGTGCGAGCCGACCTCCAGCACGCGCGCCGCGGGGAAGCGGCCGATGACCTGCCGGCCGCGCGGGGAGAGGGCGGCGGCGGGCTCGGCGTAGATCTCCCGCACGTCGAGCAGCCGGGACACCTGGTCGGGGGTTTCGCCCGGCTCCGGTCCCTCGGTGTGGCCCTCGGCGCCCAGCAGCTCGGTCAGCCCGAAGAGGGCGTCGGGGTCGCCTGAGGCGGGGGAGGGGGACACGGCGGCTCCAGCGGTACGGGGTGTGCGGGGGTGAGGAGTGACGGCACGGCCCTCTCCCGGCGCCCCACCCCTGATGCTGCTGTCCGCCTGCCCGCGCGGGCGTGGGTCAGCAGTCGGTGGTGGCGCCGAGGGAGTCGTCGCGCTGGGTGGTCTGGGCGACGCGGGTCAGGAGGCGGCGGAGCTGGCCCGCGTCGTTCTCGTCGAGGTCGGCCAGGAGGCGGGCCTCGGCGGTGGAGAGCTGACGGCGGCTGCGCTCCAGCTCCGCCCGGCCCTCCTCGGTTATGAGGACCTGCCGGGCGCGGCGGTCACGGGGGTCGGGGCGACGGGTGATCAGCCCGCGCTTCTCGAGGTCGTCCAGCAGATACGTCATCACCGTGCGGTCCAGGCTGACCTGCTGGGCCAGGGCGAGCTGGGACGGCGGCTCGCCCGTCGCCAGCGCGACCAGCACCAGATAGCCGCGCGGGCCTCCGGGCAGGTCGGCGACCGAGCTGGTGGCGATCCTGCGGAACGCCGAGGAGACCTGGCGGATGGCCCAGCCCAGGTCGGTCTCGAGCCCCGAGTCGTCGGTGGCGGCGGTGTCTGAAGCGGTCACCGGACCAATGTAGCGCAAATTCCTGCGAGTGGGCAGATAGTCTTGCGGACAGAACATCTGTGGTGCATAGTTTTTCGTGAGGCTCCGGCGACGGGACCCGAGTCCGACCGATCGACCGACGACTTGCGCAGAGCAGGAATGAGAACCGCGCCATGACGAACGACAGCAACGACCTGCAAGGCAGCACCGCCCTGGTCACCGGCGCCACCTCCGGCATCGGCCGAGCCGTGGCGGAGAGCCTGGCCGCCCGGGGCGCGAAGGTGGTCCTGCACGGCCGGGACCATGCCCGGGGCGAAGCCCTGGCGCGGGACACAGGGTCCGCCCGCTTCATCGCGGCGGACCTCACCGACGCCGAGGAGGTCCTCCGCCTGGCGGCCGAGGCGGGCGAGGTCGACATCCTCGTCAACAGCGCGGGCGTCTACGACTTCGCGCCCACCGCGGCGACCGACGCCGCCGCCTTCGACCGGCACATCGCGGTGAACACCCGCGCCCCCTTCCTCCTGGTCGGCGCGCTCGCTCCCGCGATGGCGCGGCGCGGTCACGGCTCGATCGTCACGATCGGCTCCAGCGCCGCCCGCCTGCCCGCCCCCATCGGCGCCGCCTACGGCGCGTCCAAGGCCGGCGTCGAAATCCTCACCCGCTACTGGGCCACCGAGTACGGCCCGCACGGAGTCCGTGTCAACACGGTCTCCCCGGGACCCGTCCGCACCGAGGGGGTCGCCGCGATATTCGGCGACGACACCGCCGTCCTGGACCAGGTCAACGCCCGTGGCCGGGCGGGCGAGCCGAGCGAGATCGCCGGGATAGTCAACTTCCTGGTCTCCCCGGCGAGCAGCTACATGAACGGCGCGATCCTGTACGCGGACGGAGGGGAACGCAGCACCCTGCCGGGCTGACCGGTGGGTTCTCAGGCCGTCGAGACGAGCGCGGCGATGATGCCGTCCCTGGTCCGGGAGGCGAGACGGTTGCTCGTCACCAATGTCAGGGGGACCGAAGGGAGAGATGGAAGAGAGTCGAGCGCCGTCAGGCCCGGCTCGCTCAGCCGGAGTCGCGGCAGTGCCGTGACGCCCCCGGTGGATTTGACGGCGGAGAGGAGACTGACCAGATCGGCGCATTCCCGGACCACTGCTCCGCCCGCCGCCGCCTCGGACGCCAGGATGTGGTCCCGGACGGTGCAGGGGGCGGTGAAGGTGACCAGCGCGCCCGTGTCCGGAGCGCGGTCCGACGGGCCCACCCAGGTGAGGGGCAGCTCGGTGATGTGCCGGGTGCCTTGGCCGAGGTCGCCGATGCCCAGCGCCACGTCCGCCGAGTGGTCGTGCACGAACTCGCGGACGCGGGCACTGCGGTGGAACCGGAAGCGGACGGGCCGGTCCGGGTGGTCGCGGGAGAGGACGCGGGCGACCGCGCGCAGCAGCGCCTCGGTGGCGTGCTCGGTGGAGACGACCAGCAGCTCCCCGCTCGCGGGGCCCAGCAGCCGGTGCAGCGCGTCGTCGTGCTCACCGAGCAGCCGGTACGCCTCCCGCAGGACGTCCTCGCCCCGGGAGGTGAAGGCGATGTTCCGGCCCTGCCGGGTCACCACGGGGAAACCCAGCTCCGTCTCCAGGCGGCGCAGATGACCGCTGACCCCCGCCTGGGACAGATGCAGGGCCTCGGCGGCCCTCCGGACCCCACCGAAGGAGGCCACGCTGACCAGGCTGCGCAGACAGGTGATGTCGAGGGTCGCCATGCCTCATTGTCACCGGTGGGCCACGTACGAAGGGAGGACCGTTCACGAATCACGATCGGTCACGCACGGCGTCCCGCGCCGGTGCTGAGGTCGGAGCATGTTCCAGCGACTTCTCCCGGCCCTGACCGTCCTGCTGTACGCCCTCGGCTATCCCCTGGGCGCGCTCACCCTCGGGCATGTCACGCCGTTCCTCCTCATCCTGCTGCGCTTCCTGCTCAGTGCCGTGCTGATGTGGACCGTCGTGGCCGTACGGCGGACCCCGCTGCCGCGTGGACGCCTGCTCGCCTGGACGGCCGCCGGCGGCCTGCTGGTGCAGGGGGTGCAGTTCCTCGGTCTCTACTGGGGCATGGCACACGGGGTGGGGCCGGGCGTCGCGGCGCTGGTGATCGCGATGAACCCCGTCACCACCGCGCTCCTCGGGCGGCTGGTGCTGGGGCGGCGCGAGAACTCCTGGGGACTCGTCGCGCTCACCCTCGGCACCGTGGGCGTGGTGGCGGCCTGCCTCCCCCGGCTGCTGGCCGATCCGTCCGTGGGACCGGGACTGATCACGGTCCTGATCGCGCTCGGCGGACTGTCCGGCGGCTCCCTCCTCCAGGAGCGGAGGCTGCGGGCGGTCGACCCCTTCGTGTTCACCGCGATCGGCGTCACCGTCTCCGTCCTCCCGGCCGCCGCGCTCACCCTCACCACCCCGCAGCACCTCACCGACCCCCTGCCCGCCGTGGCCCTGCTCCTGCTGCTCGTGCTCGCCAGCGCGGTGGGCATGGTCTGCTACGCGGCCTGCGTACGGAGCAGGGGAGCGCGCGGGGCGTCGATCCTGTTCGCCGTCATCCCGGCGGTCTCCGTGATCGCGGCGTGGGGCGTGCAGGGCGCGCCCCTCGACCTGACCACGGCTGTCGGGCTCGTCTGTGGCGCACTGGCCTGTGTCGCTCAGAGCCGGTCGGCGCGGCCCACACCCGGCGCGCCGGAGCGGAGCGGGCGGGGTTGCACCAGCCGGGCGCCCACCGCTGAACGAGCTGGCTGAACAAGCGGGACGGGCCACCATGCCCCGGCCCCGTCCACTTCCCGTCCGCTTCCCGGTCGAGTTGCTGGGGCCCGTCGATGCGAGAAGGTGAGGAAGGACGTCCGGGAAGGGAGCGTGGGGTGGCGAGCGATCCCATCGACGATGCCGCGGTACTGAACGCGCTGTTCGGCAACTCTCCCCAAGGGCTGTTCGTCTTCGACTCGCAGATGAAGGTCATGCGCTACAACCCCTCCGGACGAGGGGTGTGGAAGCTGGCCGCCGAGGACATCGTGGGGCACTACGTCGAGGAGTTCGCGCCCGGTCTGGAGTCGGCCGAGCTGAGGTCCCTGATGGACGAGGCGCTGGCCAGTGGTGTGCCGCTGCGGAGGATGCTGGTCCGGGGGAAGTCGCCGTCGGACCCGGACCGGACGCTCGCGATAGAGGTGTCCCTCTTCCCGCTGCCCGACGCGGGCGGTGGCTCTCCCGGCCTGGTGGGCGTGGTCGAGGACGTGACCGAGAGGCAGGCCGGCGCGGACCGGCTCGCCGTCCTCAGCAGGGTGCACAAGACCGTCGGTTCCACGCTGGACGTACGGACCACGGCCGACGAACTGGTACGGGCGCTGGTCCCCACCTTCGCCGACGGGGCGAGCGTCGACCTGCTGGACGACGGCCCCGCGTTCGGCCCCCTGACCTCCGGGGTGCCGCTGCGCCGGACCTCCTTCGCCCCGGCGGGCACCGTGACCGCGCGGAAGGAAGGCGACAGCCGGCCCTTTCCCTACCCCACGCCGCACACACAGGCGCTCAACGACACCGAGGCCCGTATCGTCCCGGTGACGCCGGACGCGCCGTGGCTGGCCGCCGACCCGGACATGTTCGAGCCGCTGCTCCGGGCGAACGTGCACTCCATGATCGTCGTACCGCTCACGGTGCGGGACACCGTGCTCGGCCTGGTCACCCTGTACCGGCACCGGACCGACCCCTTCGAGGAGGCCGACCTCGACGTGGCACGGCAGGCGGCCGCCACCACGGCCGCGCATCTGGAGAACGCCCGCAGCTACCGCCGCGAGCACATGGTCGCCTCCACCCTTCAGCGCAAGCTCCAGCCCAGCACCACCCCGCGCCTCTCGGCGGTGGAGACCGCCCACATGTATCTGCCCGAGAGCGCGGGCGGCGACTGGTACGACGTCATCCCCCTGTCCGGGACGCGCGTCGCGCTGGTCGTCGGCGATGTCGCCGGGCACGGCATCGAGGCGGCGGCGACGATGGGCCAGCTCCGGATCGCCCTGCGCACCCTCGCCCTCCAGGACCTGGAGACCGACGAGCTGCTGACCCGCCTGGACGAGGTCGCCGCCCAGCTCGCCGAACCCTCGGACGACTATGTGGCGACCTGCGCGGTCGCCGTCTACAACCCCGTCTCGCGGCGCTGCGCGATGGTGCGGGCGGGGCACCCGGCGCCGGTGATCGTCGACCCCAAGGGCTCGCCCATCCCCGTGCACGTGCCCCTCGGGCCGCCGCTGGGCGCCGGGGGCGGACGGGTCTTCACCCCGGCTCTGATCGACCTGCCCGCCGGGACCCTGATCGCCCTCTACACCAACGGCCTGCTCGGCGCCCGCGCGCACGACCCGGCCGCCGCCCGGCGCGTGCTCGCCCGCACCCTCGCCTCGCCTGCGCGGCCCCTGCGGGAACTGAGCGACGACGCCGTGTACCGCATGGCACCCTCCCGCGGCGACGACGCCGTGCTGCTGCTCGCCCGCACCCACACCCTGGCCGAGGAGAACGTCGCGGACTTGACGCTGCCCGCCGAGCCGTCCGTGGTGAGCACGGCGCGGCGGCTCGTGGACCAGCAACTGGCCGTCTGGCACCTGGAGGGGGCGGCGTACACCACCGGGCTCATCGTCAGCGAACTCGTCACCAACGCCATCCGCTACGGCACCGGGCCCATCAAACTGCGCCTCATCCACGACAGCGGCCGGCTCCTGACCGAGGTCACCGACGCCAACAGCACCAGCCCCCATCTGCGCCACGCCCGTGAGAGCGACGAGGGCGGGCGCGGCCTGTACATCGTCATGCGCCTCAGCACGCGCTGGGGCGTCCGGCACAGCCACCAGGACAAGACGATCTGGTCCGAGCAGGGGCTCGGCGGCGAACCGGACACGCAGGCCGCCCCCGAGGCGTTCGACATGGCGGAGGTGGAGGAACTCTCCTGAGCGCCACCGTCAGGCCCGGCGGCGCACATACGCCGTCCAGGTCACGCCCGCGCACACCCCGTACGCGGCGACGAACGCGACGTACGCCCCGTCACCGTTCCTGGTCGCGAGGAACGACTCGCGGAAGGCGAAGTTGACCAGCACCCCGCCGATCGAGGAGGCGAAGTTGCCGCCGCCGACCCCGGCGAGGCAGGCGGTGAGCAGCAGGGTGCCGTACGAGGTGCCGGGCTCCAGGACGACGGCGGTCGCCACCGCGGGGACGAGCAGGAGCAGCGCGCTGCGGTGCAGGAGCACGGGGCGCCGCTGCCGGGACTCGCCTCGGCGCTGCGGGAGCGGGGCGCGGAGGTGGTGGAGGTCCCGATGTACCGCTGGGTGCCGCCCCTGGACCCCGAGCCGGTCCGGCAGCTGGCCGAGGCGACGGCGCGCGGCGAGGTGCACGCGCTGCTGTTCACCTCCGCGCCGGCCATCACCTCCTTCCTGGAGCACGCGGAGGCGGCGGGCAAGTACGAGACCGTCCTCGAACGGCTGCGTACGGACGTGCTCCCCCTGTGCGTCGGCGCGGTGCGCGCCCGGCCGCTGCTGAGGTGGGCGCCGGGCCGGTGTGGCCCGAGCGAGGGAGACTGGGAGCGATGGTCCACCTGCTCACCGCCACGCTCCCCGGCCGCGACCGCCACCTCGTCCCGGCCGGTGACCGCACCCTGGTCCTCCAGGGCAACGCGCTCCTCCTCGGCGACGGCGCCCCGGCGCAAGCGGTATGGCTGACGCCGGGCTCGGCCCGGGTGCTGCGGGCCCTCGCCGAACGCCCCGGCTGGGTGGTCGGCCGCCCCGAACCGCTGCGCCGGGTCTGGCCGGGGAAGGGCGCGGACGAGCGCGCGGTGGAGGCGGCGGTCACGCGTCTGCGAGCCGCCCTCGGCCCCTACGCGAGCCTGATCCGCACGGTCCCCGAACGCGGCTACCGCCTGACGACGGAGCCCCACGGAGGCACCCGATGACCCCCACCCTGCTGGCCGTCGCCCACGGCACCCGCGACCCGGAGGGCGTCCGCACGGTCCTCGCCCTGCTGGACGAGGTCCGCCGCCTGCGCCCCGGACTGCGCGTCGAGCCGGCCTGGCTGGGCCTGGTGGCACCCTCGGTGCCCGAGGCGCTGTCCTCGCTCCCCGGCCCGGTGATCGCCGTCCCCCTCCTCCTGGCCAGCGGCTACCACGTACGCGCCGACATCCCGGCCCTCCTCGCCGAGGCGGACCCCGGCACGGTACGCGTCACCCCGGCCCTCGGCCCGTCCCCCCTGCTGGCCGACGCCCTGGCAGCCCGCCTGGCCGAAGCGGGCCGCCCGCCGGACGCGACCCCGGTCGTCCTCGCCGCCACCGGCTCCTCCGACCCCCGCGCCCGAGCGGACACGGCCGAGTCGGCCCGCCTCCTCTCCGCCCGCCTCGACGCCCCCGTCTCGGTCGCCTACGCCTCCGGCGAGGGCCCGACCCCCACCGAAGCGGTCTCCGCCTGGCACACCTCCGGCCACCCCACCGTCTCCCTCGCCACCCACCTCCTGGCCCCCGGCCACTTCGCCCACACCCTGACCCACACCCCCGCCCACTGGACCTCGTCCCCTCTGGGCACGCATCCTTCGGTGGCGGAGCTGGTGCTGCGTCGGTACGACGAGACGGCGGCCCGGCGTGATCGACAAGACACCCCCTAGGCCCTCGGCCAGGGGTGGGCCGGCGGCTGACGCACCCGGCTGAAGCCGTGGACCATGGTCGACCACGTGAGCCGGGCGGAGCCCGCCCCGGCCGGTTGCGGTCCTCGGCGGGGACCCCAAGCATGGACGGAGGGGGGATCACGTGTGGGTGATCCCCGACTCGGGGTAGCCGTCACCACCAACGGCCGGACCGGCCGTGCGACGGGGCACTCGTGTGCCCGGTCCAGGGAACAGACCGAGGAGTGGCCATGTCCGACATCCCGCCGCCCGTCACCCCGTATCTCGAACCCGCCGCCAAGGAGCTGACCGAGGCGACCGATCCGCATCCCCGGATCTACGAGGTCCCGCCGGAACAGGGCCGGGCCATCCTCGCGGACCTGCAGAGCGACACCAGCGTGCCCCGTCCCGATGTCGACGAGGAGTGGGTCGACGTGGACGCGGGGGAGTGGGGCACCGTCCGCACCCGCGTCATCCGCCCCAAGGGCGTCACCGGCCCGCTGCCGGTGCTGATCTACATCCACGGCGCCGGCTGGGTCTTCGGCGACGACAAGACCCACGACCGCCTCTTCCGCGAACTCACCGTCGGCGCGGGCGCGGTGGGCGTCTTCCCGGTCTACGACCGCGCGCCGGAGGCGAAGTACCCGACCCAGGTCGAGCAGAACTACGCCGTGGGCCAGTGGGTCCTCGAACACGGCGCCGAGCACGGCATGGACACCTCGACCATCGCCGTCACCGGTGAGTCCGTCGGCGGCTGCATGTCGGCGGTGTTCGCGCTGATGAACAAGGACCGGGGCGGCATCGACCTCAAGGCCCAGTGCCTGCTGTACCCGGTGGCCGACGCCGGCTTCGACACGCCGTCCTACGAGCAGTTCGCCGAGGGCTACTATCTCACCCGCGACGGCATGAAGTGGTTCTGGGACGCATACTCCGACCCGTCCCAGCGCTCCGAGAAGTACGCCGCCCCGCTCCAGGCGTCGCTGGAGGAGCTGAAGGGCCTGCCGCCCACGCTGGTCATCACCGACGAGGCGGACGTGCTGCGCGACGAGGGTGAGGAGTACGCCAACAAGCTCCGCGAGGCGGGTAACGACGTCACCTCGGTCCGGGTCGCGGGCATGGTCCACGACTTCCTGCTGCTGGACGGCCTGCGGGACACCCGGGCGGCCAACATCGCCCGGAAGATCGCCATCGACTTTCTCGGATCGGCGCTCCACCAGGACGACTGAGGCGGCCCGCGCGGCTATGTGTTGACGGTGCTTACATCGGTGGCCACTCTGATGTAATCACCGTCAACATGCGTTGCCAGGAGCCGCGTCATGCCCTCGTCCCAGCCCCAGCCGCCGGGGCGCGATCCCGCTGCTCACCCACACCACCGAGCTGCGTCACCCCAAGGGCGTCGTGTCCGTCATCTCGCCCTGGAACTACCCGCTGAGCATGGCCGCCGGCGACGCCGTCGCCGCGCTGATGGCCGGCAACGCGGTCGTCCAGAAGCCCGACACCCAGACCGCGCTCACCGCCCTGTGGTCGCTGGAGCTGATGCGCGAGGCCGGACTGCCCGCCGGTGTCTGGCAGATGGTGATCGGGCGGGGCAGTTCCATCGGGGGCGCGCTGATGGACAACGCCGACTACATGATGTTCACCGGCTCCACCGCCAGCGGCCGGAAGATCGCCCGGGACGCGGGGGAGCGGCTCATCGGCTCGTCCCTCGAACTCGGGGGCAAGAACGCCATGTTGGTGCTGGACGACGCCGACATCGAGAAGGCCGCCGAGGGCGCCGTCGCCGCCTGCTTCCCCTCGGCCGGCCAGCTCTGCGTCTCCGTGGGGCGTCTCTACGTGGCGGATTCGGTGCACGACCGATTCGTGGACGCGTTCGTCGCCCGCACCGAGCGGCTCGAGGTCGGCGGCGCGTACGACTTCAGCCGCGACGTCGGCAGCCTCACCACGCCGGCCCAGCTGAAGACCGTCACCGAGCACGTCGACGACGCCGTGGGCAAGGGGGCGAAGGTCCTCGCGGGCGGCAGGGCGCGCCCTGACCTGGGACCGCTGTTCTACGAGCCGACCATCCTCGCCGGTGTCACCCCGGACATGACGCTGTACGAGCACGAGACCTTCGGTCCCGTCGTGTCGGTCTACCCCGTCCACGACGACAGCGAGGCCGTCGCGCGGGCCAACGCCACGCCGTACGGCCTCAACGCGAGCGTCTGGTCCCGCAGTGCCTCGCGGGGCCGTGCCGTCGCCGCCCGGCTGCACGCGGGCACCGTCAACGTCAACGAGGCGTTCGCGGCCGCGTGGGGCAGCGTCGACGCGCCGATGGGCGGCATGGGCGACTCCGGCCTCGGCCGGCGGCACGGCGCCGAGGGCATCCTCAAGTACACCGAGGCCCAGAACGTCGCCCACCAGCGCGTGCAGGGGTTCACTCCACCAAGGAGTATTCCGCCGGAGACCTGGGCGGCGCTGCTGACCGGTGCGCTGAAGGTGCTGAAGGCGGTCGGCTCCCGCTGAACCGACGACAAGCCGGCGCGGCTCCCGTCGGAGCCGCGCCGCCTTGTGCTGTGCGGGCCGCGCTAGGCGGCGCGCCGCTCCGTGCTGAGCCAGGTGCGGTAGCGGCGCAGCGCCCGGCGCTGCTTGCGCTGCTCGGCGAGGAGGGCGAGCGCCGGGTGGGTGCCCGGCGTGGGGCGGCTGCCGCGCGCGATGCGGCGCATCTGGTGGCGGACCTGCGCCATGCTCGCGGCCGAGGCGAGCACCTTGTCCGACCAGGTCACCGGCCTGAGTTGCCGCTCGGCCTCGCCACCGGCGCGCCAGCGCTCCGGCAGGTCCGGGGTGACGGCGAGGGCGGTGCCCATGCCGATGACCGCCACCTCGCTGTCGAGGACGCGCTCGGCGGTCTCGCGCCGGGTGATGCCACCGGTCAGCATCAGCGGTACCGGGCTGGAGCCGACGAGGTCCTTGGCCAGGTCCAGGAAGTACGCCTCGCGGGCCTGGGTCCGCGCGTCGGCGGCCCGGCCGGACATCGCCGGGCTCTCGTAGCTGCCGCCGGACAGCTCGATGAGGTCGACCCCGAGCGGCGCGAGCATCTCGATCACCTGGCGCGCGTCGTCCGCGTCGAAGCCCCCGCGCTGGAAGTCGGCGGAGTTGAGCTTCACCGCGACCGCGAAGGAGGGCGACACGGCGGCCCGTACGGCGCGGACCACGTCCAGCAGCATCCGGGCCCGGTTCTCCAGTGAACCGCCCCACTGGTCGGTGCGTTTGTTGACCAGCGGGGAGAGGAACTGCGAGAGCAGATACCCGTGCGCCGCGTGCACCTCGACCCCGTCGAAGCCCGCCCGTTCGGCGCGCTGGGCGGTCACCGCGTACCGGGTGACCGTCTCCTCGATCTGCCGGGCGGTCATCGCGACCGGGCGGCCGAACCGGTTGCTGTGCTTGCCCAGTTCGACGCCGACCGCGGAGGGCCCCCAGACGACGCCGGGCATGTCGGAGCCGATCTGGCGGCCGGGGTGGTTGATCTGCATCCAGATCGCCCCGCCCCCCGACTTGCCGGCCTTCGCCCACTCGGTGAACGGCTCCAGCGGCGCGGCCTCGTCGAGGACGAGACCGGCCGGACCGGTCAGCGCCTCGGCGTGGACCATGACGTTGCCCGTGATCAGCAGTCCGGCGCCGCCCTGGGCCCAGCGCCGGTACAGCCCGAACAGCTCGGCCCCGGGCAACTGGCCGTCGGCGGCCATGTTCTCCTCCATGGCCGCCTTGGCGATCCGGTTGCGCAGTACCTGCCCGGAGCGCAGGGACAACGGCGAGAACAGTTCGCTGGTCATCCAGCTTTCCCCTCTCGATCTCCATCGCTTACGATGTGTACAGCGTTCACATTAAGCCAGGAATGTAAGCGCCGTAAACTTCAGGGAGTGTGACCTATGCCGCAAGCGAGCAGCTCGTACCATCACGGCGATCTGCGCGCGGCCTGCCTGCGTGCCGCGCGGGAGTTGCTGGAGGAGGACGGCAGTGCCGGGCTGTCGCTGCGCGCGGTGGCGCGGCGGGCGGGCGTGTCGGCCACGGCCCCTTACCGGCACTACGCGGACCGCGACGCGCTGGTCTCCGCGGTGGCGGCCGAGGGGTACCGCGAGCTCGCCGAGCACCTGGCCGCCGCCCACCCCGACCCCCGGACGCCGGACGAGCTCGCGTCGGTCGCCGTCGCGTACGTGCGGTTCGCGCTGGACCGGCCCGCGATGTTCCGGGTGATGTTCGCCGAGCCGTGCGACCCGGACAGCGAGGAGCGGGTCGCGGCGACCGCCGCCATCTCCGGATACGTCCGCGGGATCGTGCAGGGCGCCTTCCCCGGCGTCGACCCGGACGCGCTGGCGACCGCGGTGTGGGCGCTCGTCCACGGCCTGGCCTTCCTGCACCTGGACGGCAAGCTCCACTCCTCGACGCCGGAGGTGGTGGACGCCCAGGTCCGCGCGGCCGTACAGGCGCTGTTCAGCGTGGCGGCGACGCGGTAGGACGCGGGGTCATGTTGACAGTGCACACACTCACTCCCTAATGTGTGTGCTGTAAACATGCGGGCCTGGCAGTCCGCCGTCCCAGGATCGGAGCGTCATGAAGGCGGTGTCGATCAAGGAGCCCGGCGGTCCCGAGGTCCTGGAGTGGGTGGACGTCGAGGACCCGGTGCCCGCAGCCGGCGAGGTCGTCGTCGACGTCGTCGCGAGCGCCCTCAACCGCGCTGACGTCATGAAGCGTTACGGCCTCTACCCTCTCCAGCCCGGCACCTCGCCGTACCCCGGTTTCGAGGTCTCGGGCCGGATCGGCGCGCTCGGTGAGGGGGTTACCGGCTGGCAGGTCGGCGACGAGGTGTGCGCGCTGCTCACGGGCGGCGGTTACGCGCAGAAGGTCGCCGTCCCGGCCGGTCAACTGCTCCCCGTACCCGAGGGGATCGGCCTGGTCGAGGCGGCCGCGCTGCCCGAGGCGGTGGCGACCGTCTGGCCCGACATCGTCATGACCGCCCACCTCAAGAGGGGCGAGACCCTCCTCGTGCACGGTGGCGCGGGCGGTGTCGGCACCTTCGCCGTCCAGATCGCCAAGGCGCTGGGCGCCCGGGTCGTCACCACGGTCGGCGGCCTCGAAAAGGCCGTTCGCGCAAGGGAGTTGGGCGCAGACGTCACGATCGACCACCGCACCGAGGACTTCACCGAGCACGGCCCCTACGACGTGATCCTGGACGTCGTCGGCGGCAGCTATCTCGAACGCAACGTCCGCTCCCTCGCCCCCGACGGGCGCCTGGTGCTCATCGGCCTCCAGGACGGTCTGGAGGCCAACCTCAACCTGGCCGAACTGGTCTTCAAGCGCCTGTCCGTGCACGGCACGACCCTGCGCACGCGGTCCAAGGAGCAGAAGGCCGAGATCGTCGCCCAGGTGCGGGACGAGGTCTGGCCGATGATCGAGAGCGGTGCCGTGGGACTCGTCATCGACCAGCGCCTGCCCATGTCCCAGGCCGCCGAGGCCCACCGCCTGATGGAGGCCGGCGGCCACGTCGGCAAGATCCTGCTGGTCGACGAGTAGCGCGCCATGGGCGCCCTACGGCGGCATCGCCCGGCGGACGGCGGGTCGTGGGGGGCGCCCCGAGGCGGTTCGTCAAGGCCGGCGGACTGGTGCTGCGTCAGTCAACGTTCGCCCCGACACAGCTCCGGGGAACCGGTCTGACCCACCCGTTGCCGGAGTTGTCGGCGGTGGCTGCCAACCTGGCGCCGACGACTCCGCTCGCAGTGATCAACTGGGGTCTCGATGCCTGATGAACGATCCGGGTCCGTACTGTCCTCGATCAGGCGGTCCTGCAGTCCGGCTTCGCCGTGCGTGTCGTACCGGTTCTTCCACTTGGACAGGCAGGCGCGGGAGACACCGGCCTCAGCGCCGACGTCCGCGATCGGGCGGGTGCGGCAACGCTCCACGAGCCTTCGGCGTCCCTCGATGTTCCAGGGGGCGTTCGCATGCGTCATCGGAGCACCTCGGTGCCCCGGCCGGCTGTGATGGCTGTGAGGAGGGGGAACGCGATGAGCAGCGCCACGGCGACGAGGAGTCCGCTCGCCCAGAGCGGCCCGAGGGCCCCGGCTTCGGTGCTGAGGGTGGCGGCGGCGATGACGGGGCCGATGGCAGCGCCCACGTTGAGTGCCGCAGTCGCGTACGAGCCTGCCATGGTGGGGGCTGCCACGGCCTCGTAGAGGACCCGCGTGATCAACGTGCTGCCCAGCGCGAACGACAGCGCACCCTGAACGAACACGAGGATGAACAGGGTGACCGGCTCGTCGGCCAGCACCGCCAGGGCCGGCCAGCCGATGAGCAGCAACGGACCGCCAACCGCGATGACCGGACCGGGACGCCGGTCGGCGAGCCGTCCGGCGACGGTGACGCCGACGAAGGAACCAGCGCCGAACAGCACCAGCGCGACAGGGATCCACAACTCGTCCAGCCCGGCGCTGTCGGTCACCACGGGTGCGAGGAAGGTGAGGCTTCCGAACGTTGCCGCGTTCACCAGCGCACCGAGCAGCATGACCAGGATCAATGGCGGCCTGGTGAGCTGGGCAAGTTCCGCTCGCAAGACCGGCCTGCCGGTCGCCTCGCCCTCATCGGGTCCTGCCGGGATCCCCTTCAGGATGCCGAGCGCTGCGGGCAGGCAGAGAGCGGCTACGGCCCAGAACGTGGCCCGCCAGCCGAGCAGCGTGCCGAGCACCGCCCCTCCGGGGACACCGGCGATCGTGGCCACCGTGGTGCCCGACAGCAGTACGGCCAGCGCGCGTCCCTTCTTGTCAGGCGGGACCAGCGTGGCCGCAGCCGTCAGAGCGACGGCGAGAAATCCTGCGTTTGCGAGCGCGGCGACGACTCGAGTGGCGAACAGGAGGGGGAAGCTCGTGGTGACGGCGCCCACGGCGTGGGCTGCCGCGAAGACGAGCACGAACCCGAGAAGGCCGACGCGCCTGGGCCAATTGCGGGTAAGCGCGGCCACAAGAGGGGCGCCGACGACCATGCCGATCGCGAACGCCGAGGTGAGGAAGCCCGCCGTCCCGACCGTAACGTAAAGATCTGAGGCGATGTCCGGCAAGAGGCCGGCGAGCATGAACTCCGAGGTCCCCATGGCGAAGACCGCCATGGCAAGCAGATACAGGGGAAGAGGCATCGAGTCGCTCCGAGGTGAGAGAAGCACGAGAAGGTCATCTCGTCACCGCGGCCAGCCCCATGCGCTCACTCGTCACACCGCGAGAGCGGCGCGACGACATGGCTACGAGCTCAGTGGTTCAGGGGGCTGACGGCGTGACCGAAAGCCCCCACCGTGTCTGACTCAGGACTCGACATGGTCGGCACGCTACCCGACCGATGCCCGTCGAAGCATCCTGGTTTCCCGGGCATCGGCCTGTGTCACCAACGTCATGTCCCGCAACAACTAGGTTGCTGGTGGTGTCGGCTGGAGAGGGGGATGCGGTGGGAGTGTGATGATGTTCGGCTACCACCTCGCTCTCCAGGTTCACGATGCCGATGAGAAGTTCCCGTTCCGTCGTGGAAGCGGAGGATTTGCCGCTTGGCTCAGCAGGGCGGTTTGGGGTTCGAAAGGGTTGTGGCGCTTGCCCTGGGCGATCTTCCTGTCGTAGTAGGCGCGGTGGCTTCGGCGCCGGGGAGCAGCACTGTCTGCTCAGCCAGCGGGGTAACTGTGTTCTCGACCGGGCGCTCGGCCATCTGCGGTGCCTTGGGCCGCAGCAGCGTGACCAGCCGGCGGCGGCCTGCCTTGCGGATCTGTGCCGGTGACTCGAACCGCTCCAGCTGGGCCAGGACATCCGTCTTCGAGGTCGACCAAGCGCGGGGTGTGAGGCATCGCGCGGCCTGCGTCGGCGATGATGAAGGCGTCTCGCGTCCGTCTTGGCCTCGCCTGGGCAGAGGTGGGCGACCCGTCCCATCGTCAGGCCCAACAGATGGGCGACGGGGCAGCCCAACTCCCGGGCGACGGCGGGCGGCAGGGCTCCGGTCGAAGCCGGCTGGTCGATCACGACCAGGACCGTTCTGTGCCTGGTCCTGCGTATCGCGAACAGCTCGTGGAGCTTGGGCTCGGTATCGGGCAGGCGCCCGTCGAACGCCTTCTCCCTCGCCGGGGTGACGGCGGTGGCGTGGTGTCAATCGTTGCCGACGTCCAGGTCGAGATGGGAGGGGCGAGCGGTGCTCAACCAGGTGATCCGTCGCCGAACAGCCGCCGGATTGGTGTGAGATGCGTCTTCCTCCGATCTGAGGAAGTCACCAATCCGGGTCCCCACCCGGCCCCGGATTCCCCCCGTGAGCGAGGAACAGAGCGACCCAAGGACATCACCGGGGCCGGTGCGGACGGTGCTGGGTGCGCTGAGCGGTCTGCTGGCCGGGTTCGCCGCGCTGGCGGTGGCCGAGCTGGTGGCGGCGGGGGTGCGGCCGCAGGCCAGCCCGGTCGTCGTGGTCGGCGGGGCCTCCATCGACCAGACCCCGGCGGCGGTCAAGGACTGGGCGATCCGTCACTTCGGCACCGACGACAAGCTGGTGCTCCAGCTCGGCATCCTCGTCGTGCTCGCACTCCTCGCCCTGGGCCTGGGCGCGCTGGCGGTTCGCCGCCGGGTCCTCGGTGCGGCCGGTGTCCTGCTGTTCGGCGCCATCGGCGCGACGGCCGCTTTCACCCGCCCCGACTCGCGGGGCTTCACGGACGCGTTGCCGTCGCTCGTCGGGGCCGTCGCCGGTGCGCTCCTCCTGTACTTCCTGGCCGGACGCCTCATCACCCCCGTACCGGCCGCCGGCAGCGAGCCCGGCACCTGGGACCGCCGGGGCTTCGTCATCGCGGCCACCTCCGCCGCCGCGGCGTCCGCCGTCGCGGGCGGGGTCGGCCGGACGCTGAGCGGCAACCGGGCGGGAGACGCCGTCGCCTCCCGCAAGCGGGTCGTCCTGCCCAGCCCCGGCTCGCCCGCGCGGCCGACACCGAAGCGAGCCGCCCTGCGGGTCGACGGCGTCAGCTCCTACGTCACGCCCAACAAGAACTTCTACCGCGTCGACACCGCCCTGGTGGTCCCCAAGGTGGACGCCACCGCCTGGCAACTCCGCGTCCACGGCAAGGGCGTGCGCCGCCCGGCCACCTTCACCTTCGACGACCTGCTGCGCCGGCGACTGATCGAGCGCACCATCACCCTGACCTGCGTGTCCAACGAGGTCGGCGGCCCCTACGTCGGCAACGCCCGCTGGACCGGCGTCCGTCTGGCCGACCTGCTCGCCGAATGCGGGGTCAAAGCTCCGTCCAAGGGCGGGCCGGCCGACCAGCTGGTGGCCCGCTCGGTGGACGGCATGACCATCGGCACCCCCGTCGAGGACATCATGGACGGCCGCGACGCCATGCTCGTCGTCGGCATGAACGGCGAACCGCTGCCCTTCGAGCACGGCTTCCCGGTCCGCATGCTCGTCCCCGGCCTCTACGGCTACGTCTCCGCCTGCAAGTGGATCCAGGACATCGAACTCACCACGTTCGACTCCTACGACCCGTACTGGGTGAAGCGCGGCTGGGCCAGGAAGGCACCGATCAAGACCCAGTCCCGGATCGACACGCCCAAGCCGTTCGCCCGGCCCAAGTCCGGGACCGTGATGGTGGCCGGGGTCGCCTGGGCCCAGCACCGGGGCATCGACAAGGTCGAGGTCCGGGTGGACGACGGCCCCTGGCAGGAGGCCCACCTCGCCGCCGAGGACACCCGTGACACCTGGCGCCAGTGGTCCTACCCCTGGCAGGCGACCAAGGGCTCCCACACCCTCACCGTGCGCGCCACCGACCGCACCGGAAGCGTGCAGACGGAGAAGCGCGCGCGGACCATCCCCGACGGCGCCAGTGGCTGGCACTCCGTCGTCGTGACCGCGGAGTGAGCCCGGACCGGCTCCCCGCCCCCTGACCAATTCCCCTCACCCCGCAGCCCGTTGCTGCCTTTCCTCACAGGAGAAAACCAATGAACGCTCGCATCCGCCGCACCACCGGTCTCCTCTCGGCCGCCGTCATGCTGCCCCTGGCGCTCAGCGCCTGCTCCGGCAGCGACAGCGACTCGGCGAAGTCCGACTCCAAGGCGTCGGCGTCCGCGTCGGCCCCGGAGAGCAGCGCGGGCATGAGCAGCATGGACCAGCCGTTCGGCCCGGCGTGTTCCTCGGTGCCGAAGAACGGCGCGGGTTCCTTCGACGGCATGTCCAAGGACCCGGTGGCCACCGCCGCCTCCAACAACCCGGCCCTGTCCACGCTGGTCGCGGCCGTGAAGAAGGCCGGTCTGGTCGACACGCTCAACAACGCCCAGAACATCACGGTGTTCGCGCCGACCAACGACGCCTTCAACAAGATCCCGAAGGCCACCCTGGACAAGGTCCTCGCCGACAAGGCCCAGCTCACCAAGATCCTGACCTACCACGTCGTCGGCAAGAAGCTGGCGCCGAAGGACCTGGAGAACGGCTCCTTCGACACCCTGGAGAAGTCGAAGGTCATGACGTCGGGCATGGGCGAGTCGTACACCGTGAACGACTCCTCGAAGGTCGTCTGCGGCAACGTCAAAACCTCCAACGCCAACGTGTACATCGTCGACACCGTCCTGATGCCCAAGAGCTGAACCGGACGGACCATGCTCCCGCCCAGGCCGCCGACGGCCTGGGCGGGTCTCCGCCGTACCGAGTCCGACAGGGGGCCCTATTGACCACGACCGATGAGAACGGCCCGGGGAGCGCGCGCGACGACGTACTGCGCCGGATCGCCGTGACCCGCCAAGTCCGCGCCGGACGCGGCCTGTTCGGCAGGCTCTCGCAGTGCCGTACCGCCCGGCACGACAGCGTGCCTCAGAACTGAACCACCGCCAGCGGAACGGCCGTCGGCTGCTTCGACCCTCCCGCAGGCTCCACCGTGATCCCGACGGCCGTCGCCCGGCCCAGGGAGCCCAGCAGCACCCGGCCCTGCCGGCCGCCCTCGCCGGAGAGCAGGCCGCCGGAGCGGAACGTGGTGCCGTTGTCGGCGTACCAGAGCTGGTAGACCTTCCCCTCGCCGAGTGCGGGCAGCCCGGAGGCGACGAAGGCCGCCTTCTGTTCCTGCCGGGACATGACCACGCTCGCCCGGCCGCCGTTGCTCAGCTCGCCGGTACGGACGGTGGCGTCCGGGGCGGTGACCACGTCGGCGAGCGAGGCGGTGCGCCGCTCCTGCTGCTGCGCCGTACGCCGGGCGTCCCGCGCCTCCTCGTGCTGCCACCAGGCGACCGAGCCGCCCGCGACGGCGGCCGCGAGACAGGCGGCGAGCGCCCAGGGCAGCAGCCGCTGGGCCCGGCCCGGCCGGCCGGGCGGTGTCTCCTGCCGGATGTCCCGGATGCCGGCCAGCACGCGGGCGCGCGCCGCGTCATCCGGGGGCAGCGAGCCGGCCTCGGCGAGCCCGACGACTGCCTCCATGAGCTGGGCGGCCTCTTCCCGGCAGGCCGCGCAGGCCGCGAGGTGGTTCTCGAATGCGGCGCGTTCGTCCGGGGGCAGGGCGTCGAGCACGTACGCGCCGACCGCCTCGTGATCGTTGGGAGCCGTGTTCATCCGCCGGCCTCCAGACACTCCCGCAGCCGGTGCAGTCCGGTGCGCATCCGCGTCTTCACCGTGCCGGGCGGCTTGCTCAGGGCGTGGGCGACCTCGTCGTACGTCAGGCCCTCGTAGTACGCCAGCACCAGCGGCACCCGCAGGTCGCGGCCGAGCGCGGCCAGGCAGCGGTAGAGCCTGCGCCGCTCGTCGCGGTCCTGCACCAGCTCGGCCACCATGTCGAACGGGCGCTCGCTGCTGCCCTCGGCCACCCGGCGGTCCCGGTCGGACGCCGCCTGCGCCGAGCGGACCCGGTCGACCGCGCGGTGGTGCGCCAGGGCGAACACCCAGGCCTTGGCCGAGGCGCGCTCGGGACGGAAACGGGCCGCCGTACGCCACACCTCCAGCATCACCTCCTGCGCGACCTCCTCCGCCTGCGAGGCGTCGCGCACCACGCGCAGGGCCAGGCCGCGCACGGAGCCGGACAGGCTGTCGTACAGCAGGGTGAACGCCTCCTCGCTGCCGCGCGCGGTCGCCGTCAGCCAGCCGTCGAGCCGGCGGTCGTCGGCGGACCTGTCCCTGGGCATCCGCGTGATTCCTCCCGTCGCCCTCGTGGTCCTTCCTGCCCAGCCTGGGTGCGCGGTGCCGTCCTCGCGCCCGCTGGACGCCCGCCTGCCGGGAAGTCCGTCCGTTCGGGTGCTATCCGTCCGGGGGGTCGAGTACGGCCCAGACGGTGTGCCCGTCCCCGGTCGGCTCGTCGCCCCAGCGGCTGGCCAGGGCGTCGACCAGGAACAGTCCGCGGCCGGACTCCTCCAGCGTGAAGGACGGGTGCCGCCAACGGGCCCGGACCAGGGTGGTGTCGAAGCTCGCTCCGGCGTCGGCCACCTCGATGCGCAGCGCCCGGTCGGGGGACCGCCGCAGCGCGCACGCGACCCGGACGGGCGGTCTGCCGTGCCGGAGGGCGTTGGACAGCAGTTCGCTGACCACCACCGAGGCGTCGTTCGCGAACTCCTCCGCCTGCCAGCGCGCCAGGTGGGCGCACAGGTCGTCGCGCACCGCGCCGGCGGGTTCGGCGGAGTCGTAGCTGAGACGGGAGGAATCGCGCTTCATGACGAACACCTTCAGGGTTCTTTCGGGTAATTCGTCACTGAATGGGCCTTGGATGGGCGTTCGCCGGATGTCATGGGCGACGCGAGAAATATCCCTGATGGTGCAAACCGTGACACCCGCCGCTCCGAATCACTGACATGGATGCTTCGAGACCTGAGAGGAGGTGTACGCAATGCGCGCACTCAGTGTGAAGAGGGCCGCCGTCCTCGCGGCGGCCGGAGCGATGCTGGCGGGCGGTGCCGCCATCGGAACGGCAGGCACCGCGTCGGCGTCCGTACCCACGTCGGCGCCGGCCTCCCACAGCCAGCACCACGGCGACCGGGGGTCGGGCCACCACGGCTACGACAACCGTCACCATGACCGCTACGGCCATGGCGGCTATGGCGGCTATGGCAACTCGCATCACCGTTGGCACAACCACTGGCACGACGGGTGGTGGGGCAACGGCTGCTGGCACTCGGGTTACTGGTACTGATCCGGGGACCGGAGCGACCGGTGGGGCCGGCCCATGAGCGGGGGCCGGCCCCACCGCCGCCGTCGGGCGCGTGACGGCGTCTGGCGTCCATGGTTGTCGTCGTGCAACGATGGCGTGTGACATGAGCTTTCCGGCACGTACCCCGAAGAGGGGGCCGGTTTCCGGGCTCCGAGCCGCATCCCGCCCTGGGATGGGCCGGGAGCCTGCCGTCCTCGGTCGGCCCCTGGTCTGTGAGCGGGGCCGCGGAGGCTACGGGCTCTTCTACCCCCGAAGGGGGTGCATGCCCGTGAAGACGAGCACAGTGATCCTCGGCGACCGGGCGGCGATCAGGCCGCACGGCGATATCGACCACGACGAACTCCCCAGCCTGAGAGCCGCGTCCGACACCCTGCCCGGCGATGTGCTGTTCCTGACCTGGGACTTCGAGGATGTTCCCTTCCTCGGCGTGGCCGGCCTGCATCTTCTGAGCGAACAGCGGGTGATCGCCGGACACCAGGGGCGGACTCTCACGGTCCGCGGACTGCGGACCCAGCACCGGCGGCTGATCAGCGTGGCCGCCGAGATATACCCCGCCATGGGCTGGGACGCGTTACTGGCCTGCTAGAGCGCTCTGCCGGCGCAGGACCGGTGACCGGGTGGCCGCGATGATCAGACCGAGGCCATCTCCGGCCGCGACCGCTGCTCGCCCACGCCGACCGGACGCGGGTCCGGCGGCGGCTTCGTCGGCCACCACAGCCAGGGCCCCATGTCGAGGGTGAAGGCCGGGACGAGGAACGGGCGGACGAACAGGGTGTCGAGCAGCACGCCCACCGCGACGATGACGCCGATCTGCGCGAGATAGCGCAGCGGCATGACGGTCAGGGTGGCGAAGGTGACCGCGAGCACGACACCCGCCGAGCTGATGGCGTTGCCGGTGGCCCGCAAACCCCGCAGCGTGCCGACCCGTTGGCCCGCGAGCAGGGACTCACGGCGGACACGGTGCATCAGGAAGATGTTGTAGTCCACCCCGAGTGCGATCAGGAACACGAACGAGAACAGCACCAGGGACGGCTCCGTCGCGGCCGAACCGAAGGCGAGGTCGAAGATCACCGCCGAAATGCCCAGCGCGGCAAGGAAGTTGGCCACGGCCACCGCGGCGAGCACGACCGGCAGCGCCAGGCTCCGCAACAGCCCCAGCAGGAGCAGCAGCACGATCACCAGGACGGCGGGCAGCACACGGGTACGGTCCTGCTCGGCCGCCCGCTGCACGTCGTACACCTGTGCCGGATAGCCCCCGACCCGGGCCCGGCCGTCCATCGCCGCGCGGAGGCGGGCGATCGTCTCCTGGGCGCGCCCGCTGTCCGGGGCGCTGTCGAGGGTGGCGGCGATCGTCGTACGCGGCCGGGTCGCGAGGATCTCGGTGCCGGCGACCCCCGGTGTCCCGTCCACCCGACGGCGCACCTGCGCGGCGCCCTCGGAGCCGGTCACCACGATCGCCGGGCTGCCGGTGCCAGCCGGGAAGTGCGCCGCCAAGGCCGACTGGGCGCGTACCGAGGGTGCTCCCGCCGTGAGCGCCTCGCCCAGCGGAAGACCGCCCGGCGCCAGCAGTACGGCGAGGGCTGCGCACCCCGCGAGCAGCGCGCAGCCACCCGTCCACACCGGACGCGCGTGCCGCTCCACCACCGCCGAGACCAGGGACCAGCCCCGCCCGCCGGACCGGCCGGAGTGCGGACCCCGGGGCCAGAACATCGCGCGCGGGGCGAGGAGCACGGCGGCCGGGACGAAGGTCAGCGCGGCCGGTACGCAGCACGCCATGGCCACGGCTCCGGCGAGCGCCAGCGAGTGGTTGGCGGGCAGGGCGCTGAGCAGCAGGGCGACCATGGCGCAGGCCACCGTCGCCGCGCTCGCCGCGATGGGCGCCCAACTCGCCCGCCAGGCGGTCCACATGGCGGCCGGTGCCGACAGCTGCGGGGCGTGCTCGTGGTAGCGCGCCAGCAGGAGCAGGCCGTAGTCCGTGGTCGCGCCGATGACCAGGACCGAGAGGATGCCCTGCACCTGCCCGTCGACCGTCACCAGCCCCCGGCTCCGCAGCGCGTACAGCACCGCGCTGCACAGGGTCAGCGCGACGACCCCGGACGCGGCCACCACGAGGGGCAGCAGGACGCTGCGGTGGACGAGGAACAGGATGGCGGCGACGGCGGCCAGCGCGATGACCAGCAGCTTGCCGTCGATGCCGTCGAACGAGGTCTCCAGGTCGGCCTGTCCTGCCGCCGGACCTGCCAGCCGGGCCGTGCTGTCCGGCAGTGACCCGGCGATCGTCCGGACGCGCTCCAGGGAGGGGCCGAGCCGTCCTTCGTCGGTGTCGGCGAGGGTGACGACCGAGACGAGGGAGCGGCCGTCGGCCGAGGCGGTCACGGCGCCGGGGGTCCCGACGGAACGCGGCAGCCTGCCCAGAACCCGCCGCGCGGACCCCGCGTCCAGCCGCGCGGCAGAGGTGGCGTCCCACACGATCACGACCGGCGGTCCTGATGCCGGCCCACCGGCCTCCCGCGCCACCCGGCTCGACTCCGCCGACGCGGGCAGGGTCATCGCCGGCCTGCGCGCGGCCTCGGACGCCAGCCGGCCGGGGAAGGCGGCCGTGCACACCGCCACCACCAGCCACGCGACCACGACGAACACCGGGAACCGCGCCACCACGAACTGCCGGCGGAACAGACGCACTACCTCACCTCACGCGTGGGGACGGTTCCGGCGTCCGCGCTCCGACACGGCACCGTCCGCATCCATGGATGCTCGACTCGTACGCGGGTGATCCGGCGCCGCCACCCCGTGGGGATCGGTCGAAGGGCCCCGATTACCTCCATCGGCGGAGCGCGCGTGCTCGTCGCGGTGCGACCATGAGCTCTCGGCCCCGGACCGCGGAGGACGGCAGGCATGACGAGCAGCGCGCTCCTGGTGATGGACGTCCAGCGGGACGTGGTGGACCTCGCCGACGACGGCTCCGGCTATCTGCCACGGCTGCGCGGCGCGATCGACGGCGCGCGGGCCGCCGGCATCCCGGTGGTCTACGTGGTGATGGGACTGCGGCCCGGCGATCCCGAGGTCGGCACACGCAGCAAGGTGATGGCCAACGTCCTGCGCGCCGGGCTGTTCACCGAGGGCGCGCCGGGTTCCGAGATCCATCCCGACATCGCGCCCAGGGCGGGGGACGTCGTCGTCACCAAGCGGCGGGGGAGCGCGTTCTCGGGGAGCGACCTCGATCTGGTGCTCCGGGCCAGGGACATCGACAGCCTGGTGCTCACCGGCATCGCCACCAGCGCGGTCGTGCTGTCCACGCTGCGGCGCGCGGTCGATCTGGATCTCGGTGCGACCGTCCTGTCGGACGGCTGTCTCGACACCGACCCCGAGGTGCACCGGATGCTCGTCGAGCGGCTGTTCCCGCAGTGGGCGGACGTCGTCACCGTCGAGGAGTGGCTCGGCGCGATCGGAACACCGCGCCCCTTGTCCTGAGCGGGCCGGTCTGATTTCGTACCGCGTGATCATCCGGAGCTGAGGAGAGCGGGCGGTATGGAGACGGGCAGCGGGGACTCCCTGCCGGAGGGGCTCGGCGGGGCGATACGGGAGACGGCCCGGGACATCGCCGCGCTGCTGGACAGGGACGCGGACCCGGGCGCCCCCGTACCGGGGCTGGAGTGGACCGTGGGGGAGACGGCCGCCCATCTGGCCCTGGCCAACGGGCTGATGGCCGACCTCGCCGCCGGTCGGGACCGTCCCTACGGCGACGGCACCCCGCAGAGCCTCGCGGCGGCCAACGCGCGCGGCCTCACCGAGTTCCCGGAGCGTGGGGCGCAGCCGCTGGCCGCGATGATCGTGCGGCAGGCCGAGGCGTTCCTGGTCGCCGTGGCGGAGACCGACCCGACGCGGACGCTGGTGACCCCGCTGGGCCCCATGACCAAGGACGTGCTCGCCTCGTACCTCCTGACCCACATGCTGGGGCACGGCTGGGATCTCGCGCGCGGGGTGGGCCGTCCGCACATGATCGACCGGACGCGGGTGGGGCTGTGCCTGCCGTTCCTGAAGACGGCGATGCCACGGGTGGCGGCCGCCCCGGCCGGACTGACGGCGCGTTACACCCTGCGGGTCCCGGGCTGCGAGCCCTTCGGGGTCACCTTCACCGAGGGGGTCGTCGAGGTCCTCCCCGGGCCGCCGGAGCGCTCCGGGTGCACCATCCGCACCGAGCCGGTCACCTTCCTGCTCATCGCGCTGGGCCGCGTGGGCCCCTGGCAGGCCATGGCGCGCGCCGGCGTACTCGCCTGGGGGCGCAAGCCGTGGCTCGCGCCCCGCTTCCCCGCTCTGTTCAAAGCGCCCTGATTCAGGGGGTGATCGACGGGTAGGCGTAGCCGGGTACGACGTACGCACCAACCGCAGGAGGCTTCCCATGAGCAAGTTCGGGGATCTGGCGAACAAGGCCAAGGACCTGGCCAAGAGCCACCCTGACCAGGCCGACAAGGGCGTGGAGAGTGCCGAACGGCTGATCGACGAGCGTACGGGCAACAAGTACGACGCCCAGACCGACAAGGCCGCCGACGCCGTCCGCCGCTCCTACGGCAGCGAGGGCACCAGGGCACCGGAAGACACCCCTGAACGCTGACGGTCCTGCGGGGCGGTACGGGAACAGAGAGGGCGGGAGACGCTTCATGCGTCTCCCGCCTTTTTCCTGTCCGGCGGTGTGCCCGCTCGCTCCCCTCTCCCCGGCCGGTGAGAATCGGGAACATGGCCGACGACCCGCCCGAGAAGACCCCCGACGGGCACTTCGTCGTCATCAATGGGCGGCGTTGGCGGGCGACGGACCCCGAGGTGCCCGAGGAGGTTGCCGCGCGGTTGCGGCGGCATCTCATGGCGGGGCGGCGTGGGGTGCGGGATGCCGAGGACGGGGCGGCGGAGCGGGCCGCGCGGGGGCGGGTGCAGGGGGCCAAGGTAGCGCTGGGGGAGCGGGGGACGCCCTGGTGGGAGGAGTCGGGGGAGGCGAGGCGGCGCCGGTGGGAGGACGGGCTGGCCCGGCTCGACGCCGACTATCCGGAGTGATCGGCCGCCCCGGCCTCCGCGTGGGCGAAGAACTCCGCCACGCCCTCGGGGTTCTTCGTGTAGACGTCGATCTCCTGTACCAGGCCGTCCTCGACCCGGTGGACCTCGACCAGGGTCAGCGCGTACTCCTCGCCGGACGAGCGGGCCTTCAGGGTGCCGGTGAGCCGGCCGACGATCCCGGCGGGGCCCTCGAAGACATCCGTACCGGTGATGGTGATGTCCGCGTGGGCCGTCATCCCGCCCAGAACCGCCTCCGCGAACGCCTCGCGCCCCCGGTGCACCCCGCCGTAGGGAAGCCGGTTCGGTTCGTCGATGATCACATCGGGGGCCATCCTGGCGAGGACGCCCTTGATGTCGCCCTCGCCGAGCGCGGCGTACAGCGCCCGCACGACGTCCGCCGGGCTCTCGTTCTTCTCGCTCATCTGGTCACACCCTCCGGTCGGGAACACGTACACCCGGTCTCCTGCCCACCGGACCGGGAACCTCCACAGAGTTTTGAGAATGTTGGTTCCTACGGTGCAGCCGACCCGTTCCCGCTCCGGAGGTTCCACCACGATGAAGCGACATCGGCTGTTCGGTCCGGGGGCCGCGGCCCTCCTGCTCGCCGCCTGCAGCGCACCGGCGAGCACCGGGGCGCCCGGCGAGACGACCCCCGGGGCGAAGACGCCCAACATCGTCTTCGTGCTCACCGACGACCTCGCGACCAACCTGGTTCCGTACATGCCGCACGTGAAGGAGTTACAGCGCGACGGCACCTCGTTCAGCGACTACTTCGTCACCGACTCCCTGTGCTGCCCGTCCCGTTCCTCGATCCTGACCGGCAAGTACCCACACAGCACCGGGGTGTTCACCAACAACGGCGACGACGGCGGCTACGGCGCGTACAACCGCAACGGCAACGAGCGCGACTGCTACGGCCCCGCACTCCAGAAGGCCGGCTACCGCACCGGCTTCATGGGCAAGTACCTCAACGGCTACCTCCCCGCCGACAAGCACGGCACCGACAAGCCCTACGTCCCGCCGGGCTGGGACGAGTGGGACGTGGCCGGCAACGGCTACCCCGAGTTCAATTTCGGCCTGAACGAGAACGGCAAGGTCGTGAAGTACGGCCATGACCCCGAGGACTACCTCACCGACGTGGTGTCGAAGAAGGCGACCTCCTTCATCGACTCCTCCGCGGCGGCCAAGAAGCCCTTCGTGCTCGAACTCGCCACCTTCGCCCCGCACGGCCCCTCCACCCCCGCGCCCCGCGACGCGGAGGACTTCCCCGGCCTCAAGGCACCCCGCACCCCCGCCTACGACAAGCCCTCCGAGCCGGCCCCGAAGTGGCAGAGCGGCCTGGGGCCCCTCTCCGCCGACGAACAGCGGTCGATCGACGGCAAGTTCGCCAAGCGGGCCCGCTCGGTGCAGGCCGTGGACGACATGATCGGCCGCGTCCGGGACGAGCTGAAGGCGAAGGGGCTCGCCGACAACACATACATCGTGTTCAGCTCCGACAACGGCTTCCACATGGGCGAGCACCGGCTGCGCCCCGGCAAGCAGACCCCGTACGACACCGACATCCGGGTGCCACTGGTGGTCGCCGGGCCGGGCGTGGCCGCCGGCAAGGAGATCTCCCAGCCGGCCGCGAACGTCGACCTCAGCCCCACCTTCCAGGAACTGGCCGGGGTGAAGCCGGGCGGGGCGGCCGACGGCGCGAGTCTCGCCCCGCTGCTGCACGGAGAACAGGTCACCGACTGGCGCCGGGCGGTGCTGATCGAACACCACCGTCCCGCCTCCAAGAAGGACGACCCCGACGCGGCGCCCGACAGCAGCGGCAACCCGCCCTCCTACGAGGCCGTCCGCACCCCGAACGCGCTGTGGGTCGAGTACGCGGACGGCGAGCGCGAGTACTACGACACCGAGCGCGACCCCGACGAGCAGCACAACCGGGCCTCGTCGTTGTCCAAGACCCAACAGACCGTGCTGCACGAGACATTGACGGATCTTCAGAAATGCGAGGGCAGCGAGGCGTGCGCGAAGGCCGGGCAGTGAAAGTGTGACTGGCGCACCCCTTCTCGGGCATCAGGTCTGTGTTCCGGAAGACCTCACTCACCCGAACGGGAGCACATCGTGCTGGCCATCATCTCCGCGGTCCTGTTTTTCATCGCCTTCCTGATCAACGCGGCGGACATCTCCACCAACGACACCTTCAGCTCGACCAACGTCATGCTGATCGGTCTCGCCCTGCTGGCGCTGCACGTCGCGGGCATCGGCGCCGGCTGGAGCGCCCGCGGCCGCAGACGCTGAAGCCCTCGGTGCCGGGCGGTTCACCAGGCCGCCCGGCATGACCGGCTCGAACTCACGTACGTTCCTTACCCGGCCCCTGCATGAGTGCCCCACCAGCGGTTATCGGGGAGGGCATGGTGCGTTTCGGGGCCGTGGGGCTCCTTCTGATCGGTGCGGCGGCCGCGGTGTCCGCCGCCGTCCTCGTGTCCCCCTGGTGGTGGTTCGCCGCGGGCGTCCTCGCGGCCCTGGGCCTGCTGGGCAGCTACGACCTGCTCCAGCGCGGCCACACGGTACTGCGGAACTACCCCGTCATCGGCCACGCCCGCTACCTGCTGGAAGCGATCCGGCCGGAGCTCCAGCAGTACTTCGTCGAGCGCAACTACGACGGCCGCCCCTACGACCGCGACACCCGCAGCATCGTGTACGAGCGGGCCAAGGGCATCGACGCCGAGGAACCCTTCGGCAGCGAACGCGACATGTACCAGCGGGGCTACGAGTTCCTGGTGCCGTCGATGGCCCCCGTCGACACCCCCGACACACCGCCCCGGGTCCGCGTCGGCGGTCCCGACTGCGCCCAGCCGTACGACATGGCGCTGCTCAACGTCTCCGCGATGAGCTTCGGCTCGCTGTCCGCCAACGCGGTCCTCGCCCTCAACACCGGCGCGGCGCGCGGTGGTTTCGCCCAGGACACCGGCGAGGGCGGCCTCTCCGAGTACCACCTGCGCCCCGGCGGCGACCTCGTGTGGGAGATCGGCACCGGGTACTTCGGCTGCCGTACCGAGGACGGCGGCTTCGACGCGGAGCAGTTCGCCGAGAAGGCGGCCCACCCCGCCGTCAAGTGCGTCTCGCTCAAGCTCTCCCAGGGCGCCAAGCCCGGCATCGGCGGGGTCCTGCCCGGAGACAAGGTCAACGCCGAGATAGCCGAGGTGCGCGGGGTCCCGCAGGGGGAGACCGTGATCTCACCGCCGTACCACCGGGAGTTCCACACCCCGCGCGAGCTGGTCCGGTTCCTGGCCCGGATGCGGGAGCTGGCGGGCGGCAAGCCCGTCGGGTTCAAGCTCTGCCCCGGCTCGCGCACCCAGTTCCTCGCCGTCTGCAAGGCCATGCTGGCCGAGGGCGTCACCCCCGACTTCATCGTGGTCGACGGCGCCGAGGGCGGTACGGGCGCCGCGCCGCTGGAGTTCGCCGACCACCTCGGCATGCCGCTCACCGAGGGGCTGATCACCGTCCACAACGCCCTGACCGGCGCCGGGCTGCGCGACCGTATCCGGGTCGGCGCCAGCGGCAAGGTCGCCACCGGCTCGGACCTGGTCAAGCGGCTGCTCATGGGCGCCGACTACACCAACGCGGCCCGCAGCATGATGTTCGCCGTCGGCTGCATCCAGGCCCAGCGCTGCCACACCAACCGCTGCCCCACCGGCGTCACCACCCAGGACCCGCGCCGCGCCCGCGCCCTCGACGTCCCCGACAAGTCCGACCGGGTCCGCCGCTACCAGGAGGCGACCGTGCGCAGCGCCCAGCAGATCATGGCCGCGATGGGCGTCACCGACCCGAAGGACCTGCGCCCGGAGATGCTGCGCCGCCGCGACACCCCGACCGGCGACTTCCGCTCCTACGCCGCGCTCTACGACTGGCTGGCCCCCGGCGAGCTGATCGAGCGGCCGCCCGCCGCCTGGGCCGCCGACTGGAAAGCGGCCGACCCGGACCGTTTCGCCGGCTGAACCGCAGGCACCCGTACCGGTACGGCGGCACACCCTCCGCCGTACGACACCGGCGGGCCGCAAGGGCCCGCGGAGAGGACGCACCCCATGGCCCGCACCGTCGCCCGTCTTGTCGTCGACACGCTGGAGGAACTCGGCGTACGCCAGGTGTTCGGCGTCGTCGGCGACGCGCTCAACCCGTTCACCGACGCCATCCGCGCCTCCGGGACCGTGTCCTGGGTGGGCTGCCGTCACGAGGAGGTGGCGGCCTTCGCGGCCGGTGCCCAGTCCCAGCTCACCGACACGCTCGGGGTCTGCATGGGCACCGTCGGTCCCGGCTCGGTCCACCTGCTGAACGGCCTCTACGACGCCGCGAAGAGCGGTACCCCGGTGCTGGCCATCGCGGGACAGGTACCGCAGCCGGAGATCGGCACCGACTACTTCCAGGAGGTCGACAACGACCTCCTCTTCAAGGACGTGGCCGTCTTCCGGGCCACCGTGACCTCGCCCGCGCAGCTGCCCGCGCTGCTGGAGGTCGCCGTGCGCACCGCCGTCGGCAGGCGCGGGGTCGCGGTGCTCACCGTGCCCGGCGACGTCGGCGACCTGGAGCTGCCCGACGACCGGCCGGTCCGGCTCTCGCTGACCGGCTCCGCCAACCGGCCGGACGACCCCGCGCTGGACGAGGCCGCCTCCGTGCTCGACGACGGCGGCAAGGTCACGCTGCTCGTCGGCCGGGGAGCGCGCGGCTGCCGCCAGGAGGTGCTCGCGCTGGCCGAGCGGCTGGCCGCGCCGATGGTGATCACCCTCAAGGCCAAGGAGGGCTTCGAGGGCGACAACCCGTACCAGGTCGGCCAGACCGGCCTCATCGGCAACCCGGCCGCCGCCCACGCGATGGACCACGCCGACACCCTGGTGCTGCTCGGCACCGACTTCCCGTACCGCGACTGGTATCCGGAGGGCAAGAAGGTGATCCAGGTGGACCGGGTCGCCGAGCACATCGGGCGCCGGGTGCCGGTGGACGTCGGCCTCGCCGCCGACGTCGGCCCGACCGTGCGGGGGCTGCTGGAGCGCGTGCGGCAGCGTATCGACCGGGGCCATCTCGACTCGGCGCGGACGAAGTTCACCAAGTGGCAGGAGGGCCAGCGCGACCTCGCCTCGCCCGACCACGACCGGGGGCTGCTCGGCAAGGTCCGCTCCAAGTTCGACAACCGCTCGCACCTCGTACGGCCCGAGGCGCTGGCCGCCGCCGTGGACGCCGCCGCCGACGAGGACGCCGTCTTCACCTCCGACACCGGTATGGCCACGGTGTGGCTGTCCCGGTTCGTGGAGATGCGCGGCGACCGCCGGCTGCTCGGCTCCTACAACCTGGGCTCGATGGCCAACGCCATGCCGCAGGCGATCGGCGCGCAGATGCTCGACAGGGATCGCCAGGTCGTCGCCTTCTGCGGCGACGGCGGACTGTCCATGCTGCTGGGCGACCTGATGACCATCCGCACCGAGCGGTTGCCGGTCAAGCTGGTCGTCTTCGACAACCAGCGCCTCGGCATGGTCAAGCTGGAGCAGGAACAGGCCGGGCTTCCGGAGTTCGGCACGGTCCTCGACAACCCGGACTTCGCCGCCGTCGCCCAGGCGCTCGGCATCACCGGCATCCGGGTCACCCGGCCCGAGGAACTGGCCGACGCGGTGAAGCGCGCGTTCGCCGAGCCGGGCCCCGTCCTGCTGGACGTGCTCACCAACCCCGACGAGATCGCCGTACCCGGCAAGGCGACCGTCCAGCAGGGCTGGGGGTTCGCCATCGCCAAGGTCAAGGAGAACCTGTCGAGTTCGAGCCGCTAGGCACGGTGTACGGCGGCGCCCCGGTGAGGACACCGGGGCGCCGCCGTCCCACGGTCAGGCCGGTGAGAGGTGCCGGGCGAAGAAGCGGGTCGCGCTGTCGGCCTCGACCAGATGCCAGGCGACGTGCTCACCCGCGTGCGCGTGCAGCGACTTCTCCGCCGAGCCGAAGGCGTCGAACAGGGCGAGGCTCGCCTCGCGCGGGATGCGCCCGCTGTCCCAGTGCAGGGCGAACTCGACCGGGACCGTGATGCGCCTCGCCGCCTCGAACAGGGCGTCCGGCCAGGTCATGCCGAAGACCGCGGCCGTGATCCTGGGCTCGGCCGCCACCAGCGGCATCCCGATCGCCATGCCCAGACCGAGGCCGACATAGCCGACCGGCCCGCCGGGGCCGATCTCGGGAAGTTCCTGGAGGGCGTCGAGCGTCGCCCGGTACTCGGGCACGGCCTGCTCGGCCAGGCGCACGTTGTACGGGACGACGACCGGGGCCTCCGGCGACCCCGCGGCCTGGGCCCGGCGCAGCGCGGCGACGTCTGCCTCGTCCTGGGCGGAACGCGGCCGGTCGCCGTGGCCGGGGGCGTCGATGACGGCGGCGTGGAAGCCGCACCGGGTGACGAGGAGACGGGCGCGGCCCACCATCGCGCGGTGCCGCTTGTCGGCGCCGCCGCCGTGGCCCATCAGGACCAGGGGCGCGGGGCCGGCGGAGGCGGGGGACCAGAGGACGCCGGGGACGTCGCCCACGGTGAAGTCACGTTCGAGGACCGTCCGAGGACGACTCGGTGGTGAGGCGGAGAGAGTTCATGGCTGGTGCCTTCCGGGAGTGCCTGGGTGTGGAGGCGCTCCCGGCGGCACCTACGTCGGCCGCCGGCCGTGACGCGAAAGAGGGAGCACCCACGTCGATACAGCGTTCATGGGTCTCACCTCCTCGGGCGGTGTCACGGTCGACCGCAAGCTATCCGGCCGGCCGTGACCCCGTCCAGTTCTTTTGCCGTGGCCGGTGGTCCGCGCGGCTAGCGGCCGAAGGAGACGACGGTCCGCTCGTACTGGCTCAGGGCCTGGCCGAGGCCGAACCAGGTCGCGGGCCAGGTGGCGACGAATATGCCCCAGCGGTCGGCCCGGTCCACACCCTGCGCCTCCACCTTGCGCGAGGTGAACCAGGACGCGACGGACAGTCCGATGGCCGCACAGGCGACGGTGTTGGCGTGCTCGCTGCGCAGACCCTTGTCGTACAGGAACTTGATGATCATGACTCTCTCCCTCATGGGCTCGATGACACCAGCACCACGTTCGGGCGCGCCCGGGACGGGCGCACGCGGTGCGGGCCATCGGAGTGACGCCGGCCGGGGGAGAGGGGCGCCGGACACGGGTCGGCCCCACGGGGGCAGGAGGTGCAGGGTTCCACTGCGGTCCCCCGTGGGGCCGACGTTCTCCTCGTACCCCTGCAAGCGTGGCGATACGCCCGATCCGGGCACAGCGAAGTGGCCCGGCCGATTCCGGCCGGGCCACTTCGTCGCACAGGGAGTGCTTTACCAGCGGTACCAACGGCCCTTGCGGCCGCCACTGCCCGCAGGGCGCACGATGAAGCCGAGCACCCACACGACGAGCACGATGATCGCGATCCACCACAGTGCCTTGAGCGCGAAGCCCGCACCGAAAAGAATCAGAGCCAGAAGAAGAACCAGAAGCAGGGGAACCATTTTTATCAACCTCCTGACCGGCGAATGCCCGCATCCTCGCCGCGCACACACATGAATTACATCCGGTTCACGGGGTTTACGGGACGGATACGGGGTCATCCGCCTTCTCGTCAGGCAACAGCGGCACAGCGAAAGGTGAGCGGCATGAGCGCCAGCGAGAAGGCCAAGGCCACGACCGAGCAGGCGAGCGGCAAGGTCAAGGAGACCGCGGGCCGTGGGGTGGGCAACGAGAAGCTGACCGCCGAGGGCCGCGCCGAGCAGGCCACGGGCGACGCCCGCCAGGCCAAGGAGAAGCTGAAGGACGCCGCCAAGGACTGAACCCCGGCGCGTTCCGGAGGAACGGCGTGCAGCGGAACCCGCACCGGTCAAGGTGTGCGGTTCCGGCGCACGCCGTTCTTTCATGTCCGGTATTCCATAAATCGTTGCCCGTTCGTCACCAAGGGCTGTACGAAATCGTTATGCCAGTGCATTTCGCGCCCCAAGGATTTCCCTCGGGGAATTCCGCGCGTTTCCCGGACGGGCACCCCGTCCGGTGTCCGCGCGGGCGCTGCGCCTAGCATGGGGACCCATGGAGAGACCTGCGTGAACACTCCGGCGAGCCCGGCCCACCAGGGGCCCGGCGCCTGGTGGCAATGGCTGCACCAGCTCTGGCTGAGCGCCATGGCCGCCGAGGACGTCACGGGCATAGCGGTACAGGTGTACCGTGCACTGATCGAGCTCCCCGGCGCTGTCGTCGTGGTGGGGGCCCGCTGGAGCGTGAGCGAACCCCAGTACATGCGTGTGCTGTCGGCGGGCCGCGACGACGCGGTCACCTGGCTCCCGACGGAACCCGACTGGCCCGGAGGTCCCACCCTGCCGCCCTCTCCCGTCGCCGGGGGCGCCCTGTCCCGGGTGTACGACCTGGCCGGGCCGGAGCGGGCCGACGTCGCCCTGGTGGCGGGGCCGCTGCTCGACTCCAAGGCGGCCGTGGTGCTGGAGTGCGTGTTCCCACTGGCCACCGGGGACAACGCCGGGCTCTGGGTCGGGCTGGAGAGCCGGCCCGATCCGGTCACCGCCGAGCGGCTGGAGGAGCAGCTCGCGCAGGTGGCGGATGTGCTGATGGCCAGCAACGAGCGCATCCTGGACGCGCGTTCGCACGAGCGGCGGCAGGCGCGCGACGCCTTCCTGGCGGAGGCGTCGCTCCAGATGGACGCCAGCCTCGATGTGCAGGAGACCCTCCGCCGGGTGGCCCGGCTCGCCGTACCCGCCGTGGCCGAGGGCTGCGTGGTGCACCTCTTCCGTGCCGACGGGCGGCTGGAGCCGGTGGCGGTGGCCCATGTCGCGGTCACCGCGCAGGAGCGGCTCGCGGGGATCGCGCACGACGACGCCTGGCTGGACGCCACGCTGTGCGCCGGTGCCGCCCGCCGCGACAGCGTGGTGCTGCGCGGCCCCGGCCTGGCGGGCGGGCCCTTCGACCCGGACGCGGCCGACGGCGGCTTCGCCGTGTCCGCGCTCAGCGTCAGCCCGCTGCGCGCCCGCGGCCGCACCCTGGGCACCCTGACCTTCCTCTACGGCGGCGAGGACGACGGCATGGCCGACCTGCGCACCCTGGAGAACCTGGCCGGCCGCGCCGCCCTCGCCATCGACACCACCACCCTCTACGCCCAGCGCCGCGAGCACGTACGGCTGTTGCAGCACCATCTGCTGCCCCGCGCGCTGCCCGAGGTCCCCGGGCTCGAACTGAGCGCCGCCTACGAGGTGGGGGACACCAGCCTCGACGTCGGCGGCGACTTCTACGACGTGGTCGCCGCGGGCGGCAGGGTCGCCCTGTTCATCGGCGACGTGTGCGGGCGCGGCGCCGAGGCGGCCGCCTTCACCGCGCTGGCCCGGCACACCCTGCGCACCCTGCTGGAGGACGGCACCGCGCCCGGCCCGGCGCTGAGCCGGCTGAACCGGGTGCTCACCGACGAGCGGGCCTCCCGCTTCGTCACCGCCCTGGTCGCGGTCCTCACGCCCGCCGAGGACGGCTGGGACACCGAGATTGCCGCCGCCGGGCACCCCTTCCCGCTGCTGCGCCGCGCCGACGGCGAGGTCACCGAGGTGGCCGCGCACGGTCTGCTCCTCGGCGTGGTCCCCGGCACCTCGTACCAGCCCGTTCGGGTCCGGCTCGGCGAGGGGGACGCCGTGATGATGTTCACCGACGGTCTGATCGAGGCCCGGTCGGCCGACGGCACCCACTTCGAGGAAAACCTGCCCGCCGCCGTACGGGAACTGGCGGGCGGTGACGACCCGGCCGTCGGGATCGTGGCCGCCGCCTCGGCGTTCCGGGACCTCGGCGACGACGACACAGCCGTGCTGATCGCACGGGTGAGAGGACAGCGATGACACCGGAGCACGCCCCCGCGAGGCCGCTCGACATGCAGCGTGTGCTGGTGCTGGAGGACTCGCAGGAGGACGCGGAGGCCATCGAGCGCGCCGTGTCCCGCACCCACCCCCACCTGCGGCTGGAGTTCACCTCGCGGGGCGAGGGCCTGGTCGACCGGCTGCTGGCCACCCCCGAGGTGCCCGGCATCGTGCTGCTCGACCTCAACATGCCGGGGATGAGCGGCTACGCGGTGCTGAAGTCGCTGCGCGCCCGGCCGGAGCTGGCGGAGATGACCGTGGTGGTCTTCACCTCCTCCACCGCCCCGGCCGAGGTCGACGCCTGCTACGCCGCCGGGGCGGACAGCTACATCTACAAGCCGCTCAACTTCGACCTCTTCCGTACCGTCCTCAAGGGCGCCCTGGACTACTGGCAGCAGAACAAGGGTCAGTCGGCCGGGCCCTCATCGCCGAGCGTGAAGTAGAACGCGGCGCCCTTCCCTGGTGCGCTGCGCAGCCAGAGCCGCCCCTCGTGGCGCTCCACGATGCGCTTGACCACGGCCAGGCCCACTCCGGTGCCGCCGCCGTGCTCCTGCGGGGCGTGCAGGCGGCGGAACAGGTCGAAGACCTCCTCGTGCAGCTCCGCCGCGATGCCGATCCCGTTGTCCCGCACCACCACCGCGGGCACCGGGGAGTCGGTGCCCGGCGCCACTGCGTCCTCCATGGTGATCTCCACCGTGCGGTCGGGCCGGTCGGCGGCGTACTTCGCGGCGTTGACCAGGAGGTTCAGCAGCACCTCGTAGACCCGGTCCGGGTCGGCGCTCACCCGGGGCAGCGGCTCGGGGCGCAGCACCGTCACGCCCTCCTCGGCCAGCCGGGGGCCGGCCACCTCCAGGGCGCGGTCCAGGATCTCGTCGAGCGACATGTCGGTCCGGCGCAGCCCCGCCCGGCCCATCCGGGCGTAGTGCAGAAGGGAGTTGAGCAGGTCGTCCATGCGTCCGGCGAGCCGCCGCATCGTCTCCAGCCGGCGCACGCTGGTCGCGTCCAGGCCGTCCGCCGCGTCCTCCAGGGTGAAGGTGACGGCATTGGCGATGCCCCGCAGCGGCTCCTTCAGATCGTGCGCCGCGGCATGCGCGAAGGAGTCCAGGTCCAGGTTGGTCATCCGCAACTCGTCGTTGAGCGCCGCCAGTTCATCGGCGTGCCGGAGTACGAGCCGGGTGAACAGGCGGCCCATCTCCAGCGCGGCGGCCTCGTCGTGGGTGCTCCACGGCAGGCTCCGGCCCCGCATCGTCGACCGGAGGACCGCCCCCGAGCCGCGCGGGGTCAGCCGCTCGCCGCGCGGGCCGACCAGCACCGGGCGGGCCGGGTCCGCCGCCCAGGCGCGGGGGAGCGGCCGTTCCGCGCGCAGCCAGGCCAGGTAGTCGCCGTCCGGGCCCAGCGGCAGCATCAGCACCCCGGCCGGGCCGTCCGCCGTCAGAGGCACGTCCACGCCGTCCTCGGCCAGCAGCTCGCCCAGCCGGTCCGTCGCCCACACCTCGCCGGAACGCAGCCGCGCCGCGTACCCGCCGAGCGCGGCGGCCAGTTCCGGGCCGACCGTCAGTCCCGCGCCGGACGCCCGTCCGCCGCGCGCCAGCAGCACGCCGTCGGCGTCCACCAGCCGGCGCAGCTCCGCCTGGTGCCGCAGCAGCGAGCCGTCCACGTCGGCGTCCAGCAGTTCGGCCACGGCGGACGCGTCCCGCCCGGAGCGCGCCAGCGCGTCGGCCCGCTCCCGCTCCTCGATGGCGGCCAGCTGCATGGAGAACGCCACCCCGAACAGCTCGCACGCCGAGCGCACCTCGGGCGCCAGCCGGGTGGGCGCGTCCCCGTGGCAGGCGATCAGCCCCCACAGCCGCCCCTCCCGCAGCAGCGACACCGACATCGAGGACCGCACCCCGATGTTGCGCAGATACTCCAGATGGAACTCCGAGACGGTACGCAGCGCCGCCCCCGACAGGTCCAGTGGCTCACCCGTGGCCGGGCGGACCGGCGGATGCAGACGGGCGGTCGGGTCGTCCACGTCCGCGATCACCCGGATCCAGTTCTCCTCGTACAGCCGCCGGGCCTGCGGCGGGATGTCCGTCGCCGGGAACCACAGTCCCAGCCACGGCTCCCGCCCCTCGGCCAGGTCCTCGGCGACGACCTCGCCGGGGCCGTTCGCCCCGTCGAAGCGGTACGCCACTACCCGGTCGTACCCCGTCAGCGCCCGGACCTCGCGGGCCGCCGCCCGGCAGCAGTCCAGCACCGTGGTGGCCGACCGCAGCCGCCGCAGGGCACCCCGGACGCCCTGGTAGAAGCCGGCGAAGTTGAGCGCGTCGCCCGGCGCGCGCGGCTCGAACTCCAGCAGCACCAGACCGTCCCGGCGGTGCACACCGAGGTCGAAGCACGACCGGACCGGTGCAGCGCCGGCCCGCACCGGGAAGGCGACGGCCACCGAATCGCCCTCCACGGCCGACTCCACCGCCTCCGCCCAGTCCGCCGCGTCCAGGACCTCCGTCACCGGCCGCCCCACCAGCTCGGCGGCGTCCCGCCCGAGCAGCGCCCCGGTGTTCTCGGCGGCGGTGTCCACCAGCCCGGTCGCCGCGTCGACCGCCAGCAGGGTGCCGTACGACTGCACACCGCCCAGCAGGTGAATCCGCTCGGTCACGCACGCCGACAGGTCGAAGCCGCCCGGAATGGACGCCTCCGCGCTGCGTACGCGCTGGGACAACCAGTCCTCGTCCATCCGAGACCCGCCTTTTTCGATCGGCAAAGGTCAATGATGACAAAGCCGCCCGCCGGCGCCCCGCTTCCGTCCCACGATGCCCGTACCGCTGCGGGCTGGTCACATTTGTGCCACTCTCCCCCGCACGACGCACCGGCTGGGCAGACTTCACACCACTCCTTGTCCGAAAGGAGTACGAAGTCGACCCTGAGGAGCACGAGTTGGTGACCCGCCTGGGCAGCGCAGACAGCCGACGGCACTACGCGACCACCCCGCGTCTCATCGAGATGCTGGACGCGATCTTCCAGGCGTTCCGGCGCCGCAGCCCCATGGCACTGCCGGAGTTCGTGCTGTACGCGGACGGCGGGTCACCGGAGGGCGACGAGGCCGTACGCGGCAGCCTCGCCGAGCTGCGACAGGAACTGCGGTCGCGGGGCGTGCCGTTCGCCGCCGTCCGGCAGTCCGCGCTCGTCGACCCCACCGACGGCGGCAGCCCGATGGTGCGCGCCCTGCGGGTCGTCCAGGCACTCGGCGGCAAGCCCGCCCGCTCCGGGGGCGAGCCGTACGTGGAGCCGCACGCCTGGCGCGGCGGCCGACGCCAGTACGGCCAGTACTCCTTCCCGCGCAGCGAGCTGCTCCTCGCCATAGAGAACGTCGTACGGGAGGCCGGCCCCGACACCGAGCCGGACGAGCTGCTGCACGGGCTGAACCGCACCGGCTGGCGGCCCGGCGGCATCCAGTGGACGGCCAGGCTGCGCGACGCCGCCACCGACGCCTCCCGTACCGTCCCCGCCCTGCTCATCGCGGTCGTCGCGGTGCTCATCACCGACAAACCCTGGTACGTGACGCTGCTGTTCCTCGCCGTGGTGATGGCCGCGCTGCTGGCGCTGAGCATCCTGCCGGGACGCGCGCCGGTGTTCCTCGGACTGCGCCGCGAGGTCCGCTGGTTCCTCAGCACCACCTACCTCAACCAGGGCCCGCGCGCCGACCGGGGCGAGGGCCTCACCTGGCGCCTGCTGCGGCTCTGGCCGCCGGGTGCGGTACGCCAGCGGGTCGCCGCCGTGGCGCGGGACATCCAGGACGGCGGCCTGCTCGACGAGCACCGCACCGGCAGCGGCGACGAGGACGCCCAGCGCCGCCACCTCCAGCTGCGGGTACACGCCCTGCGCGAGGACCTGCGCGACGCGCACCGCGCCTGGTCACTGGACCTGCGCGGACGCAAGCGCCCCACCCCGCCGGTACTCGTCCTGCCCGACGCCACCGCCGACAACGGCCTGATCGAACTCCTGCGCGCCATCAGCGACATCCGCAGCATCCGCAGCGAACTCGACCCCCTGCTCGTCATCGCCGCCGTACGGCACGAGGACATCGGCCTGCTCCAGCGCAGCTACGCGGCCGAGCCCGCCGCGAGCCACCTCCACGGCTCCGGCGCCGACCTGCCCGCCTGGTACGCGAGCTGGAACCGCGCCCGCCGGGTCACCCAGTCGCCCAGCCTGGAGGGCAGCACCCTGCCGTGGGTGCTGCGGGTACCGCTGCCGGAGGGGCTGCTGCTCCACCCCGACCTCGGCGTGGGCTCCCCGCGCCTCTCCCGGCTGTCCACCGGGCGCCCCCGCTGGACCTGGCTGTGGTCGCTGCCCGCGCTGGCCCTCGTCCTCGCCGCCACCGGGCTCGGGCTCGGCGTCCGCGACCACCGGCTGACCAGCCAGTACTGCTCCAGCGACCTGCGCGGCGCCAACCAGGACACCCGGCGGGTCGAGACACCCGGCGGCAAGGGCCCCGAGTGCGTCGGCGTGGCGACCGGCGGGGTCACCTTCCCCGTCGCCCGGCAGCTCCAGGAACTGATCCGCCAGGAGAACGCGTCGATCGGCAACAGCGACTACGTCACGCTGGTCTACGCGGGTCCACTCAGCGGACCCGACCCGGAGGGCAAGAACGACGACCAACTGGTCAAGGGATTCGAGGAGTTGCGCGGCGCCTACATCGCCCAGCACGCCAACAACGCCTCCCAGCCGGTGAAGCTGCGCCTGCTGGTCGCCAACGGCGGTACGGACATGGCGAGTCAGGCCACGATGGCCGAGCGGATCGTGGAGGTGGCACGGCGGGACCGTACGATCGTCGGCGTGGTCGGCATCGGCCGCGACATGACCGACACCGACAAGGTGCTGGAGACCCTGCGGCAGGCCGAACTCCCCGTGGTCTCCGGCACCAACTCCGGTACCTGGCTGCTCGACAAGCCCAACTTCTTCAACCTGGCCGCCACCGACCAGTGGCAGGTACGGCAACTCCGCCTGCTTGCCCAGCAGTTGCGCGCGCCCGGCACCCACGGCTACGGCACCGCCGGCCGTGCCGTCGTCCTCGGCCGCAGCCCCGTCACCCACGACCGCTACACCCGCGAGCAGATGGACCACGGCGCCCGGATGCTCACCGACGTGGGCTACCGGGTCGACCGGCTGGAACGGTACGGACTGAGCAACGGCCGCCCGGTGCTCGGCCGCCAGGTCGGCCAGATCTGCCAGGAGGGCGAGGTGCCCCGGGTCGTCTACTTCGCCGGCCGCACCGAGGACGTCAACGCCCTGATGGACGGCATCACTTCCGAACCCGGCTGCAACGGCAAGCAGATCGCGGTCCTCGCCGGGGACGACCTCTCCCAGGCCGGCTTCGACTCCGAGCGCAGCAGCGTCGCCGCCAACGTCACCCTCTACCACCTCGTCCTCACCGCCCCCGGCACCAAGAACCAGGGCACCATCTTCGTCAACAACCTGCGCAAACTCGGCCCCGACCAGGAGAAGATCCTCGGCCTGAGCGCGGCGACCCCGCAGACCGACAGCGCCCTCAGCGACGGGCAGACCATGCTGATGCACGACGCCACCGAGGTGCTCTACCGCGCCGCGACCGGCGACGGACGCCCGCGCGGCCGGGCCGAGGCGTGGTCCGGTCTGCTGCGCACCAACATCGACAACCTCGCCACCGGCCGTGTCGACTTCACCGCCGTCACCCAGGACAACGCCCACGACCAGGGCCTCGAACCCGGCACCCGCGACAACTACGCCATCTCCCTGGTCCGCGTCGCCAACACCGGCGGCGCCCACTACGACCGCACCGTCCTCTGCTCCCGCCGCGCGGGCGACCGGCGCCCCTTGACGGAGAAGGAGTGCGACGTGAACCGCAAAGCGCCGTCGTCCCCGCAGCCGCGCCCCTAGGGGGTGTCCGGAAAGTCGTTGAGCCAGAGGCGGAGGCAGGCAAGGGTGACCATGGCCCGGTAGTGAATGGCTCGTTTGTCGTAGCGTGTGGCCAGGGCCCGGTTCTGCTTGAGGCGGCTGAAGCAGCGCTCGATGACGTTGCGCCGCCGGTAAGCGGCTTTGTCGAGGCGGCAGCGGCTCTCGCCGCGGCGGATGCGTCCGTTGATCTGGTCGATGCGTTCCGGGATCGCTGCCGCGATGCCGCGTCGTCGCAGGTAGGCGCGGATCTTGCGGGCCGAGTAGCCTTTGTCCGCGACGACGCGGCCGGGCCGGGTGCGCGGCCGGCCCGGCCCAGGACGCGCGATCTTGATCTGGTCCATGACCGGCTCGAGCTGAGTGCAGTCGTTCACGTTCCCGCCCGTCAGCGTGAACGCCAGGGGCCGGCCCAGGCCGTCGCAGGCCAGGTGGATCTTGCTGGTCAGGCCGCCCCGCGACCGGCCGAGCGCCTCGCCTTCCCAGGGCCCCCTTTTCGGGCCCCGGCGGCGTGCTGATGGGCCCGGACCGTGGTCGAGTCCACGCACACAACCGTCCAGTCGACCCGCCCGACGGCGTCGGAGTGCTGCTGGACGTGGGCCAGCAGACGGTCCCACGTGCCGTCGGCGGACCAGTTCCGGAACCGTTCGTAGACCGTCTTCCAGGGCCCGTACCGCTCGGGCAGGTCACGCCAGGCAGCCCCGGTGGACAGCTTCCACAAGATCCCGTTCACCACCTGCCGCCGGTCCCGACCAGGCCTGCCCATCCGACCCGGCGCCAGCAACGGAGCGATCAACGCCCACGACTCATCGGTCAGTTCATGCCTACGCACCACGAACGGACCAACGAGCCACCGACTTTCCGGACACCCCCTAGGGAGTGTCCCTCCGATCGCCCACCTCCGCGCGGAGCAACCGGCCGGCGAGGGACCGGACGTCGCCCCACACCGGCTCCACGGCCAGCTCATCGGCCCAGAGCCCGGTGCGGGGCGCGTCCTCGGCCTCGGCCAGCCGCCGCCCGATGGCCCGCACCTCGCGGAGAGTCCCCGGCTCACCCAGCCCGCGCTCCACGAGCCCCTCCCAGATCCGGCAGAGCAGCAGCACCTCCTCCACGGCGGACCCCGCCTCGACCGCCTGCTCGCCCAGCCACGCCAGCTGATCGTCGAGGTCCGCCGCGAGGAGGGTCATGAAGCGCAGCGCCCAGGTGCGCAGGTGTGCGTCGCCGAGGTCACTCACAGGAGCACGGTCGCATCGGGGTCTCCGGCCGCTCCGGCGAGCGCCTCGCGCAGCCACGCCTCGGCCGCGCCCGGCGTGGGCTCCGGTGGGGCACCCGGCGGGGTCGCCAGCTCGGAGACGACGTCCCAGTAGTGGTCCAGGCGGGGCTCGTCGGCCAGGACGCCGGTCAGCCGCCGCCGGAAGGCCGCGCTGTCGCGGGCGCCCCCGGCTTCCGCCCAGGCCGCGACGAACCGGTCCAGGGCCTCGCCCCCGGCCGGGGCACGCCCGGCCCGCAGCGCCGGGTCGGCGAGGTCGTACGCCTCCTTGAGGCCGGCGTAGAGGACGGCCGGGCGAAAGCCGTCGGTGAACCGCTTCGGCGCGGGCGGCCGGTCCAGGAGGCCCGGCGGGCAGGGCGCCGTGACGATCGCCCGCAGCCGCCCGAAGGCCAGGACGTGCGCCGGGGTGGGGTCGTGCGGTGGCGGGGGTACGGCCGTGTCGACGATCCCGGCCAGCAGGGGTGCCGGGAGCCGGGCCGGGAAGAGCCACCGGCGCCAGAAGCGGGCGAGGAGGTCGGTGTCGGGCGGGAGCCCCATGGCACCGATGAGGTCCAGCCGCCGGGCCCGCTCCTCCGGCGGGCAGTCCGCGAGCAGCTGGAGCGCCGCCTCCCGCCAGCGCAGCGCGGCGAGCTGGGGCCGCAGTTCGCGCAGACGGTCCGCGACCAGTCCCTCCAGTGCGTCGTCCCGCTCCAGCGCCCGGCCCACGTCCGGTACCGGCAGGTCCAGGGTGCGCAGGGAGCGGATCATCCGCAGCCGGCCCAGCGCTTCCGGGCCGTACCGGCGGTGGCCCCCGGAGCTGCGTCCGGTCTCGGGCAGGAGTCCCTGGTCGGAGTAGAAGCGGACGGTCTTCACGGTGACGCCCGCCCGCGCCGCCAGTTCCCCGATGCTCCACGACGTCACTCCGGTCACGCCTTGAACCTCCTCCAGGGGGAGTTCCTACGGTAGCGGCGCGCGCGGCCGACGACACGGCCGTGCCGGACCGGTGGGAGGAGCCGAGGATGACGACACGGGACACAGGGGCAGAGGCCGCGTTCGTGCTGGTGCCCGAGGCGCACACGGGGGACTGGGTGTGGGAGCGGGTGGCGGCCGCGCTGCGGCGGGCGGGGGCGCGGGTGCGCTGTGTGGCGCTTCCCGGGGGTGGTTCCTCCGGTGCGGTCGACCTGGAGACGCATGTCGCGGAGGTGGTCCGCCAGGTCGACGCGGCGGGGGAGCGCGTGGTGCTGGTCGGGCACGGCTACGGACTGCTCCCGGCGCTGGGCGCCGCCGACCGGCGCCGGGAGCGGGTGGTCAGGGTCGTCCACCTGGCCGCTGCCGGGCTGCCCGAGGACGGCGACAGCGCCCTCGACGCACTCCCAGCCCTGCCGCGACCCGTGAACGGCGCGACCGACGTGCCGCCGCCGACGCGCGAGGAATGGCACCGGCTGGGCAGCACCGAGGGGCTCACCCCCGCCGAACTGGACCAGCTCACCGCCCGCGCCCTCCCGCAGCCCGCCGCCACTCTCACCCAGCCGCTCCGGCTCTCCGACGGCGCCGCCCGCATCCCGAGGACCGGCATCCTGTGCCCGGCCGACGGTTCGACCGTCGACCGGCTGCGCTGGATGGTGTCGCTCGGTGCCCCGCGTCTGAGCCTGCTCACCCGGCCGGGCAACACCTTCCTCGAACTGGCCACCGGGCACTGGCCGATGCTGTCCGAGCCGGACCTGCTGGCCAAGGCGCTGCGGCAGGCGGCGGCGGGCGAGGGGGAGAGCCTCGCGCTGCCTCCGGGACATGTACCGGACCACCTGCGGCCGTTCGTCCTGCCGGTGCCGGAACGGCCACGGGAGCGCGAGGAGCACGTCGACCTGTATCTGCCCGACGGCCAACAGCCGCGCCCCGCGATCGTGTTCGTGCACGGCGGCCCGCTGCCGGCCGGAATCCGGCCGACGCCACGCGACTGGCCGACCTTCACCGGGTACGCCACGCTCGCCGCGCAACTGGGCGCTGTCGGCGTCACGGTGGACCACCGGCTGCACGCGCCGGACGACCTCGCCCGTGCCGCCGAGGACGTGTCCGCGGCCGTCGGTCTCGTCCGCGCGCATCCCCGGGTCGACGGGGACCGGGTGGCCCTCTGGTTCTTCTCCGGCAGCGGCCCGTTGTCGGCGCCCTGGCTCTCCGCCCCGCCGCCGTGGCTGCGGTGTCTGGCGGCCAACTACCCCCTGCTGGAACCGCTTCCGGGTCACGGCACGGACGGCGACCGCTTCCGCCCGGCGGCAGCGGTGCGCGGCGCGGGGGACCTGCCGGTCGTGCTCACCCGCGTCGGCCTGGAGGACCCGATGCACGACGCGAGCGTGCGGAACTTCCTGGACGCCGCCGACGCGTGCGGCGCCCAGGTGCGGGTCATCTCCGCCCCGCACTGCCACCACGGCTTCGAGACGCTGGACCACACGGCCGAGGCCCGTACCGCCGTACAGGACGCGATGCGCCGGGTGCTCGGCAACCTCGAAGCCTGATCCGCACTCCCGTGGCCCGAACGGGTCCGGTCACGGCGCCCCGTACCGCCGCCAAAGGGGCTGCGGTCAAAGCGAGTTCGAGCACCGGGTGTTGACAGTTCCGTCACGCGGCCGCACGGTGGGAGCGCTCCCAAGGTAGGTGTCCGGCCTCGTGCCGGGCACCGTCAGCGCGATGCCGTACCCCCACCCGCTCACCGTGACCTTCAGGAGACCGGCATGTACTCCCGCAGAGCCGCACACCCGCACGCCCCGAGACGCGCCGCCGTACTGGCCGCCGCCGCGCTGCTCGGCACGCTCTCCCTGAGCGCCCTGCCGCAGACCGCCTCCGCCGCGGCCAAGCTGGACAATCCCTACGTCGGCGCCAAGCCCTATGTGAACCCGGACTGGTCGGCCAAGGCGGCGGCGGAGCCCGGTGGTTCGGCGGTGTCGGACCAGCCGACCTTCGTATGGCTGGACCGGATCGCCGCGATCAAGGGAACCTCGGAGGCGCGCGGTCTCAAGGCCCACCTCGACGCCGCCAAGGCGCAGGGCGCCAACCTCGTCCAGCTCGTGATCTACGACCTGCCCGGCCGGGACTGCGCCGCCCTCGCCTCCAACGGCGAGCTGGGCGCCGACGAACTCGGCCGCTACCAGACCGACTACATCGACCCGATCGCGGCCGTCCTCGCCGACTCGGCGTACGCGAGCCTGCGCATCGTCAACCTCATCGAGCCCGACTCGCTGCCCAACCTCGTCACCAACGCGGGCGGCACCGCGGGCTCCACGCCCCAGTGCGCCACGATGAAGGCCAACGGCAACTACGAGAAGGGCGTCGGCTACGCCCTGCACAAGCTCGGCGCGCTGCCCAACACCTACAACTACATCGACGCCGGACACCACGGCTGGCTCGGCTGGGACTCCAACCTCGTCCCGGCCGCGCAGGAGTTCAAGAAGGCCGCCACCACCAGCGGCGCCACCGTGAGCGATGTGACGGGGTTCATCGTCAACACGGCCAACTACTCGCCCACCCGCGAGCCGTACGTCAAGATCACCGACACGGTCAACGGCACCACCGTGCGCCAGTCGAAGTGGATCGACTGGAACCAGTACGACGACGAGACGACGTTCGCGCAGGGGCTGCGGTCCGCGCTCGTCGCCCAGGGCTTCGACAGCGGCATCGGCATGCTGATCGACACCTCCCGCAACGGCTGGGGCGGCTCCGCCCGGCCGGCCGGACCCGGGCCGACGACCAGCGTGGACGCCTATGTCGACGGCGGCCGGATCGACCGGCGCATCCACGCCGGGAACTGGTGCAACCAGAGCGGCGCCGGCCTCGGCGAACGCCCGGCGGCCGCGCCCGACACGGGCATCGACGCGTATGTCTGGGCCAAGCCGCCGGGTGAGTCCGACGGCGCCAGCCAGCCCCTCGACAACGACGAGGGCAAGGGCTTCGACCAGATGTGCGACCCCACGTACGCCGGGAACGGCCGCAACGGCAACAACCCGACCGGGGCGCTGCCCAACTCCCCGTTGGCCGGGCACTGGTTCTCGGCGGAGTTCCGGCAGCTGCTCGCCAACGCCTACCCGGCGGTGGGCGGTTCGGGCGGCGGAGGCGGTGACACCCAGGCGCCGACCGCGCCCACCGGCCTCGCCGTCTCCGCGACCACGGCCGACAGCGTCTCCCTCACCTGGCGCGCGGCGACCGACAACACCGGGGTGACCGGGTACGACGTCTACCGGGGCGGCACCAAGGTCGGCAGCTCCACCACCACCTCGTACACCGACACCGGCCTGTCCGCCGCCACCGCCTACACGTACACCGTCAAGGCCAAGGACGCGGCCGGGAACGTCTCGGTCGCCTCGGCGGCCGTCTCCGCGACCACCAAGACGTCCGGCGGAGGAGGCGGCTCGACCGGGATCAAGGCGCAGTACAAGAACAACGACTCCTCGGCCGCCGACAACCAGATCAGGCCCGGCATCCAGCTCGTCAACTCCGGTTCAGGCGCCGTCGATCTGTCCAAGGTGACGGTCCGGTACTGGTTCACCGGCGAGTCCGCCTCGGCCGGCTACCAGACGTGGTGCGACTACGCCCAGCTCGGCTGCTCCGCCGTGAAGACCTCCGTCACGGCACTCCCGGCGGCCCGTACCGGCGCCGACCACACCCTCGACGTCACCTTCACCTCGGGCTCGCTGGCCGCCGGTGCCGGTACCGGCGATCTCCAGCTGCGGCTCGCCAAGTCGGACTGGTCGAACTTCGACGAGACCGACGACTACAGCCGCGGCACCGGCACGTCGTACGCCGACGCCCCCAAGGTGACCGTCTACGTCAACGGCACGCTCGCCTGGGGCGTCGAGCCGTAGACCGTGGACACCTCCCCCCACGTACGTACGGAAGGAAACCCCCCATGCGTGTGAAGTCGCGCAAGTTACGCTCCGTCACGGCGGCCCTCGTGCTGGCCGCCGGTTCGGTCACCGCGCTGACGGCCACCACTGGCTCCGCCCACGCGGACGCGCAGGTGTGCGACCAGTTCGGCTCGGTCACCACGCCCGGCGGCTACGTCGTGCAGAACAACGCCTGGGGCACCTCCGCCCCGCAGTGCGTGACCCAGGTCGGCGACGGCTTCCAGCTCACCCGCGCCGACGGCTCCGTGCCCACCAACGGCGCCCCGAAGTCGTATCCCTCGATCTTCGCGGGCTGCCACTACACCAACTGCTCGCCCGGCACGAACCTGCCCAAGCGGATCGGGAGCATCGGCAGCGTGCCCAGCTCGATCACGTACCAGTACGCCGGCGGCGCGGTGTTCGACGCCGCGTACGACATCTGGCTGGACCCGACGCCGAGGACGGACGGCGTCAACAAGACCGAGATCATGATCTGGCTCGACCGGACCGGCCCCGTCCAGCCGATCGGCTCCGTGACCGGCACCGTCTCCCTCGCCGGGCAGAACTGGGACGTGTGGCGGGGCAGCAACGGCACGAACGACGTGATCTCCTACGTCGCTTCCTCGTCCCTGACCGGCCTGAACTTCAACGTCAAGGACTTCATCGACCACACCGTCTCCCAGGGCCTCGCCACCCCGGACTGGTACCTCACCAGCATCCAGGCGGGCTTCGAACCCTGGGAGAACGGGGCGGGACTGGCGGTCACCAACTTCTCGGTGGCTGTCAACTGACCAGTGCGCGCCGGGGCGGTGACCACCACCGCCCCGGCGCGTCGGGCTCGTCAGGCGGCCGGGAGCCATTCCGGGCGCTGGGAGCCGCGGGGGACGAGGATCTGTCGGTAGGCGCCGGGGGTGTCGGACATCCGGACCTGGTCGGTGATGCCCTGGTAGTGGCCGAGCGGGGTCTCGGCCGTGAAGAGGTCGGGGTCCGGGTAGGCGTGGAGGTCGCCGGTACCGGCGATCCGCTTCGCGTACTCCTGGTCGAAGATGCCCATGGAGAGAATCCACAGGGCCACGCGGGACAGCGAGACGTGGACGCGGTAGCTGCCGCCGTCCACGGCACGGCGGCGCAGGGCCTCGGCGATGCCGGCGGTCATGAACCAGGAGACGAGATAGTCGTTGACCACCGTGATGGGCGGGAGCGCGGGCTTGTCGCCGTCGCCCTCCAGGTGCAGCAGGCCGGTGAGGGCGCCGGCGGTCTGGTCGAAGCCGAGGTAGTCCTTCCACGGGCCGGTCCGCCCGTTCAGCGAGACCGTCGCGTAGATCAGACCGGGGCGGCGCTCGATCGCCTCCTCCTCGGACAAGCCGATGCGGTCCAGGAAGCCGGGGCGCCGGTTGGCGTAGAAGACGTCGGCCTCGGACTGGAGCCGGTGGATGAGGGCGAGGCCCTCCTCGGTGTACGGGCTCACCGTCGCCGAACGCACGCCCACGCCCGTCGTGTTGTACGTGACGTCGTGCTCCAGCTCGGTCGGCCGCCACAGGTTCAGCACGTCCGCGCCGTGCAGCGCCATGGCACGACCGGCACCGGCACCCGCGATGATGTGGCCCATGCCGAGCGCGCGGACCCCGTCCAGCGGCGCGACCGGGTCGGCGGGCAGCGGCTCGGGATCGCTGTCACCGATGCGGGTGATCTCCACCAGCGGCAGCGTGGACAGCACCTGCTGGTACTGCTCCTCGTCGAGGATCTCCTGCGGCGTGCGCACCATCGGCATCACACACCCGGCCTCGGCGCCGGCCCGCTCCAGCTCCCGCGCGTCCCACTTCGCGATCGCGGCCTCGACATGCTCGGGCACGTCACCGACGCCGAGCAGGCGCTGCGCGGCGACCTTGATGTTGGGATAGATGTTGAACGGCATCATCCAGCGGCCGTCCGCGCTGCGGTAGAAGTTGTTGACGAACGCCATGTTGATCAGCGACGGGGTGCCGCCCGGATAGCCGTTGAGCAGCTCCCACTTGCGCTCGTAGAACGGGCACAGCCGGTGCGGGCCCTTGCGCAGGTCCATGTGGATGTCCTGGCCGCGGCCGGTGCGGTCCTTCCACAGGGCTGCGATCGCGGCGGACTTGGCGACCAGCGCGATCCCGGAGGCCGCGCCGAGCCGCAGGGTGCTGGGGACGACCGGGTCGGCGCCCTCGAAGGTGATGTCACCGCCGGTGTCGCCCGGCTTCAGGCCGATGCCCGCGAGCACCTCCTCCGCCTCGGCACGCACGTCGAACGCGTCGTCCGTGGCCGGGTCGGCGACGGCCTTCTTGATCTTCTGGGTGAGGTCCATGTTTCTTCGCCTCTTTGTACGTTGTCGCTGGATCAGGCGTGCGTGGGGCCGGAGTCGGGCGTCTCGCCGAGGGCGCGCATCAGCGTGATCTGCGCGCGGTCGCGCTCGGCGGCCAGCTCCTCGACCGTGCCGGTGCCGAAGGCGTCGTGGGCCTGGTCGACGAGTGTGTTGACGGTGGCCTCGTCGAAGGTGGGACTGCCCAGGGCCGGCCACATGTTGTCCTCCATCGCGCGGCCCAGGTGCTCGATGAAGTGCGGGAGTCCGCCGGGGCCCCCGCCCAGGTGGAAGGTGCGGAACGGACCGGCGACCGCCCAGCGCAGCCCGATGGAGGAGGTGACGATCTCGTCCAGTTCCGCCTCGGTCACCACGCCCTCGGCGACGAGGTGCACGCACTCGCGGAACAGCGCGGACTGGAGGCGGTTGGCGACGAAACCCGGCACCTCCTTGTGCAGGACCTGGGGCTTCTTGCCGAGAGCGGTGTAGAACTCCCGCGCCCGCTCGACCGTCTCCGCCGATGTCTTCTCGCCGGGCACGACCTCCACCAGCGGCACCAGATGCGGCGGGTTGAAGGGGTGCCCCACGACGAGGCGCTCGGGCTGCCGCAGCGCGGTGGCGATGGCGCTCGCCGGGATGCCGGAGGTCGACGTGGCCAGCAGCGCGTGCGCGGGAGCCGCGTCCTCGATCGTCCGCCAGATCTGCTGCTTGAGGTCCAGCCGCTCGGGGCCGTTCTCCTGGACGATGTCCGCCTCGGCCACGGCGGTGGCGAGGTCAGCCTCGAAGGAGAGCCCGGCGGTGAGGTCCTCCGTGGGCAGGCCCAGCTCGGCCAGGGCCGGGGTGATCTCGGCGAGGCCGGTGCGGACGATGTCCTCGATGTCCGCGCGCGGGTCGCTGATCACCACGTCGATGCCGCGGGCCAGGAAGAGACCGGCCCAGGAGATACCGATGACGCCGCCGCCGATAATCGCGGCACGCCGGTAGGAGTCGGGGACGGGCTCGGTGGGAGAGGTCATGGTTCTGTGCTTTCTCGGTAGGGCTCTGTGCTCTACGGCCCGGTGCTTTTCGGCTCTGTGCTTTGCGGGCTCTGTGCTGTTCGACCGGGTGCGCTCAGGCGGCGAGGTAGTCGAAGACCGGCTCGACGGGGGCGAGGGTGAGGTCGGTGACGATGTGGCTGGCCCGGACCATCTCCAGCACCGGCAGGTCGGCGAGCGGCGCCATGACGTGCGCGAACAGCTGGAGCCGGGCCGGGGCGGTGAAGGCGCTCTTGACGGTGACGTCGGTGATCCGGGTGCGGACCAGCTCGCAGATGCGCGGGGTGCCGTCGTAGTGCGGGACCGTCTTGACCATGAAGGCAGGGGTGCTGATCTCCGCCAGGGCCTCGTCCGGGTCCAGGACGTGGTGCTTGTAGCCCATGGTGGCGGTCGCCACGCGCAGGGTGCCGTAGTCGAGCGTGCCTACCAGGGTGTCGGAGTCGACGTACAGGGTGGGGGAGCCGCCCTTCTTCGGGTACGCGCTGTACTCGCGGCCGCTGGAGATCGCCGGCACGCTGTCGACGTACATGGCGAGGTTGAACTCGCCCTTCTCGCCCTCGTGCTCGACGGCGATGAGCTGCCCGGCCTCGGTGTAGTCCCCGAGCCCGGTGGTGTCGGGCATCCGCATCATCTCGAAGCGGACGACCGGGTCGGTCACCGTCAGCGGCTCGGGCACCAGTCGGCGCAGCGCCTCGGGGTCGGTGCGGTAGTAGATGTTGAGGTACTCGCGGTCGGTGAAGCGGTACCGGGTGGGGGCGTAGGCCGGGGAGTCCACCGGGGTGGTGAACAGCCGGGCGACGTCCTGCTGGCGCATGGGGGCCTCCAGGTGAGAGGGCCGTGTGGGGGAAAGGGCGGCACGCTTCTCCGGTGACGCTCATGTGCCAGTGGACACCTCTGGAAGCCTGTCCGTCCAATATATGATCTGGTCATGAGCAATATGCTTGAGGATATTCAGCTGACCAGAAGGCTGCTGGAACAGTTTCTGGTGGTCGCCGACGAACGGCACTTCGGGCACGCGGCCGAGCGCCTCGGGATGAGCCAGCCGCCGCTCAGCCAGTCGATCCAGCGCCTCGAACGCGGCCTCGGGGTACGTCTCCTCGACCGGGGCCCCGGCGGGGTGACGCTGACGGCGGCGGGCGAGGTCTTCGCCGTGGACGCGCAGCGCCTCCTCGACTCCCAGTCCGCCGCCATCGAACGGGCCCGCCGGGTCGCCGCCGGCCTGGAGGGCGACGTCCGGGTGGGGTATGTGAGCATCCTCAGCCATCACTATCTGCCGGGGCTGCTCCGGGCGGCGGCGGAGGACCTCCCCGGCCTGCGGGTGCATCTGCACCAGGACTCGGCGGTCGCCCTGGCCGAGATGATCCGCAACGGCACTCTCGACCTCGCCTTTCTGCGCGACCCCGCTCCGCTGTCGGCCGACCTCGTCAGCCTCGACTTCGCGGTGGAGCGCATCGCGGCGGCGGTGCCGCGCCACCATCCGCTGGCCGACGCGGACACGATCGGGCTGGGCGACCTGCGCGACGAGGACTTCGTCCTGCCGGACCCCACCGCGCTGCCGACCCTCGCCCATCAGGTGCAGCTCGCCTGCCGCGAGGCGGGCTTCACCCCGCGCAGCCGCGCCGTCTCGGACGACCTGACCGGCCTGTTCAGCTACGTCGCGTCCGGGCTGTGCGTCAGCCTGCTGCCCGAGCGGCTGCGTGACTTCCACGTCGCCGAGGTCGCCTTCGTGCCGTTCGCGGAGCGGTCGCCCTACCTGGAGACCACCCTGGTCGCCATCCGCCGTCCGGACGCGGACGCCGCGGTCATGCGGCTGCTGGAGCTGATCACGCGACGCATGACCGGGTGACCGGCCCGCGCACGGGTGATCTCACGCCTGGCCGGGCGGCGCCCAGGGCTTCGGCGCGGGCGGCGGAGCCTGGAGGGCGCCGCGGAGAGACTCCCTGAAGGTCTTCGGCGGGGCCTCCTTCTCCTCGTGGGAGTGCAGGAGGCGGGCCGTCGTCACCCGTATGCGGGCCTCGCGGTCGCGCTGTCGCACGATCGCCACCCAGGCCCCGTCCTGGGCGAGCAGGACATGGCGGGCCGGCTCGTCCCCCGGGTTGGCGTGCCGGGCGACGGTGTCCGGTATGTAGCGCAGTGCCGCGTCCTCGGCGGCCGCGAGGGCCTGGGCCTCGCCGCCCTCGATGTGGTGGCTGCCCGTCAGCATCCAGCGGTGAAGCCGCAGTTGGTTGCCCTCGACATACTCCGTCACCCGTGTGTCCTCCTCGATGAGGACGTACCACTCAGCAGACATGTGTGGACCCAGCCGTTTTCTTCCAAGGACGCTCTTGAGCAGCGCGGAGACGTGCGTTCCCGCGCGGTCCGGCAATCCTGCCAGGTGGATCACCGGCGTGGGCGGCCTGTGGATAGTCGAGAATCTGCGTCCTCCTGTAACAATCTTGCGCAGCTTCGTGGACTTCATTTCCGTGTGCTTCTAGCTTTCTTGCGTCCGCTCACCCCCGCGAGCCTTGAGGACGCACACCCATGACCGCACCCCCGAACGGCAGATCCCTGCGCCAGGCCCTGGCGGCGACCGTGTCCATGGCGCTGGCCGCGGCCGGCACGCTCGTCGCCGTGGCCCTCGCACCCGAGGCTCACGCGGCCGGAGTACCGGCGCCTTCCCCCGTCGGCATATCCGGCCGGGGCGCGACCGTCCCGTTCAAGGAACAGGAGGCCGAGTACGCCGCCACCAACGGCACCCTCATCGGACCGGACCGCCTCTACGGCCACCTCCCCTCCGAGGCGTCCGGCAGGCAGGCGGTGACCCTCGACGCGCCGGGCGAGTACGTCGAGTTCACCCTGACCGCGCCGGCCAACGCGATGTCCTTCCGCTACTCGCTGCCCGACAACGCGGCGGGCACCGGGCGGGACGCGAGCATCGACCTGAAGATCAACGGCAACCAGCTCAAGTCCGTCCCGGTGACTTCCAAGTACGGCTGGTACTACGGGGGTTACCCCTTCAACAACAACCCCGGCGACTCCAACCCCCACCACTTCTACGACGAGACCCGCACCCTGCTCGGCTCGACCCTCCCGGCCGGGACCAAGGTGCGGCTCCAGGTGTCGTCCACCAGCACCTCACCGACGTTCACCATCGACCTCGCCGACTTCGAGCAGGTGGGTTCGCCCATCGGCAAGCCGTCCGGCGCGCTGGACGTGGTGAGCGACTTCGGCGCCGATCCGACCGGTGCGGCCGACTCCACCGCGAAGATCCAGGCGGCGGTCGACGCGGGCAAGGCGCAGGGCAGGGCGGTCTACATACCCCAGGGCACTTTCCAGGTGCGGGACCACATAGTGGTCGACCAGGTCACCCTGGCCGGCGCGGGCCCCTGGTACAGCGTCCTCACCGGCCGCGACCCGGTGAACCGGGCGAAGGCCGTGGGCGTGTACGGCAAGTACGCCAGCCAGGGCGGCAGCAAGAACGTCACCCTCAAGGACTTCGCCATCCTCGGGGACATCCGGGAGCGCGTCGACGACGACCAGGTCAACGCCATCGGTGGCGCGCTGTCCAACTCCACCGTCGACAACGTGTGGATGCAGCACACCAAGTGCGGGGCCTGGATGGACGGTCCCATGGACAACTTCACCATCAAGAACAGCCGCATCCTGGACCAGACCGCGGACGGCGTGAACTTCCACATGGGTGTCACCAACTCCACGGTGACCAACACCTTCGTCCGCAACACGGGTGACGACGGGCTCGCCATGTGGGCGGAGAACATACCGAACGTCAAGAACAAGTTCACCTACAACACGGTGGTGCTGCCCATCCTCGCCAACAACATCGTCACCTATGGCGGCAAGGACATCACCATCTCCGACAACGTGATGGCCGACACCATCACCAACGGCGGCGGGCTGCATGTCGCCAACCGGTATCCCGGTGTCAACTCGGGTCAGGGTACGGCCGTCTCCGGTACCACGACAGCGGCCCGCAATACCCTGATCCGGGCTGGTAACAACGACTACAACTGGCAGTTCGGGGTCGGCGCGGTGTGGTTCAGCGGGCTCAACGAGGCCCTGGACGCCACGGTCAACATCACCGACACCGAGATCCTCGACAGCTCCTACGCCGCGATCATGAACATCGAGGGCGCGACCAAGGGGCTGCATTTCGAGAACGTCCGGATCGACGGCGCCGGCACCTACGCCCTCCAGATCCAGGCGCCGGGCAACGCCTCGTTCACCAACGTCACGGCCACCCACATCGCCCAGTCCAACCCCATCCACAACTGCGTGGGCTCCGGCTTCGTCATCACCCGTGGCACCGGCAACAGCGGCTGGTACGCCGACCCGCCCGCCTGCACCGGTAACTGGCCGGCCCCGCAGTGGACCAACGGGGGAGTGCCCGGCGGCGGCACCACGCCGACCGACCCGCCCACCGATCCCCCCACGGACCCGCCGACCGACGACCCGACGGTGAATCTCGCCAAGAGCCGCCCGGTCACCGAGACGAGCCACACGGATGTCTATCCCGCGAGCAAGGCCGTCGACGGTGACGCGAACAGCTACTGGGAGAGCGCCAACAACGCCTTCCCGCAGTCCGTCACCGTCGACCTCGGCGCCGCGAAGGCGGTCAAGCGGGTCGTGCTGAAGCTGCCGCCGGCCACGGCGTGGGCCACCCGTACCCAGACGCTCAGCGTGCTCGGGAGCACCGACAACTCCACGTTCACCACGCTGAAGGCGTCGGCGGGCTACACCTTCAACCCGCCGAGCGGCAACACGGCGACCGTCACCCTGTCCGGTACCGCGACCCGGTACCTCCGTCTCACCTTCACCGGCAACACGGGCTGGCCCGCGGCCCAGCTCTCGGAACTGGAGGCGTACACGGGCTGACTCGACACGGGGCGGGCGGGGGATGTGTTCCCTCGCCCGCCCCTGTCCCGTACATATGTGGGTGGACCACCGGGCCGGCTCGATGGCATCGTCAATGATCGTGACGAAGCAAGGTTTCCTGGCGCTGGCGCCGCAGTGCACCACCACGTCCGAACTGCTGTCGGCAGCGGCGCGGCGGCGGGGCATGGACGTGGAGATACTCGGCGGCGCCGCCCCGGAGCGCCGAGGTGCCCACTACTACGGCGGCCCCGCCTTCGCGGCCCGCGTCGCCGAGGGCCTGGAGGTCGCCCTCCTGGAACCCTCCGACGACTGGCTGACCACCTTGCCGTACGCGTACACGGGACGACGCATCGCCATGTCGACTCTCGACGAGGCCCGCCGCCTCTCCCGCCCGGCCTTCGTGAAGCCACCGCGAGAGAAGAGTTTCCCGGCCGCCGTCTACCCCACCGGCGCCGACCTCCCGCCCGGCCCGGACGCCGCCGTACTGATCAGCGACGTGGTCACCTGGGCGGCGGAGTTCCGCCTGTACATCCTCGACGGCGAAATCCGCACCGGCTCCCAGTACACCACCTACGGCCACCTGCACGCCGAGCCCCTGGAGGGCCACCGCCACGAGCCCGCCGTCCGCGAATTCGCGGCCGACCTCCTGTCCACGTGCGGCGATACCCTCCCGAGCGCAGTGGTACTGGACATCGGCCTCCTGACCCCGGACCACGACACCGAATGGGCCGTGGTCGAGCCCAACATGCCCTGGTTCAGCAACTGCTACGCCGCCGGCCCCGACCGCGCCCTGGACGTCGTCCTCCGCTCGGCCGGACCACGGTCGGCGTTGGCGGAGCGGGACCGCCGATTCTGCCGTCACCTGGGCGATGCTCACCTGGCCGGTTGACGCGCTCCCGGAGCGGAGGCGTGCCCGCCGCACGCGAGCGCCCGGTGGAGCGGGAGCGCTGTCAGCAGGACGAAGAGACCGAAGAGAGTGATCGGCAACAGTCCCGCTGGGCGGAGGAAGACCGCAGGACGTGCCATGACCACGGGCCACGCGACGCTCCAGTTGCCGATCAGATCGGCCAGCATGACCGCGGCAGCGAGCGCCGGTCCGCCGGGGCGGGCGCGGAGGATCATCAGCGCGGCCAGCGGGTCCAGCAGTAGGAGCACATGGAACAGCACACCGACGAGCAGGGGCGCGTAGCCGTAGGCGTTGATCCCGTCCGACACCAGGAAGTACGCGTGGGCTCCGGTGCCTTCCAGGAAACCGGCCACGTACACCGCCGCCGTGCACCGCGCCCAGACCGGGCGATCCCCCCATCGCATGGTCGTCACTCTAGGGGCCGCTTCGCCTTCAGGGTGAAGGGAGACGGCCGTCGCCGGGCGGGGTGTCAGCGGTGACGCGACCCGCCTGCTCGCCGTCGCAGGCTTCCGGTGACTTCCGCCCCACGCGTTCGTCGGATTGCTGCCCTGTGCCACTGGCCGGCGGGAGGTGAGGTGAGACACCGAGGGCCGGGACCGTCGTACAGGCGTGTCCCGCCCCGTCCCCGTCGTCACAGGGGCCCCACCCTGGCGATGGTGCGGGCCCCCAGCTCGCCGGCCCGACCGTGTCCAGCCCGCGGGCGCACACCTCGTCGACCACGGTCCTCTGATGCCGAGCGGAGGTCACGCCCGCCCTGGCCGCCTTCTCCGCCCGGCGCCGCGACCGTCAGCCCTTGTGACGCGAATCCGGCGCGGCCCCGGCGATGGCGTCGACGGCGGCCCAGAAGGTTGCCCGGTCCGCCCCGGCGTGAGCTAGCAGCGCCCCCCGCACGGCCTGAGCGTGCGCGGTACGGGCGGCGGTCAGCGCACTCCGGCCGGCGTCCGAGGCGAGGATGGTGCGACGCCCGCCCGGACCGTCCTCGCGGCTCACGAGGCCGCGCTCGGCCATGCGGGAGAGCTGACGGGACAGTCGTGCCCGCTGCCAGTCGAGCATGAGCCCCAGTTCGTGCTGCGGCATGCGCCCGCCGCCGTTCTCGATCAGCCTCGACAGGATCGAGAAGTCCGGCACGGACAGGGCGGAAGCGCTGTGGATCTCGTGGGCCACGGCAGCGTCGACGGCCTCGACGGCTCGCTTCCAGGCGATCCACCGCGCCATTTCGGCGTCATCGAGCGGTGCGGTCATGCGCTCACCGTACGCCTTTGTTTCCATGTAAACGCACGGGGCGTAGGCTGTTTACATGGAAACAGAGGCACGTACGCACCAGGTCCTCATCACCGGCGGCAGCGCGGGGATCGGCCTCGGCCTGGCTGCCCGCTACCTCGGGGCCGGCCACCGCGTCCTGGTCACCGGGCGCGGCGCCGGGAGGCTGGCCGCGGTCTCCGAGGGACTGCCCGGCCTGGAGACCTTCGCCAACGACATCGCCGATCCCGCGCAGCGTGAGCAACTGGCCGCCCACGTAAGGCGGGTCATGCCCGACCTGGACGTGGTGATCAGCAACGCCGGAATCCAGCGGCGGGTCGGGATCGCCGCGGACGACGCCCCCTGGGCCGAGGCCCAGCACGAGATCGACGTCCTGCTGGCCGGCCCCGTCCATCTCGCCCGCCTCCTCACCCCGCAGCTCCTGGGCCACGGCCGCCCGAGCGTGTACGTCAACGTCACCTCCGGCGGCGCCTTCCTGCCCCAGCCCTTCGCGCCCCTCTACAGCGCGGCCAAGGCGGCCCTGCACAGCTACACGGTGAACCTGCGCCACGCCCTGCGGGCCACACCCTGCCGGGTGGTGGAGCTCATCCCCCCGGCCGTGGCCACCCAGCTCGCCGGACCGGGCCCGAACCACGGGGCCGACCCGGACGAGTTCTGCGACACGGTCTTCCCCCTGCTCGACGGCTCGCACCCGGTCGTCGGGTACGGCCCCACCGCCCGACCGGAGTTCACCGACCGCCTCGCCGTCGAACACAGCGCATTCGAGGCCGCCGCGATCCGCTTCGACGTACCGCTCCACGGCACCGCCCGGGCGGCCCTCTGACGGTCGCCGTCCCCGGACTCGCACGCGCTTCGCGCACGAGGATCTCAGCCCAGTTGCTCGGCCAGGCCGACGATGACGCCCTCCGGCCCGCGGAGGTAGCAGAGCAGGTAGCTGTCCTCGAACCGGGCGATCCCGCCCACGACTTCACCGCCGTGCGGGCGCAGACGGGCGACGGTGTCCTCGATGTCGTCGACGGCGAACATGACGCGGTGCGTGCCCAGGATGTTGTGCGGCCGGTCACGCGGGCCGCCGTCGATCACCTCGGGGCTGCGGTACTTCGCCAGCTCAAGCCGGCTGTGGCCGTCCGGGGTGCGGAGCATCGCGATGTCGCAGTGGACGCCGTCGAGCCCGGTGCACCGGTCGGCGAAGGCGCCCTGGACCTCCCCCCGGCCCTCCAGCTCCATCCCGAGTTCCTCGAAGAACGCGACGGCGGCGTCCATGTCCTCCACGACGATGCCGACATTGTCCATCCGCTGAATCGCCACGCTGTGCTCTCCCTCGTGTGTGCCTGTGCCATGGGCGCGTACGCCATGTACGCAAACGACCGAGCGTTCCACCCGGGAACGTATCCCCGGACGGAGCGCTCGGCACAGACGGCGCACCCGGTGGCTAGCCAGGGACCACCGTGTCGCTCATGCTCGGCTTCCCCTCGCCCGAGGCGTTCCAGGCGCAGAGCAGGATGACGTACTCGTGGCCCGCCGTGACCCCGGTGACCTTGGCTGAGCGGGCCGAGGCCGGGTAGCCGATGATCCGGGAGTGACTCAGCGGGGTGCTCTTGTCGTAGACCCACACCGCGTACCGGACGATCGAGCCGCTGTGCGAGTCGGCCGGCGCCGACCAGTGCACGTCGATCGAGCCCGCGCCGGCCGTGGCGGTGAGCCCCGGCGGCCGTCCCGCCGTGGTCGGCGCCGCCTTGCCCCGGACCGCCGGGGACCACGAGGACCGGTTGGCCGACACGTCCCCGGCGACCGCGCGGGCCCGCACCTCATAGGTGTGGCCGTCGTAGGGCTGATCGGTGAACTGCCAGGACATGTCGTAGCGCGGGGCGCTCACGCCGGGCACCACGTCCTGCCAGCCGGCGTTCGAGTCGCTGGTGACGTCGCGCCACTGCACGTCGTAGGTGTGCGCGCCGAAGACCTTGTTCCAGGTGGCGGTGACCCCCTGCCGGGTGCCGTCGAACTTCATCCCGGAAGGCGTGGCGAGCGAGCGGCCGGGAGCGCTGTCCGGTGCGGCGGGCGCGGCGGAGCCGATGCCGAACTCCCTGTGCAGCACGGTGCCGAATGCCTGGGCGATGCGGTACTCACCGAGCGCGTTGGGGTGCAGTCCGTCGTAGGTGGTGGCGCAGGTCGTCGCCTTCGGGTCGCAGCCCATGGCCTTGTCGAGGTCGGCCAGTTCCACCGGTGAGGTGCTGGTGCTCCAGCCGGGAGCCGCCTTGGCGAGGGCCGCGTTGTAGTCGCGGATGCGCTGGGGGAGTTGCGGGTTGGCGTCGCCCAGGGTGGTCCGCTGGGGGACGTTGGCCAGGACGATCCGCACGTCCGGGTCGGCGGCCCGCGCGTTGTCCACGAACTTCTTCATGGTGCCGACCAGATCGGCGCTCGCCCCGTACCAGCCGATGTCGTTGAAGCCCAGCTCGACCAGGAGCAGGTCGGGGGTTCGGTCCTCGGCCCTCAGCTCCTGCATCACCGGCTTGACGGTGGGCACGGTCCGGGTCAGCGTGCGGCCCCAGAGGGCGTAGTGCGCCGAACCGCCGGCGGAGAACCCGGCGTCCACGTCCTTGGCGTACTCGCCCTGGACACGCGCGTCATCCGGCCCCGGCTCCGCGGGCTCGTCGTCGCCGCTCTCGCCCAGTACCGGCGGCCGCGGCGCCCGCGCCTCGGCCTGCCGCACGGTGCCCCGGTACGGTCCGACGAAGGTGACCGGCCACTTCTTGCTCCTGGCCCAGTCCCACAGCCGGTAGCGCCAGGTGTGGTCGCCCTCGTACCCGTGGCTGATGGAGTCGCCGACCACCATGACGTCACCGATGTCGGTGTGCGTCGCCAAGTTGCGGGCGATGATCTCGTCGATGAGCTTCCCCCCGGGGAAGTCCATCATCATGACGCCCATCCGGTCCAGGCCGGACCGCCCGCCGAACCGGTCGTCGCGTCCGGCGGAGAACTCCGGGCACCGGTCCTTCTCGGCGCGCAGGCACTGGATGAGGAAGTTGTTCACACCGGTGGCCGTCGGGGTGCCGCCCGCCGCCGTGTAGGGGTGGACGCCGGTCCCGGAGCCGCTGGTGTAGTTCAGATACAGGGCGTCCTGCTCGTACGCGTGGTCCTTCTCACCCGGCCGGGTACCGTCCCAGGTGCCGTTGGCCCGGCGCAGATGCGCGCGGACCTTCTCCCATTTGTCGTCGATGTCGCTGATGGTGGACAGCTCGAAGTCGTCCTGCACGTACTCCTCGTTGGAGCCGCCGGCCGGGTAGGGCTGCTGGAGCCCGTAGCCGTCGAATATGCCGCCGCCCGTGTTCCGGTAGCCGAGGAGCACGACCTTGCCGCGCACCTCGCCGAGTGTCGGCACGCGGTCCGACTGTGTCTCGCCCGTGACCGAGGGGCCCCAGAACAGCTTGCGCCAGGCGGTCGACGCGGTGCTCCTGTCACCGTCACCGGTGTACGAGCGGCCGTCCAGGTAGGAGTCGAAGATCTTCTTGCGCCACTCGTCGGTCCCGAACCCGTCGGCGTCCTTGCAGGAGAAGGTGGAGCCGGTGCACTCCGCCTTGAGGTTCATCAGGACGGTTTCCCCGGGGTGGCCGCTCAGGAAGCGGGAGGTCGCCTCGAGTACGTCGGTGAAGTTGGCGTACTGGTAGGTGGCGCCGTGGTGGGCGGTGAACTTCAGCCCCTCGTCGCCCTTGTCGACCCGGACCCGGATGTCGAGCGCCCGGATTCCGGCGTCGAACTGGGTGGTCAGGGTCTTCGCGCTGAAACCGTGGTTCTCCTGGGTCTGGGTGATGCTGGTGACGATGCCCGAGCACCGGCCGGTGTCCGGGTCCGGAGTGTCCCCGCAGAGCGCGAGGCTGTCGTGGGTGCCCGGCACCGAGAGCCACGCGAGGTTCGCCCCGTCCGGGACGCGTGACATCCAGTCGGTGTTGGCCGCGGAGGCTTCGGTGATGCTGCTGTAGTAGTCGTTCGCCCGAGCTGGGGTGGCGGAGAGGAAGACGCCGGAGACGGAAAGCAGCAGGGCGAGGAGCACAGCGAGGACGGTGCTTCTCGCCACCGGCGCCGGCCGGGGTCTCAAGGATCTTCGGGGCGGGCGGGTCCGGCGTGTGTCGGTGATCATTTCCATCCTGGGCGGATCGGTCGGTCGGCTGGGGTTCGCACGTGCGGGTGGGCCGTCCGGCGAGATGTGTGATGATCGCGTTGTCGGGCCCGCCGGCCGGTGAGCGCAGCCTGCCGGGAGCGTCCGTCCCGGGCCAGGCCGGACGGCCGTTCCGGGACACTGGGACGTTCCGCCTGTCCTGACCAGGCAGGATGTGGTCGCATGGGACACGGGGTGGGACGTGTGGGTGGGGTGGGGACGGTGAGGGACGCCGACGCGGCGGCCGGGCTGGGCGAGATGCTGCGCTCGCTGAAGGAGCGCGCGGGCCTCAGCTACGGCGCGCTCGCGGGCCGGCTGCACCTGAGCACCTCGACGCTGCACCGCTACTGCACGGGTGACTCGGTGCCGGCCGAGTTCGCCCCGGTCGAACGCTTCGGCCGGATCTGCCGGGCGGATCCCGGGGAACTGCTGGAGCTGCACCGGCGGTGGGCGGTGGCGGACGAGGCGCGGCGCGGGAGGATGGCGCATCCGGCCGAGGGCGCTGCGGCGCCGTCGTCGGTGCCGGTCGTGGACAGTCCGCCCGCCATGGCGGAGCAACCGCCGCGAGCCCGGCAACTCCTGTCCCGTTACGCCCTGTTCGGGGCCGTCGTGGTGGCTCTCAGCACCTCTGGAGCGCTGGCCGTCGACCGGTTCCGCGCCGAGTCGGTACCGGACGAGACGGTCCCGGCCGTCGTGGCGCCCGGCCCGTCGGCAGAGGCGGTCGGGGCGGACGCGGGGAGTGTTCCTCTCGCGGCGGAGGTCGTCCCGTCCGTGTCCAACTGCCCTCGGGCGGACAGTGGTCGGTCCGGGCCCACGACCTTCCGGCTGACGGTGCGCGGCACGGCCGGCGGTCCTGTGACCGTGACCGCCCTGGACGTCCGGGTGCTGTCCGCCGGAGTCGCGCCCGCCGGAGCCACCCACGCGGACTGCCGGCACAGCGACACACAGCACCCGTTCGGCGTCGACCTCGACGCGGCCGAGCCCCGGGTGGTGGGCCCGGGGCTCGGCTTCCCGTACACGGCGACCGCCGGGAGCCCCCTCGTCCTGGACGTCACCGCGCGTACGTCGAAGCGCGAGGTGCGCTGGTACCTGGAGCTGAGCTGGACCCGGGGCACCCGCTCCGGCACCCTGCGGATCGACGACGGCGGTCGTCCGTTCCGCACCGGAGCGGTGAAGTAGCGGCGCCCGCCCTCAGCTCCGGACCGTCAGGTACTGCCAGCCGCCCCAAGTGCTCACGTCTGCCGTGTCCGTGCAGCTGTACCAGACCTTGCCGCCGGCCACGGCGAGGGAGACCGGGGCGCTGTCGCCGCCGGTGTCGACGCGGCGGGTCTCGGTGACCGTCGCCGTGTCGATGACGGCGATCGCGTCGGCGTCGGCCAGGGCCGCGTACAGGGTCCTGCCGTCGGGGGACAGGGCGAGGCCGTCGGCACCCTGCTCACCGTCGAGGGTGGCGACGGGCTCGCCGGCCAGGTCGGTCACCGCGATGCCGGTCGTCCCGGCGCCCTGGCTGAAGAAGAGGTGCTGGTGAGCACCGTCGACCACGAGGTGGGCGTAGTGCGACAGCGGCAACGCGCCGGCACCGTCGGCCCAGGCGGCAGGACCGGTCAGACCGACGGTGGCGGTGGTCAGCCCCGCGACGACGGATGTCGCCGCCGCGAGCGAGACCTGCTCGCGGCGCATGGTGCTCCTGGAACGAGGGGAACCGAACGCCCACGAGACCGCTGACCTGTCTGTCTGGTCGTACGCCGCCGCCCGGTTCCTCAGACGAACGCGCTGATCCCCGTCGCCGCCCGGCCCACGATCAGGGAGTTCATGTCGCGGGTGCCCTCGTACGAGTAGAGGGCCTCGGCGTCGGCCCAGAAGCGGGCCACCTCGTGGTCGAGGAGGATGCCGTTGCCGCCGAGGAGTTCGCGGGCGTGGGCGACGACCTCGCGGGTGCGGGTGGTGCTGAACATCTTCGCCATGGACGCCTGCTGGTCGGTGAGCCGACCCGCGTCCTGGAGCTGCGCCGCGCGTACGTTCATGGTCTGGCAGGCGGTGATGTCGGCCAGCATCCGGGCGAGCTGGTCCTGCACCAGCTGGAAGGCGGCGATCGGCTTCCCGAACTGCTCGCGCTCCAGGGTGTAGGCGCGGGCGGCCTCGTACGCGCCCATCGCACAGCCCACCGCGTTCCAGGAGACCCCGAGCCGGGTGGCGCGCAGCACCTTCGCGGTGTCCTTGAAGGAGTTGGCCTCCTGGAGCCGGTCCGCCTCCGGCACCCGTACGTCCCGCAGCTCGATCTCGGCGTTCTGCACGGTGCGCAGCGAGACCTTGCCCTCGATGCGGTGCGGGGTGAAGCCCTCGGCGCCCTGCTGCACGACGAAGCCCTTGACCTCGCCGTCCGCCTCGTCCTTCGCCCAGACGATCACCAGATCGGCGAAGGTGGCGTTGCCGATCCACTTCTTGCGCCCGTTCAGCACCCAGGTGTCGCCCTCCCGGCGGGCGGTGGTGGTCAGCCCGCGGGAGGTGCCGGAGCCGACGTCGGGCTCGGTCAGGGCGAACGCGGCCAGCCGCTCCCAGCGCAGCATCTCCGGTATCCACCGCTGCTTCTGCTCCTCGGAACCGCACTCCATGATCGAGGCGATGCCGAGCCCGCTGTGCACGCCGTGGAACGTGGCGAACGAGGGATCGACGCGCGAGAGCTCCATGCTCACCAGCCCGGCCACCAGGGCGCCCCGGTCCGGCGAGCCGTACCCCTTGAACTGGAGCCCCGCGATGCCGAGTTCGGGCAACTGCGGGATCAGCTCGTGCGGGAACTCGCCGCGATGCCAGTACTCGTCCGCGATCGGCGCGAGGTTCTTCCGCGCCCAGTCCCGCACCGTCGCCAGCAGCTCCTGGTCCTCGGGCCCGACCGTCTCGCGCACATGGTAGAAGTCGGCCTCCACGGCCGCCGGGTCCGCCTCGTGCACCGCCACGTGCTCCTGCCCCTGCCCGGCGTGCCCCTGCTGCTGTCCGCTCACGACGACCCCTCTTCTCCTCAAGTCACGCACGGATCATGGCTGCTGTACATGCGTGCTGCTCACCGGTGCCCGCGATGTCGCAGGGGTAGACGTGGGGGAAGATCCCTAGTGACGGACTCCACAGGCCGATCCGGGGCGGCGCGGTGCCCGGCGGGCGCGTGAGAGAGTTGCGGCTCCGGCCGACGCGGGTCGGATCTTCTTGCCGGGGGGCCCAGTTGTCCGAGCGTGTTCATCCTTCGCGACCCGGTGATCCGGCCAGGATCGGCCCGTACCGGGTCATCGGCCGACTGGGTTCGGGTGGCATGGGTACGGTCCATGCCGCCCTGGACTCCGAGGAGCGGCGGGTGGCGGTCAAGGTCGTCCACCCCGCGCAGGCCGACGACGACGAGTTCCGTGCCCGCTTCAAGCGGGAGGTCGAGGTGTCCCGGCGGGTCACGGGACCCTGCCTGGTACCGCTGCTCGCGGCGGACCCCGGTGCGGCCGTCCCCTGGCTCGCCACCGCGTATGTGCCCGGCCCCACCCTCGGCGAGTACATCGCCGCGCACGGCCCCCTGTCCGGGGCTCGGCTGTACGCCCTCGCGGCCGGGACCGTCGCCGCATTAGCGGCCGTCCACGCGACCGGCGTGGTGCACCGCGACGTGAAGCCGGGCAACGTCATCCTGGCGCCGGACGGACCACGGGTACTGGACTTCGGCATCGCCCACGCCCTGGACGGCACCTCGGTCACCCGGACCGGCGTGATGACCGGCACCGCCGGCTGGATCAGTCCGGAGGGCTACCGCACCGGAGCCGCGGGACCGGCCGGAGACGTCTTCGCCTGGGGAGCGCTGGTCGCCTACGCCGCCACCGGACGACTGCCGTTCGGCATCGGCGCCCCTGACGCGGTCGCCGCCCGGGTGATGTCCGGGGCCCCCGACCTCGCCGGGGTCCCCGACGACCTCCTGGCGCCGGTGACGTCCGCGCTGGCCAAGGGGCCGCAGGAGCGACCCACGGCCGCCGCGCTAACCGCGCGGTGCACGGAGCTTCTCGCCGGCCAGAGCACCCAGATCCTGGGGGACGGGCCGCCCACCCAGGTGGGTGACGTGATGACGGCCGCTTGGGAAGGTCTGCCGGCCGTCGAGGACGATCCGGCGTGGGCGGCGGCCCGGCGCAAGGCGGCCCGCCGCCGGACCTGGCTCGTCGCCGCGGCCGCGGTCACCGGGTTCGTGGTGGCCGCCGCCGGCACGTACCTGATCGCGGAGCAGGGCCAGGGCGAGCGGCGAGGCTCGACGGCTTCCCCGACCGCGGAAGCGGGCACTCCCAGAGGGCAGGAGGCGAAGGCCACCGCGCCGACCGCCTCTGCCGGCTGTCTGCCGGTCACCTTCAAGACCCCCGGCGGAGAGGCGGGCTGCGAGTCCAAGAAGGCGATCTGTGCCGTCGGGTCCGCGTCCTACGTCAAGGACATCGACCGTCTGTGCGGCGGCCCTCCCGCCCTGCAGACGGTGAACGTCATCTCCCAGCCGTCCACGGGTGGAGACCCGGGTTCCTCGTACTGCCTGGCCTGGACCGGCAGTTCCGACGCCGACTCCCGTGACGCCACCCTGCTGATGAACGCCCCGGGCTACCAGTGCGGTGCCGACTTGGTGAGCCCCTCCGGCTCGCCAAGCGTGCAGGGGGGCTACACGCTCGTTTTCTACGACAGCGAGCAGGACTGCACCCCCCTATACCCCGGCACCCGCCTCACCTACCCGGCGGTCCTGGACTACAGCGGCCTCGACGAGCAGCAACCCCGCCAGTACGCCTGCCTCACCGAACACGTGGGCGCCTGACCCGGCGCCCGAATCGCGGCGCTCACCTACCCCTCGGCGGTGTCCTTCAGGGCGTCGCAGGTGTTCTGGAACTCCTCCATCAGGCGGGTGGCCTCGACGACGAGGACACCGTAGGGGCGGGAGGCGTCGGAGAGGGGGAGGTTGTTGTCCTGGGCGGCGGCGAGGACCTTCTGCAGGGCTTCCTGGGCGGTGGTCGCGAGGCGGCACATCTCCTCGGCCTGTTCGGTCAGGGTGTCGCTGTCCAGCTCGGCGATGACGTGCGCGATGTCGCGCAGGCTGGCGGCGAAGTCGGCGTACGCCTGGAGGGCGGGGGCGTAGGTGTACGTGTCCTCCGTCTCGCGCCAGCGGCCGAGGCTGCGGGTCAGCGAGCCGAGCTGGTAGACCGCGCGTTCGAGGGCGTCGACACTCTGCCGGTAGCGGTCGAAGCCCAGGTAGCCGCGGTGGGCCGGCAGGAGCCGGCGGGGGTTGAGGGGGAGGCTGCTCTCCGCCGTGTGCAGCCCCGCGCGGGCCTGCCCGACCGCCCGCTGCGCGCTCTCCCCGGCCCGGCGCCACTTGGCGGCCCGGTCCGCGTCCACGTCACCGGTGCACAGGCCGTCGGCCATGTCGTCCAGCAGCGCCTCGATCCGCCCCGCCAGCACCTGCACCCCGTGCTCGGCGCTGCGGTACCGCAGCGGGGGCGCGACGCAGAGGTTCACCAGGACGCCCACGCCGCAGCCGATCAGCACCAGCAGGATGATCTGCCCCAGCTGGTTCACCTTGTCGCCGGTGGTGGTCGCGGAGGCGTACGTGGAGAAGGCGAAGAACGCCGCCGTGGCGACCTGGGAGCGCTGCTCGCCCAGGGCCGGCCACTGCCCGATGCACAGGGCGATGACGGCGACCAGGACGAAGGCGAACAGATCCGGCCCGGCGAGGAAGCCGATGGCCGCCTGGACGGCCACGCCCACCGTGACCGCGGCCGTGTAGCGCAGGGCCTGCCAGACCGACTTGTAGACCGTGGCGTTCATGATCAGCACGGCGGAGAAGGGGGCGAAGGCGGGGGAGGCCGCGTTCAGCAGATCGTGCGCGATCCACCACGCCAGCGTCGCCGCCAGCGCGCTCTTCCCGACCAGCAGCACCGTGTTCCGCTCGTGCCCCGGCGTGCTCCAGGCCCGTTTCACCCACGCGGTACCGCTCCGCAACCACTCCATGCGCCTCGCCCCGAACCCTCGCTCACTACATCCGTACAGATGAGGCGGGTACCCGCTGCGCGGCGGGTCAGCGGATGGCGGCCGTCACACCGGGGGGCGCGATACGGGCGCCGGGCAGGGGTAGCGTTCCGGCATGACGTCCGTGCCGTCCCGGTTCCCGCCGTGTCCGATCCGTGGGGTACGGGTGCTGCACGTGAAGCAGAATTGCGCGCCGCAGTTCGCGGAGATCGAGGTGGACTTCGAGCCCGCGGCGGAAGGGTTCGTCTTCGAGGTGGCCCGGGGTCTCGCGGTGGACTACGAACCCGCCGAGGACCTGCCCCGCTTCTTCGCGGCCGCGGCCCGGGGGATCGAGGAGCGGCTGCGCTCGCCCGAGCACGGAGTCGTCGTCGCCGCTCGGGTGGTGCTGCGGCGGGCCCGCGCCGACACGTTCGGCTCGCACGAGCTTGCGTTCAGGATCGCGGGACATCTCGCAGCCCGCGAGGCCATGGAACGGGCTTAGCGCCGACGGAATCCTTCAGTCACGGTTGCCCAGCGGACTCCGCGCGAGGGAGGCGAGAAGTGCCTCCGGGCCGTCGTACACCACGTCCGCGCCCGCCTTCTCCAGGTCCTCGCGGGGGATGCCGCCGCAGAGGAGTCCCACGCAGGTGACCCCGGCCCGGCTGCCCGCCTGCATGTCCCACACGGTGTCGCCGACGAACACCGACCGCTCCGGTGCCGCGCCCGCCTGCTCCAGCGCCTGCTCGACCGGCTCGGGCGCGGGCTTGCCGTCGGAGACGTCGTCGGCACTCGCCATGCCGGAGATCGCGTCGTCGGCGTCGAGCGCGGTCCGCAGCGCGGACAGCTCCTGTCCGCCCGCCGACGTGGCCAGCACGACCTTCCAGCCGTCCTCCGCCAGCCGCCGCAACAGCCGCCCGGCGTCCGGGAGAGCCGTCAGCCGCCCGAAGTACTGCCCATACAGCGTCTTGTGCGCCGCACCGAGCGCCTCCGCCTCCTCCCGCGCCCGCTCCACGCCCAGCAGATGCTCCACCAGATCACTCGACCCCAGCCCGACGGCCCGGTGGATCGCCTGCGACGGCACATCGTGCCCCGCCTGCCGCAGCGCCTCCCACCACGCCGCGACATGCAGGTAGTTGGTGTCCACCAGAGTCCCGTCCACATCGAACACAGCGGCCCGCGCCGCGCCTTGGTCACCGCTGGGGGGCATGAATCGCACCTCGTCTCGTCGTACCTGCGATCACTGCCGGGTACCCGTTTTCCGTGAGGTGACCGCTCAGCTCTTCAGGAACTCCGCCACCCCCGCCACCAGCCGCGCCACGTCCTCCGCGTCGGTGTACGGCGACAGCCCCACGCGCAGGCCGCCCGTGGTGCCGAGGCCCAGGTGGCGGGAGGCTTCGAGGGCGTAGAAGGAGCCGGCCGGGGCGTGGATGCCGAGGGTGGCGAGGAAGTGGTAGGCGGCCTGGGCCGGGCGGTCCTGGAAGGTGAGGAGGAGGGTGGGGGTTCGGGTGGCCGCGTGGGAGTACGTCGTTACGCCGTCCAGGGCGTACAGGCCGGTCTCCGCCGTTTCGCGGAGGGCGTTCTCGTGGGTCTCGATCGCCGCGTAGGCCGACCGGAGGCGGTCCCGCCTGCCGGTCTGCCGGGTCGGGGCCAGGTCCGCGATGAAGTTCACGGCCGCTGTGGTTCCGGCCAGGGCCTCGTACGGCAGGGTGCCGAGTTCGAAGCGCTCGGGGACCGCGTCGCTGGACGGGGCGAGCTTGTCCGGGCGCAGGGTGGCGAGGAGCGCGGGATCGGCCGCGAGCACGCCGTGGTGGGGGCCGAAGAACTTGTACGGGGAGCAGACCGTGAAGTCGGCGCCGAGAGCACGCACGTCGACGTGGGCGTGCGCGGCGAGGTGGACGGCGTCGACGTGGAGCAGCGCGCCGGCTTCGTGCACGAGGGACGCGATGGCCGGGAGGTCGGGCCGGGTGCCGATCAGGTTGGAGGCGCCGGTCACGGCGACCAGCCGCGTGCGCGGAGTGAGCAGCGCGCCGACCGCCTCCGGTGGCAGCTCACCCGTCGCCGGGTCGAACTCCGCCCGGCGGACGACCGCGCCGACCCGTTCCGCCGCCTGGACCCACGGCCGGATGTTGGCGTCGTGGTCGAGCCGGGAGACGATCACCTCGTCCCCCGCCGTCCACCGCGCGGCGAGGGTGCGGGCGAGGTCGTACGTGAGCTGGGTGGCGCTGCGGCCGAAGACGATGCCTGCGGGGTCGGCGTTCAGCAGGTCCGCCATGGCGGCTCGGAAGTCGCCCACGATCCGCTCCGCGTTGATCTCGCCGGGCGCGACCGCACCCCGGATCGACAGGGGGCTGCTGAGGGCGCCCGCGATGGCCTCGATGACGGGCGTCGGGGTCTGGGTGCCCCCCGGACCGTCGAAGTGGGCGACACCGGAGGAGAGAGCGGGGAACTGGGCGCGCAGGGCGCTGACGTCGTAGGTCACGGGTCCTCGTATCGCGGTCTCGGGGCCGGTACCGCGCCTGCGGCACCCGGTGGATCGTCGCAGACGGGCGCCGCCGGTCAACAGGGCAGCGTGCTCAGCGAGCCCCCGGTGGCCCCCATGGCATACGAGGACCGGTGTCGCACGACACCGGTCCTCGCCCGGTCGGGCACGGGGTGTCCCCGGCGGGCGGATGAAGGGGCGCGACTCGCCCGGTGCGGTGCCCGAGCGGGCATGTGTTCCGTTTCGTCGGAGAGACAACGATGTCGTGTCACCGGCCTGGGCGCTATGGTGTTGTGAGGGGGAAGGTGCCGATTCGCGCTGACCGCGGACCGGCGACGCGTGGTGGGTGGACCGGGGGTGGGTCTGGCGGCAGGTGGTGACGATCGGGCTGCCGTGGCGCCGCCTTGTCATGCCCCCATCCGCCGCCTACGGTGCCGCAAGGTGCCGGACCCGCAGTCGCCGCCGACGCTGCCGTGAACCACTGGTCGGAACGCCGGTCCCCGTCGTCGTGCGGGCGGCCGCGGGAACGGATGCGATGAAGCACGACTCTCACTCCACGGGGCGGGGGAGAACCCGCCGGACCGCACGGCCGCCGCGCGCGGCGGCTCCCGGGCCAGGGCGCGACGTGTGCCGTACTCCCACCTTACTTGTCATGGACAGGGGATGACTTTGAGGCAGCCGGCCAATGGCAATCTGTTCGGCGCGGGCGACAGACTGGGTGCCGAGGAGGTGGCCGTCTACCGATGGCTCGCCACGCACCGCCAGTTCGACCCGTCCCGGATGGCCCAGGACCTGGGGCTCGACGAGGCGGCGCTGACGCGGACCGTCGACTCCCTCGTCCAACTGGGGCTGTTACAGCGCGACGCGGAGGACGACCGCGTCATGCGGGCGGTCGACCCGCATCTGGCCGCCGCCGTGGCCACCGCGCCGCTGGAGAGACTCATCCGCGAACAGCAGAACTCGCTGCGGGCCTTCCGTGACCAGCTGGCCCAGCTCTCCTCGCACTACGAGGAGGGGCTGCGCGGTGCTCCCGCCGCTCTCCAGACCATCCCCGCCCTGAGCGAGGTACGGGTCGCCCTGGACCGGGCCGCTCAGCTCTGCCGAGAAGAGATGCTCACGGTCCAGCCGGGCGGCACCCGCGCTCCCGAGGTGCTTGAGGACGCCCTGGCCAGGGACAGCGAGGTGCTGGCCCGCGGGGTGCGGATACGCACCCTCTACCACCACACCGCGCGGTTCAACGGGCCCAGTCAGGCGTACGTGGCCATGGCGAGCGCCCTCGGTGCCGAATACCGCACGGCCCACCAGCTGTTCGGCCGGATGATCGTCTTCGACCGGGAGCTGGCGTTCCTGCCCGATCACACGGGGACGTGGGGCGCGGTCGTCATCCGCGAGCCCTCGGTCGTGCACTTCCTGTGCGACCTGTTCGAGCAGGCGTGGACGGAGGCGCAGCCCTTCTCCGACGCGGCCGCCGACGGACTGGAGGCCGTGGCCAAGGACTTGGACCGCACCATCCTGCGGCTTCTCGCCACGGGGCGGAAGGACGAGGCGATCGCGCGGCGCCTCGGCATGTCGCTGCGGACCACGCGCAAGCACATCGCGGACATCATGCAGACACTGGGCGCGGAGAGCCGCTTCCAGGCCGGCTTCGCGGTCGCCGAGCGCGGCCTGCTGGACGGCGACGGTGACGAGGGGGACCCGGACGCGCCGGAGAACGGCCCCGAGCGCCGGCCGTCACCGCCGGACCCCGTCTGAGCCAGGTCGGGTCAGGCCGCTTCGCCCAGGGCGAGTTCGAGCAGGACCGTCGGGGTGTGGACGTCCAGCAGCTCGTAGGCGTGGTCGCGGGGCACGAAGAGTGTCCCGCCCGCGCGCAGGCGCAGGTCCACGGTGTCGTGCGGCCGGGCGTCGTGAGCCCCGGTCTCCCGGGTGAGTTTGCAGCGGCACGCACCTTCGAGCACCGTCAGGATGCGTTCGACGGCTCCCGACGGCTGCCGGCCGCCGACCGACATGGAGCGCAGGAACCAGTAGGAGGGGCGGACCCGCAGGCCCAGCCGTTCGCCGAGCGCCGAGGAAAGTAACTCCGCCTCGGGAGTCGGGACGCCGGGCCGTTCCGGGTGTTCGACGGTGGCGCCCGCCGGGAGACCGCCGGCCCGCCGCCATCCCGCACGCGGGTAGGCGGGCCGTGAGATGCGCAGCAGCTCGGGCAGCGTGTTGAAGTCCTCGGGCCACAGCAGCGCCGGTCCCTTGTCCCCGTGCGTGGCGACGCACAGCGCCAGCTCCTCGACGAAGGACTCCAGCGGCCTCTCCAGCCGTATGGGCTCACGCACAGCTCTCCGATCTCGCAACGGCCCGCCCCCGTGGCAGGGGCCGGCGGGCACCGTCGAGTCGGTGTTCTTCGCGCACTTTTCACCGGTTGACAGGTGTCCCGGCAATCTCCGACGGCGGTGTGAGAGGCATTGTGTCGTTCGCTGAGCCGAACGAATAGTCACGTGTTCCCAGTACACGCGACGTGCCACCCGTCGGGGACGACGGCCGGCCGTGACCGTCGGCGTCGGACGCCGGTGGCCACGGCCGGTACGGCTGCGGGCTGGTTCGGGGGCTGCTTCCGTCAACCGCCTGTGGCGGCGGCCTTCTTGTCCCTCGCCTCGGACACGGCTATCGCCAGCCGCAGCAACTGGACCCTGTTCGGGGAACCCGTCTTCCCCCGAATTCGGCGCAGGTAGGTGTCGACGGTGTGCGGACTCAGTCGCATGCGGCGCGCGATGGACGCGTGGGTGAGGCCGTCGGCGAGGTGGGTCAGCACCTCGCACTCGCGCGCGCTCAACGCCGGTCCGCTCTGCGCCGGGAGACCGGGCCGGTCGGTTCTCATATGGCCCGGGGCGCCGCCGTACGGACCACGGACTCCGCCGGGCCCGAGGGGGTGATCCAGCGGCCCCAGCCGCTGTCCCCGGACGTCGTGACGGTGTGGGACCCGGCGAGGGAGACCGGCGGCTTCGTGCTGCCCCAGCCGCTGTCGTGGGACGGGGTGACGGTGTGCGACCCGGCCAGGGAGACCGGGGGCTTCGTGCTGCCCCAGCCGCTGTCCTGCGGGACGGTGTCGGCGACGACCGCGGAGTGACGTACGGACACCGAGGTCTCCGCGCCGGATACGGCGCCGAGAGCGAGCAGCGCGACGGCGATCACTGTGGTGACGGGGCGGCTGGCTATCACTTTACGCTCCTGTGATTTCGCGGGAGAAGCGGCGTTTCCGGGGTGGAATCTCCGCTGTCACCAGAGTTCTCCAGCGGACGTGGCGGCGGCCATGGGAACCGGTGCTCATCAACTTGCCCGGCAACAACAACGAACGGGTGGCAAAGCGGGCCAAGCCATGCCAAAACAGGGTGAATGACCTGTTGGTGTCTAAGGCCGGGCCGGCGTTCTACGGGAGCGGCCGGGCGGAACCGGTGCGGCCCGCGCGAGCCAGCTCCTCCAGCCGGCTCCGGTCCAGCTTCCCGCTGAGGGTGAGCGGCAGACCTTGCAGCGCCACGAACCTGGCGGGCACCATGTGGCTCGGCAGGAAGGTGGTCATCTGGGCGGACAGACTCTTCGCGAGGTCGTCACCGGCGCCCTCCCGGGGGACGAAGCAGGCGACCAGCATGGGTTCTCCGCGCGGGCTCGGCACCACCACCACGGCGCCTTCGGCCACTTCGCGGCAGGCGAGCAGACGGCTCTCGATCTCGCCCGGCTCGACACGCATCCCGCGCACCTTCACCTGGCGGTCGGCCCGGCCGAGACAGCGCAGGGTGCCGTCGGCCTCCCGCACGGCGAGGTCGCCGGTGCGGTACCACGTCCTGCCGTCGGCGGCGCGCACGAAGGCGCGCCCGGTCAGCTCGGGCCGCCCGAGGTAGCCCTCCGCTATGCCCCCGGACAGCCAGATCTCCCCGCTCTCCCCGTCGGCCACGGGCCGACCCTCGGCGCGGAGTTCGACATCGACGTGCGGAAGGGCGTGGCCGATGGGGGTGCCCGCGGTGTCCCGCCGGGCCAGCACCGGCGGGGTCAGCTCCTGCCATGTCGCGTAGACCGTGCCCTCCGTCGGGCCGTACAGATTGTGGTACGTGGCGTCGGGGGAGAGGCCCAGGTCCATCCAGCGGGACACCGCAGCCGGCTCCACCGGTTCGCCCGCGAGCAGCACCCGGCGCAGGCGGGGGAAGGAGGCGCCGGTCCGCTCGGCGGCGTCGAGCAGGTAGCGGAAGACGGTCGGCACCTGGCTCAGGACCGTCGCGCCCTCCTCGGCCAGCAGACCGGCGAGGCGACGTGGTTCCCGCAGTGCCCGCTCGGGCACCGCCAGTAGCCGGGCGCCGGTCACCAGCGGGGCCCACGACTCGGCCAGACTGACGTCGAAACAGGGCGACGTGGACTGGGCCCAGACCTCGTCGGCGCCGAACGCGAAGGACGACACGAACCCTTCGAGGAAGGCGGCCAGGCTCGCGTGCGACACCACGACGCCCTTGGGGCGGCCCGTGGAACCCGAGGTGTGGATGACGTACGCGGTGCCGTCCGGAGCCCGCACCGCCGGTCTGTCCGTCGCCGGGGACTCGGTGAGGACGAACCCCTCCCCGGGGCCGGACTCCACGACCAGCCGGGCCCCGGCGTCGGCGAGCACGAACTCCTGGCGCTCCCGCGGATAGGAGGGGTCGACCGGCACGTAACCGCAGCCGTGCTGCCAGATGCCCAGGACGGCGGCGTAGACGCGCCATCCGCGCGGCATGCGCATCCCCACCAGCTCGCCCGGCCGCACCCCCGCCCCGGCCAGCAGGTGCCGTACCGTCTCCGCCGCCGCTCCCAGCTCCGCGTACGTCACCTCGCGGGAGGAGTCCGTGACGGCGACTCTCCCGGGATGGCCGGCGATGCTCTTCGCGACCTGTACCTCGACCCGGTCACCCATGGTGCCCAACCGCCCTTCCCGCGTGTGGCATTCGCGGTGCGCCAGGCACCGTCGGCGGGACGCTAACGATCGCCCCGGGGCCGGTCAACGCGTTCCGGAGCGGTTGCGGGACGGTGCCCGGACGGTTGCGCGGGTGAGCCGGGGGCCCTTCTCGTCCCTCGGAACAGCGGAATGCCGGCCGGTGTCGGCCCGGGGTACCCGGCCGTGGGTGAGCGGGTTGGCACCGCACGGAGTGGTGCCGGAACCGGAAGAGAACCCGCGCCACACCCGGACGCCCTTCACCGGGCCCTGATGTGTGGGACGGCGGCGCCGAGATTCCGCTCGCAATACGGCAGTTGCGCCGGTTCGGGGTTTTCGTGCCCCCGTTACGTTGCTGCCGTGCAGGTCGGTGAGGCGGGTCCGCGATTGTCCGTGCCGTACACCGTGCCGATCGTGGAGGACGAGCACAGCCGCACGCCCCACGGCGACGCCCGCCGGGGACGCAGCAGAAGCCGGAGACCTCCATGCCCCAGCGCGCCCTTCCGCAGCCCGAACCCGGTACCGGCCCGACGGCCGAGGGGGGTCCGGTCTTCAAGGTGCTCGGTCCCCTGGAGGTGTGGAACGGAGAGTGCCGGATCGACCCGGGAGGCGCCCGGCAGCGCCACATCCTGGCCACACTGCTGATCTATGCCGACAAGGTGGTTCCGGTGCCCCGGCTGATACGCGCCGTCTGGGACGAGGACGCGCCGGGCACGGCCGGCAACCAGGTCCGCAAGATGATCTGGAACCTGCGCCGCAGGCTGCCCGACTCGGTGCGCATTCTCACCGAACCGCCCGGCTACCGGCTCGTGGTGCGTGAGGGCCAGCTCGACTCCCGCACCTTCGAGACCCTGTTGCACCGTGCCGGGGCCGCGGCCGCCGAGGAGCGGGGCGAGGAGGCCGTCGCCCATCTCTCCCGCGCCCTGGGACTGTGGCGGGGGCAGGCGCTGAGCGGTCTGAGCGGTGCCGTGGTCGGCTCCGGGGGCCGTGACCTCGACGAACGCCGCCTCGTCGCCGTCGAGCGGCTGACCGACCTGCGGCTGCTGCGCGGGGAGGCGCGGGCCCTGGTCCCCGACCTGTACTCACTGGTCGCCGCCCACCCGCTGCACGAGGGGCTGCGGGAACGGCTCATGCTCGCCCTCTACCGGATCGGCCGACGCGCGGACGCCCTGACGGTGATGGCCCAGGGCCGCGCCGAACTGGCGGAACTGGGCATCGAGCCCGGTACCGGCCTCTGCCGCCTCCAGGAACGCATCCTGAACGACGACCCGGGACTCACCCTGCCCGAGCCCGAATCGCCCGCACCGGAGCCCACCGCACCACAGCCGCCCCCACTCGCCGGGGACGCACCCCGGGAGGCGCCGGAAGCCCGAGGGCAGGACGCCGGCAGCCTGCCCTACGACCTGGTGGACTTCACCGGACGCCGCACCGAACTCGACGCCCTGCTCGCCCTCGGGGCCGGGGTCACCGACCGGACGCCGGCCATCGTGACCCTCACCGGCATGCCCGGCGTGGGCAAGACCGCCCTCGCCGTGCACGCCGCCCACCGCATGGCCGCCGCCTTCCCGGACGGCCGCCTCTACCTGGACCTCCAGGGCCTCACTCCGCACAGCGCGCCACCCACCCTCGCGGAGGCCCTGCGGCATCTGCTGCTCACCCTGGGCACCCCCGCCGTGGAGATCCCCGACGACCTCGACGGACGGCTGATCGCCTGGCGGCGGGCCGTGGCCGGACGGCGCGTGCTGATGATCCTGGACGGCGTGGTGGACACGGCGTCCGTACGACCGCTGCTGCCCGGAACCGGCGGCTGTCTGGTGATGGTGACCAGCCGCACCGTCATCGGCACCCTGGACGGTGCCGTTCCGCTCCATCTGGCCCCGCTGTCCGAGGACGAGGCGGTCGGCCTCCTCGGCAGCATCATCGGCACCCACCGGATCGAGGACACCGCGCAGGCCCGCGAACTGGCCGCCGTGTGCGGGCGGTTGCCGCTGGCGCTGCGGATCATGGGCACCCGGCTCAACACCCGGCGTACCTGGAGCCTCGGTCACGCCGTGCGACGGATGCGCCGTCACGACCTGCGGCTGCGGGAGCTCACCCTCGCCGACCGCAGCGTGGCCGCCGGTATCGGCCAGTGCTACCAGCGGCTGAGCCCCGCTCAGCAACGCATGCTGCTCGCCCTGCGCACGGCACCAGCCGGCGGCCTCGACGAACGCACCGCCGCCCAGCTGGCGGGCGTCGGCCCCGCGGAGGCCGAGGACGCCCTCGAAGGACTCGTGGACGCCGGTCTGCTGCTGCCTCTTCCCCGGCCCGGCGGTTACGCCCTGCCCGAACTGGTCCGCAGTTTCGCGGTCCAGGAGGCCGCCGCGCCGAGTACCCGCCCCGCGCCGGTCCCGCTCCGGGCCCCGGCCGGGGGCGGGCCGCGCGAACACCCGCGCCAGGTGGTCGAGGTCTGAGACACCGGCCCGCCGTACCGGGAACCGGGCGTGACAGCCTCTCAGCGCCCGGCCGCCTCCAGGCCGTGCACGGAGTTCGCCCGGGGCAGCGCGGTGCGCAGCGGCAACAGCAGCGCGCACGCCGCCGCCATGCCGAGCGCCCCGACCAGCAGCGCCGCCGGGGCACCGGCGCGGTGGCCCAGCCAGCCGCCGGCCAGACCACCCAGCGGAGCCACGCCCAGCACGACCGTACGGACGGAGGCATTGACCCGGCCGTACAGCTCCGGCGGCGTCAGCGTCGTGCGCAGGGCCCGCTGAGTGACGTTGAAGACGATGACGAGGGCACTGGTCACGAAATGGGAGACCGCCACCAGCACCGGTGCCACCGCAGCGGGCACCAGGACCGCGACGGGCACCGCGAGCCCCGCCGCCCCGGCCAGCGCAAGCGACCCGCCCAGGGTCGCCCCCGTCCCCAGCCGGCGGGCCACGCCGCTCGCGACCAGCGCTCCCGCGCAGGCTCCCGCGCCGGAGGCCGCGAACACCGCCCCGACCCAGGACCCCGGCAGCGCCAGGGACCGCGTCAGGAACACGAGCAGGGGTGGCTCGCCCACGAACAGGAAGAGGTTGAACGCCGTGGTGGCCAGCGTCACCGCCCGCAACGGACGGCTGGCGACGACGACGGCCGCCCCCAGCCGCATCTCCCGCCACATCGGCGCCCGTGGCCCACCCGGCTCCCACGCCGCTCCCGTCTCGGGCAGGCGCCAGGTGAACAGGGCGGAGAGCACGTACGCCCCCGCGTTGCACAGCAGCGCCACCGGACCGGTGAGCAGCTGTACGGCCGCTCCACCCGCCGAGGTGCCCGCGATCGTCGCCCCCGAAGCGGTGAGCTCGAACCGGGCGTTGGCGCGCACCAGGTCCCCGGCCGGGACCAGCGTGGGCAGCAGGGCGCCGTATCCGACGTCGGACACCGCGCCCCCGGCCCCGATGAGCAGGGCCAGGACCGCCAGCAGGGGCACGGTCAGGACACGGCACACCGCGGCGGCCGGCACCGCCAGCAGCAGCACGGCCCGGACGAGGTCGGCGACGACGAGCAGCCGCCGACGGGAGTGGCGGTCCGCCCAGACGCCCGCGAACGGGCTCACCACCAGGTGCGGGAGCGTGCCCGCCGCGCTCAGCAGCCCCAGCCGCAGCGCGTCGGCGTGCAGGGTCACCGCGCCGACCAGCGGCAGAGCCACCACGCTGACGTTGGCCCCGAACTGGGAGAAGCCCTGCGCCACCCACAGGTCCCGGAACGCCGGACCCCGCACCGGCCGGCTCATGAAGGCCGCGTCCGCGCGCCCAGGTCCGCGAGCACCCGTGGATGCCGGACCAGTCCGTCGTGGTCGGTGTCGGCCTCCCGGAGGTCGAACTCGCCCGCCACCCGCTCCCGCCAGCGCCGCACGTCCGCGTCGGACACGTCCCGGCTGCGATGGAACACCAGCCCGCCCTCGTACCGGGGCGGCCGGTACCTGCTCAGAGCCTCCAGGTGCGCCCGGAACACGGCGAACTCGGCATCCGGTGCCTGGCGCCGGTGCAGCGCGCGCACCGCGTCCTCCGAAGGCGGTGGCCCGCCCGGATAGGAGCTGTCGAGGACGGCCAGCAGCGTCACCTCCTCGCCCCTGGCGCGCAGCCGCGTCGCCAGTTCGAAGGCGACCACACCACCGAACGACCAGCCGCCCAGCCGGTAGGGTCCGTGCGGTCTGACCCGCAGGATCTCCGCGAGGTGCCGTCGCGCCACCTCCTCCACGGAGTCCAGCAGGGCGGTGGAGCCGAGCGCGTGGACCGGCACGCCGGAGCGTGCCAGCTCCCGGTAGCACAGGATGGTCCCGCCGACCGGATGCACCATGAACAGCGGGTCGCGTTCGCCGGTCCGGCCGTCCAGCACGGCGGCCTGCAGGGCCGGCGTCGCGTTGTTCAGGACGGTACCGAGCGGCAGGCGCTCCCCGAACTCCTCGCCCAGCAGGCCGATCAGCCGCAGCGCCGCCAGCGAGTGCCCGCCCGCCGCGAGGAAGTCGTCGTGCACCCCGACCGGGCCGCGCCCGAGGGCCCGCTCCCAGACCGAGGCCACCCGGGCCTCCGTGGGCGTCCGGGGCGCCGTCCACGCGGCGCGGTCCGCGCCGGGCCGGGGCAGCGCGGCATGGTCCAGCTTGCCGTGCCGGGTCAGCGGCATCCGCTCCAGCGGGACGACCACCGAGGGCACCTGATGTGCGGGCAGCAACGTCCGGGCGAACCGGATGAGTTCACCGGGGTCCACCGGCCCCCGTCCCGCGCCGGACGCCCCGGTGACGTAGGCGATCAGACGGTTGCCGTCGGCGGTGACCGCGCACTGGCGCACCGAGGGGTGCCGGGTCAGCGCGGCCTCCGTCTCGGCCGGCTCGACCCGGAAGCCCCGGATCTTGACCTGCCGGTCGGCGCGGCCCACGAACTCCAGCTCGCCACCGGGCAAGCGCCGCACCAGGTCACCCGTGCGGTAGACCCGGCGGGTCGTGCCGTCGGGCAGGGCGATCCGGGGGAAGGAGCGGGCGGTCGCGTCGGGACGGCGGTGGTAGCCGAGCGCCAGCCCGGCGCCCGCGATGTGCAGTTCACCCGGCACCCCCGAGGGTGCCTCCCGGCCGTGCCGGTCCAGGACGTACACGTCCGCGCCGTCGATGGGGTGGCCGATGGGCACGGTGTCCCCGCCGCCGGGGGCGCAGGCCCACCAGGTGGTCTCGACGGCGGCCTCGGTGGGGCCGTAGAGGTTGAACAGCGCGGTGCCCGGCAGGGCGGCCAGGAAGCGGTCCTGGAGGGCGCGCGGGAGCACCTCGCCGGTGCACAGCACGCGCGTCAGGCCGGTGCAGGCGACCGCGTCGGGATCGTCGAGGAACACGTCCAGCGCCGACGGCACGAAGACCGCGGCGGCGATCCCCTCCGACCGGACGAGCCGGGACAGGGCGCCGGGTGTGCGGGGCGCGTCCGGCTCCGCGACGACGACCGTCGCGCCGGCGGTCAGCGGCCAGAACAGCTCCATCACCGCGACGTCGAACGTGCACGACGTCTGGTGCAGCACCCGTTCCCCCACGGCCAGGGGGAAGGCGTCCCGCATCCACAGCAGCAGGTTGCACACCGCGCGATGCGGCACGACGACACCCTTGGGCTCACCGGTCGAGCCGGAGGTGTGGAGGAGATACGCCGGATCGTCCACGGACCCGGACGGCGCGAGCGCCGGTACTCCCTGCGCCCCGGCCTCCAGGGCCCGTACGTCGGCCTCCGTCAACACCGTCTCCAGCCCCGCCTGCTCGGCGAGCGCGGCCCGTCGCAGCGGCGGATCGTCCGGGTCCACCGGTACATGGGCGGCGCCGGTCTTGAGCACGGCGAGGAAGGCGACGGCCTGGAGCGCGGACCGCCCCACCGCCAGTCCGACGAACCGGCCCGGCCCGCAGCCCCGGCGTGACAGCACGCCTGCCAACCGGTCTGAACGGGCGTCGAGTTGCCGGTAGGTGAGGGTGTGCCCGGAGTCCTGGACCGCGACCACGTCGGGCGTGTGCCGCGCCTGCTCGGTGATGAGCCGGTGCAACAGATCGGGCTCGCGCGTGGCGCGGCTCCCGGCGTCCGGCCGACCGGCAATAGAGGCCCCCGCTCCCGGCACCGGGACCGTCTCGCCGTACGGGGCGTCCGGCCGCGCGGTCATGGACCGCAGAGCCGCGACATAGGTGTCGTGCGTGCGCGTGAGCTGGTCCTCGGTGAAGCGGTCGGCGTCCCACCGCAGGCCCAGGCGCAGCGCGCCGTCGGCGCTGTCCAGCGAGAACTCCGCGCCGAACGGTATGTCCGCGTCGGCGCTCCCCTCCTCCGCCAGGATCTCGGGCGCCTCCGGCGGGAGTTCCCGCTCGACGTGGAAGTGGGTGAAGTTGAAGAACGTCGTGAACAGGGCGGACCGCCCGGTGACCCGCATGATCTCCGCCATCGGGAACCGGACGTGCCGCTGGACCTCCAAGTCCGCCTGGGCGGTGGCCCGTACGAGATCCGCCCAGCTGCCGCCGGGCAGCCGCAGGCGCAGCGGGAGGGTGTTGACGAACAGCCCGATCGCGCGGTCGCCGTCGGTTTCGGGAACCCGGGCCGGACAGACCGCTCCGCTGACCACGTCGTCGGTGCCCGACAACAGCCCGACGACGAACAGATGGGCCGCGAGGAGCACGGTCCGCACCGGCGTACCGAGCGTGCGGGCGAGCCGGGTGACCTGGGCGGACAGGTCCGGGGCCACCGGGCGCTCCAGGTACCGCATCGCGGTTCCGCCCCGCCCGGACCGCCGGCCGGGCAGTTCCGTCACGGTCATGCCGGCCAGCTTCCGGCGCCAGAAGTCCCTCGGCGCCGGGTCCTCCAGCGCGGCCCGCTCCAGGGCGACGTAGGTGCGGAACCGGGCGGTGGGGGACGGTGGTACGGCTGTGCCGGCGTACCGGGCGAGGAGTTCCACCAGGAGCGAGCGTTCGCTCCAGCCGTCCATGACGGCATGGTGCTCGGTGACGAGGAGCCGGGTCACCTCGTCGGAGAGCCGCTGGACGTGGAAGCGGACCAGCGGCGGCCGGGACGGGTCGAACCGCGCCGTCCGTTCCGCCTCGTACCGCGCCGCCGAGACCGCCTCCGGATCGGGCAGGTTCCTCAGGTCCTCGAAGGACAGGGGCACCGGCACCCGGGCGTGCACGAGCTGGGTGGGCTCGCCGAGAGCGGTGGGCTCGAAGGAGGTGCGCAGCAGTTCATGGCTCTCCGTCAGGCCCGCGACCGCCGTGTGCCAGGCCCGTTCGTCGAACCCGCCGCGCAGGGTGTACGCCTTGACGTTGTGGTACAGCCCCGACCGCTCGCTGTGGAAGAACATCCCCGCCTGCAGCCTGGTCATCGGGTAGGCGTCCGTGACCCCGGGGCCGACCCGGTCGCGGTCCCCGGCCCGGAGGAGGGCGAACGGCTCGTGGGCGTCCGTTCCCGGCGGCGGCGCGGGAACGGCCACCGCCGCGAGGTCGCGCACCGTCTGATGCCGCAGCAGGTCGGCCACGTCGACGTGGAGTCCGGCCTCCCGCGCCCGGGACACGATCCGGATGCTGCGCAGGGAGTCCCCGCCGAGCGCGAAGTAGTTGTCCTCCACGCCGAGCGCGGGCAGCTCCAGCACGTCCCGCCAGATCGCGGCGAGGGTGGCCTCCGCAGCGGTGGCGGCCTCCCGGTGCGGGCCCACGGGCTGCTCCGCCGGGTCGGGCAGGGCCCGCCGGTCGACCTTCCCGTTCGCGTTCAGCGGCAGCCGGTCCAGGACCAGCAGCCGGGCGGGGACGAGGTGGTCGGGCAGCCGCTCCCGCAGCGCGCGGCGCAGCGAGCCGGGGGAGACCCGGGGGTCGTCCGGGGAATCGGCCGCCACGTACCCGACGAGCCGGCCGCCCCGGTGGACCACGCACGCCTCCCGTACCCCGTCCACCGCCATCAGCGCGGCCCGCACCTCGCCGGGCTCGACCCTGAACCCGCGGATCTTGACCTGCTCGTCCACCCGGCCGTGGTACTCCAGCTCCCCGTCGGGCAGCGTCCGCACCAGGTCGCCGGTGCGGTACCTACGGCCGCCGGGATGCTCCACGAACCGCTCGGCGGTCGGTCCGGGCAGATTGAGGTAGCCGTCGGCGAGACCGGCGCCGGCCAGCCACAGTTCGCCCACGACACCATTCGGCACCGCACGTCCGCGGTGGTCCAGGACATGGGCGCGCAGGTCCGGCAGGGGGACGCCGATCGGGCTGCCGGAGCGCCCGGTGTCGGCGGCGGTCATCCGGCGGCAGGTGGCGTGCACGGTGGTCTCGGTGATGCCGTACATGTTCATGACCTGGGGGCTGTCGTCGCCGTGCCGCGCGAACCAGTCGCGCAGCAGCGCCGGATCGAGCGCCTCCCCGCCGAGGACGATCCGGCGCAGCACCAGGCCACGCGGCGCGTGCGCGTCATGGCGGGCGAACTGCGCGAAGGCGGACGGCGTCTGGCTCAGCACGGTGACGCCCTGCTCGCGCAGCAGGGCGTGGAGGCGTTCGGGCGACCGGGCCGTCTCCAGGTCGACCACGACCAGCCGGCCGCCGTGCAGCAGGGCGCCCCACAGCTCCCACACCGAGTAGTCGAAGGCGTGGCTGTGGAACAGCGACCACACGTCGTCCGGGCCGAAGCCGAACCACCGGTCGGTGGCGGAGAACAGGCGCACGATGTTGCGGTGCGGGATCAGGGTGCCCTTGGGAGTCCCGGTCGACCCGGAGGTGTGGATGACGTAGGCGAGGTCGTCCGGAGTCACCCCGGTACGGGGCGCGGTGGCCGGATGCCGGGCGAGCGAGGGATCGGCGACGTCGACGCCGGCCCCGGCGAATCCGGTCAGCTCTGTGTCCGTCACGACGACGCGGAGACCGGCGTCCGCCGCCAGTTGCCGCAGCCGGGCCGGAGGATGGGCGGGGTCGAGTGGCAGGTACGCGCCGCCCGCCTTCAGGATGCCCAGCAGGCCGACCACCAGGCCGGCGGAGCGGGACACGTGCAGGCCCACCGGGGTCCCCGGAGTCACCCCGTGTTCGCGCAGCCGGTGTGCCAGCCGGTTGGCGGAGGTCTCCAGCTCGCCGTAGGTCAGCTCGCGGTCACCGGCGACGACGGCCACCGCTTCCGGCCGCAGCGCGGCCTGCTCGGCGAACAGCTCGTGCGCGCACCGCGTCACCACGGGGCGGGCCGGCTCCGGGACGGACGGCGTCGGCACCAGGTCCACCTGGGACAGGGGGAGATCGGGGTGCGCGGCGACTTCCCGCAGCACACGCGTGAAGTGCTCGGCGAACTGCCGTGCCGTCGCCGGGTCCAGCGTGTCGCCCCGGTGCTCCAGGGTGCAGCGCACCCCCCGCCCCTCGTCCAGGACGTCGAGGAGCAGGGGGAACTTGACCTCCGTGACGGGCACTTCGACCGCCTCGACCCGCAGACCCGGCCGGGGGGTCCGGGGTGGCTGCGCGTGCCGCAGCGTGAAGGCGGCCCGCACCAGCGCTCCGCCGTCCTCACCGCGCTCCGGGCGGACCGCGCCCACGACCTCGTCGAACGGCAGCTGCTGGTTCTCCAGCGCCGTGAACACCTCGTCGCGCACCGCCACGCACAACGCCCGGAAGCTGCGGTCCCCGCCGAGGTCCGCGCGCAGGGCCACCGTGTTGGCCAGCAGTCCCACGGTCCGGTCGAAGCGTGCCTCGGACCGGCCGGCCGCGACCGTGCCGACCACCACGTCGTCGGTCCCCGTGTACCGGCCGAGCAGGATCACGTACGCGGCGAGCAGCACGCCGAACAGGGTGGTGTCCGACTCGGCCGCGAGGTCGCGCAGCCGGGCGACTGCATCGGCCGGCGGCGTGAAGACATGGCTGCCGTCCGGTCCGTCGGGAGCCGAGGGGGGCGGAAAGGCCAGTGGTACCAGGTCGCCGCTCAGCCGGTCCCGCCAGTGGGCGCGTTGCCGGTCCGCTTCCGGGCCCGTCAGGAACGCGGCCTGGGCGGCGGTGAACGCACGGTACGGCACTGCGGGCGGCGCTTGTTCGGCGAACAGTTCCTCCAGCAGCAGATCCACCGACCAGCCGTCGCTCACGATGTGGTGCATGCACAGCAGCAGCCGCCAGGTGCGGGGACCGAGCCGCAGCAGCCGCACCCGGAACAGCGGGCCGGTCTCCAGGTCGAAGGGACGGTCGCACTCGACGGCCGTCCACCGGCGCACCGCTTCCTCGGGGAGCGTCTCCCGCCCGGTCCCCGGCGGTTCGTCGTAGCGCCAGTCGACGACGGCGGAGGCGTCGACGACCTGGGTCAGCCGGCCGTCGCGCAGCACGAACCGGGTGCGCAGCGCCTCATGACGGTCGACCAGGCGCTGGGCCGCGTCGAGGAGATCGTCCGGGCGCGGGTCGCCGTGGAGCGTGCGGGCCACCGGGAGGTGGTGGACGGCCGAGGTGCCCGCCGCCGCTTCGACGAAGTACAGGCGTTGCTGGGCGCTGGACGCCGGAAGTTCCACGGTGGTCTCCGCTAGTCGTCGGTCAGGGCGCCGTGCGCGGTCAGGAAGGAGGCGACGGCCCGGTAGGTGCGCGGATCGCGCAGCAGCTCCGCGCGGTCGCTGGGGATGCGGACGCCGTCGCCGGGCGTGTGCGCCGACAGGATTCGCAGGGTGGGTCCCGCCGGACGGGGCGGCGGTGTGTGGTGGGCGGCCAGCAGATGGGCCAGCCACCGCAGCGCGGCGTCCGTCATCGGCCCGGCGAGGTCCCGGACGTCCGCCGCGTCCGCCCCGTCGGCGCCCAGGGCGGTGCCCACATGGCCGGTCAGCCGGGCCCGCGCGGTCGTGAGGAAGGCGCCGGGGTCCGCGACACGTGCCGCAAGTTCCCGCAGCTCGGCGGGGCCGGGCAGCAGACCGAGCTGGGCCACGGTGTCCCGGTAGGCGGTGAGGACGGTGGCGGCGGTGACCGGTTCGGCGTCGAAGAGCACCAGGGGCACCCCGCGTCCCTCCTGCCCCACCCGGGCTGCGAGCGCGGCGGCCAGCGGTGCGGCGGCGCAGTAGGCCAGCACCGCTCCGGCCGGCCCCGTTGCGGGCAGCGCGGACAGATACCGGTCGGGTGTGACGGGCGGAGGCGGCCCCGCGAGCAGGTCACGCGTTCCGGGCAGGCCCAGCTCGCACACGCGGGCCTCCGGGCGCTCGCCGGGGTAGTCGAGGACCAGCAGCGTACGGGCCGGACCCGCCGCACCCGCCGTGCTCACCACGGGAACCTCTGGCGGGCGAAGGGGTGGCCGGGCAGCTGCGCCCGGGGTCCCGGGCCGGTCAGCGCGGCCCAGTCCAGCGCGGCGCCGCGCCGGTACAGTGCGGCGAGCCCGGCCGGTCCCCACAGGTACCAGGCACTGTCCGGCAGCACCCGGCGGCCGAAGTCCCGGAGCACGAAGGCCGGCGCGATCTCCGTGAAGTCCCGGACGCCCGTGCCGCGCAGGGTCCGCAGCGCGGGGTCGAACAGCACCGGATAGCGGACCTGTCGCGCCAGACAGTCGGGCTCGGGGACCGTTCCGGCGGGGAGGAGCTCGTCGTCGGAGGCCGAGGCCCACGGCACCCGTAGCGGCTGCCAGCCGAGGTCACGGGCGTGCCCGGCGAGGCGGTCCAAGACCGGCTCCATGAGGTGGGAGTGGTACGCGGTCGTCATCGGCAGCCGCCGCCAGGGCACCGCGTGCCGGTCGAGCCAGGACTCCGCCCGGTCCATCAGCACCTCCGGACCGGACAGCGTGTGCGAGGTGGGCGCGTTGTGGGCGGCGAGGTCCGCTCCGGTCGCGGCCGCCGCGTCGAGCGCCACGTCCAGAGGCGCGCTGACCGCCAGCATCCGGCCCGGTGCGGTGGACCCGGTCAGCTCCTCGCGCGCCAGGACGAACCGGACCGCGTCGGACAGCGCGAGGGCGCCGGCCGTGCACAGCGCGGCCAGTTCGCCGAGGCTGTGTCCGACGACGGCCGACGGCCGTATCCCGGCCGACTCCCACAGCCGGGCGAGCGCCACCTGGAACACCAGCTGAGCCGCCTGGGGACGGTCCAGAACCTCGCCGAACGGCTCGACGACGCTCCGGAACACGGGCTCGTCCCGGTACGCCTCGAAGTCCACCGCACCCGCGCCCTGGCCCCGGAACGCGAAGGCCGGCGGGCCGAGCGGCGGCTCCTCGGGGGGCGGTTCGCCGAGCGCGGTGTCCAGGGCGTCGGCCACCTCGTGGGCGGTCCGCCCGGACACGGCCAGCCGGGCGGACGAGCGGCGCGGCCCGCTGTGCAGACGGCGCGCGACATCGCCCACGGGCAGGTCACCGTGGTCCCGCAGCCAGTCGCGGAGCTGCCCGGCCCGCCGCCGCAGCGACGCCGGGTCGGGAGCGGCCAGCGGCACGAGCACCGCCCGGCCCGGGTCCGGCACTGCCCCCCGGGCGGGGGGTTCCTCCAGGACCACGTGCGCGTTGGTGCCGCCGAACCCCAGGGCGCTGACACCGGCTCTGCGCGGACCGGACCCCGACGGCCAGTCCGACCGTTCGGTGACGGGGAAGAAAGGGCTCTTTGACCACGCCAGGCGCGGGTCGGGGGCCGTCGTGTTCACCGTCGGCACCAGCTCGCCTTGCCGCAGCATCAGCACCGTCTTGATCAGGCCCGCCATGCCCGCGCAGGTGTCGAGATGTCCGACCGACGGTTTGACCGAGCCGAGCCCCGTGCGCCCGGCGGGCCCCGGGCCACCGGCCAGCGCCTCGGTCAGGGCCCGGAACTCGATCGGGTCACCGACCTCGGTACCGGTGCCGTGCGCCTCCAGGTAGCCGATCGTGTGCGGCTCGGCCCCGGCCCGTTCCAGGGCGTGCCGGACCGCCGACGCGTGCCCGCGCACGGACGGAGCCGTGAACCCGGCCTTGGCCCGCCCGTCGTTGTTGACCGCCGAACCCAGGATCACCGCGTGCACGGTGTCGCCGTCGGCCAGCGCCCGTTCCAGGGGCTTGAGCAGGACCGCGGCCACACCGTCCCCGCCCACGGTGCCGTCGGCGGCGGCGTCGAAGGCACGCACGACCCCGCTGGGGGACAGGATGTACTCCGGGTCGGCGGGGCCCTCGGGCGCGGGTGTACGGCGGACGGCGGCGGCACCCGCGAGCGCGAGGTCGGCGTCGCCCGTCAGCAGCGCCTGGACCGCCAGGTGCACCGCGACCAGCGAGGTGGAGCAGGCGCTCTGCACATTCACCGCCGGACCGGTCAGGCCGAGCTGCCAGGCGACGCGGGTGGCCAGGAAGTCCGCCTGGCAGCCGATGAGTTCGGCGATCGCCTCGACCGGGTCGCCGGACGTCCCGGCGCGCAGGAAGTACGGCGGCTGCGGACCGTACAGGTTCATCCCGGCGCCGGCGAAGACACCGATCCGTACGCCGTCGTCCGGGTCGGTGTACCCGCCGTCCTCCAGCGCGTGGTGACAGCTCTCCAGCAGCAGCCGGTGCGCGGGGTCCGTGCGCTCCGCCTCCTTGGGGCTCACTCCGAAGAAAGCCGCGTCGAAGGCGTCCGCGTCGGCCAGCGGCTCGCCGACCGAGCAGACCCCGGCCCGCAGGTTCCGCCAGAACGTGTCGACGTCCGGTGCGCCGGGGAAACGGGCGGCCATGCCGATGACGGCCACCCGCCGGTCCGCTCCTCCGGCCTTGAGCGGGCGCGGCCCCGGCGCCGTACGGGCATCGCCGTCCAGGTAGCGGGCCAGCGCGGTCACCGTGTAGTGCTCGGTCAGTGCGGCGGCGGGCACGGACCGGCCGAACTCCTTCTCCAGCCGCACCCGGAGCCGGGCGCCGAGCAGGGAGGTCAGACCCAGCTCGCGGAAGGGCACGTCCGGGGCGACCGGAACACCCCCCAGCAGACCGGCCACGGTCGCGGCGACCCGCTCCTCGGTGCCGTTCACCGGGCACCCGCGAAGCGTCCGGCGAGGGCGCGGATCGTGGGGGCCTTGAGGAACTCGGCCATCGGGACCCGACGGCCTGTCTCGCCCCGGATGCGTTCCAGCATGCGTACGGCGTTCAGCGAGTTGCCGCCCACCTGGAAGAACGACACCTCCACGGGCAGGTCCTCCGCCCCCAGCTCCAGGCACCACAACCGGTGCACCCGCTCCTCCTCCGCGGTGGCCGGCGGACTGCCCGCCGGCACGGTCGCGGTGCCCCGCGAGCCGCGCAGCAGGGTCCGGTCCAGCTTGCCGTTGGCACCTACGGGGAGCCGGTTCACGGCGAACCAGGCGGCCGGGACGAGATGCCCTGGCAGCGACGCGGCCAGCTCCGCCCGCAGCACCGCCCCCCAGTCGTCCAGCGGTCCGGCCAGCACCACATGGGCCACCAGCCTCGGCTCCGGCTCGTGCTCCACGAGGACCGCTGCCTCCGCCACCTGGGGCAGCGCGTTCAGGGCTGCCTCCGCCTCGCCGGGTTCCACCCGGAAGCCACGGATCTTGACCTGGTCGTCGGTGCGGCCGACATGGTCGAGCGTGCCGTGCCGGTTCCAGCGGACCAGGTCGCCGGTGCGGAACCAGCGCCGGGTCCCGTCCGTGACGAAACGGCGCGCGGTCAGCTCCGGGTCGCCCGGGTAACCGTCGGTCACCTGCGCCCCGCCGACCAGCAGTTCGCCGACCACGCCCGGTGGTACCGGCCGGCCGTGCCGGTCCTCGACCCGTACCGAGACACCGGTGACGGGGTGTCCGATCGGCGGATGGGGTCCGTCCGAGGGGGACACCTGGTGCTCGGTGACGATGACCGAGGTCTCGGTCGGCCCGTACTGGTTGAACAGGAGGGTCTGCGGCTGCGCCGCCAGGAACCGGGTGAGCGCGCCCGCCATGCGCAGGGGCTCGCCCGCGCAGAAGACCTCCCGCAGCGAGGGCATCGGTCCGGCGCCCCCGAGGAGCGCCGCGAGCGGTGTGGCGGGCATGCACAGGCGCTGGACCTCGTGCCGGCGCACGATCTCGCCCACCGTCGCCGGGTCGAGGCGGTCGGCGTCGTCGAGGAGGACCAGTTCGGCCCCGCCGGCGAGCGTGCCGAAGATCTCCTGCACGCTGACGTCGAACCCCGGTGAGGTCCACTGGAGCGTGCGCAGTGGTGCGTGCGCCCGCGACTGCCAGCGCAGCAGGGCGACCGGTCCCCGGTGCGGCACCGACACCGCCCGTGCGCCACCGGTGGTGCCCGAGGTGAACATGACGTAGGCGGTCGCACCGGGGTCGCCGGGTACCCCCGGCGAGGTGACCGGGAGATCCGGGTCCGCGTACGGGTCCGTCAGGGTGAGCACGGACCCGCTGTCCCGTGCCATCGCGGCGCGTCGCGCCTCGGGCAGCGCCGGATCGACGGGGACGTACGCGGCTCCGCACTTGAGGACAGCCAGCAGTGCGGTGACGAGACCGGGCCCGCGCGGCAGGACCAGTGCCACGGCGCTGCCCGGTGTCACCCCCTCGCCGATCAGCCGGTGGGCCAGCCGGTTGGCCGCGGCGTCCAGCTCCGCGTAGCGCGTCGTGCCGTGCGGCCCCGACAGCGCGATGGCGTCCGGTGCGGCGGCCGCGGCCCGCTCGAACAGCTCGTGCAGACAGCCGGGCCCGGCCTCCGCCGTGTCTGTCGTGTCCGGACCGTCCCCGGCCGTCGAGCCGTCGTGCAGGGCGACGAAACGGGCGTCCGGTTCGCTGAGCCCGACCAGCCGCGACAGCGGGCCCGCCGAGTCGGCCAGCCCGCGCCGGAGCAGGTCCTCGGTGTAGCCCAGCAGCCTGGTGACCGTCTCCGCCTCGAACAGGGCCGCGTCGTACTCCACCGTGCAGCTCAGGCCGTCCGGCCGGGCCGTGAAGTAGAGGGTCAGGTCGAACGGCGCCTGCTCGCGGGGTACGTGGAGGAGGCGCGCGGACAGGCCCGTACCGCCGAGGTCCGTACCCGGTTCGTCCTCGTACTCCACCAGCACGGTGAACAGCGGATTGGCGCCCGGCACCCGCTCCGGGTCGACCGCCTCCACCACCGCGTCCAGCGGTACGTCCCGGTGCTCCAGCGCGTCCATGACCGTCCCGCGCACCCGCCGCACGAGCCCGGCGAAGGACGGGTCTCCCGCCAGGTCCAGACGCAGCGCCAGGGTCTCCACGAACATACCGATCCGGTCCTCGGTGCCCGGCGGCCGGTGCGAGACCGCCGTGCCCAGCACCACGTCCTCGCTGTCCCCGAACCGGCCGAGCACGGAGGCGACCGCGCTCAGCACCGTGGTGAACGCGGTGGCCCCCACCGAGCGGCCGAAGGCGCGCACCCGCCGGGCGAGGGCGCCGTCGAAGTCGTACGTCAGCGTGGCGCCGGCCGTCGGCCGTGCCGCGTCGCGCGGCCGGTCCACGGGAAGGCGCAGCACCGGTGCCCCGTCCAGCAGCCGCCTCCAGAACTCCAGTCCGGAGCCGTCCTCCGGTTCCGGCACCGCCAGGGCGGGCAGCGGGGCCGGCGCAGGGGTCTCGCCCCGCAGGCCGGCCGCGAGATCGCGGAGGAAGACCGTGGTCGACCCGGCGTCGAAGACACTGTGGTGCGCCACCAGGTACAGCAGATGACGGTCCGGCCCGAGCCGGCCCAGTGCCACCCGCCACAGCGGGCCCGTCGCCAGGTCGAAGGGCGCCAGGCCGTGGGCCCGGTGCAGCCGGTCCACCGCCTCTTCTTCCGTGCATCCGGTCAGATCGGTGACCGGGCAGTCCGGGACGAACGGCGCTCCCACCACCTGCCGCAGGACGCCGTCCTCCTCCCGGAAGGCCGTGCGCAGGGCGTCGTGGCGTTCCGTCACCGAGGCCAGGGCCGAGCGGAACGCGTCCCGGTCGAGCGGTCCCTCCAGCAGTACGGCCTTGGGCTCGTTGTGGACGGCGCGCTCCGGGTCCATCCGGTCCAGCAGCCACATCCGGCGCTGCTGCGGGGTCGCGGGCGCGGCCTCGGGGGCACGCGCCTCGTCCTTGAGCGCCGCCAGGTGAGGGAGCCCGGCCAGCATGTCGGCGGCCGGAAGGCCGAAGTCCACGAAGCAGCCGACCTCGTCCGCCCCGGCCCGCAACAGCGCGTCCAGTACCGGCCGCACGTCCTGGGGGGTGCCGATGAGGGCGCGGGTCGCGCAGTAGCGGTCGTAGGCGCGTTCCAGCAGGAACTCGACGTCGTCGGCCGGGGTACGGGCGAGGTCGACCTCGACGCCGAGGCTGCGTACCGCGTTGTCGAACAGGGAGAGCGAGGACCGCAGATACGCCTTGAACGGCTCGTAGGCGTCCTGCCGTGCCCGCTCACCGTCTTCCCGCAGGTAGGTGTGGACGAGGACCGTGACCCGGCCCTCCTCCGGGGCCAGCCCGCACTCCGCGCGGGTGCGCCGGTACAGGGCGATGTTGGACGCCAGGTCCTCGACGTCCTGCTGCATCAGGTTGGTCACCACGCCCACGTCCTCCCGCGCCGCCCGCTCCCAGCTCGCCGGACTGGACAGGACGGCCACGGACAGCGGCAGCCGGGGCTGCACGGGCGCCGGGTAGAGCGTCACGTCGACGGGGTCGCCCTCGCCCGACACACCCGAGTGCGGTTCCCCCGACCACAGCCGGCGTACTTCGTCCAGGCGCGTGTACATCAGCTCGCGCCGGTCCTCGAAGTGCTCGGGTGCCAGGACGAAGTCACCGGAGTGCCAGCCGGACGCCACGCACAGCCCGGCCCGGCCGCCGGAGAGGTTGTCGACCATCGCCCACTCCTCGGCCACCCGGACCGGGTGGTGCAGGGGGAGCACCACCGACCCGGCGTGCAGCCGGATGCCGCTGGTGCGCGCGGCGAGCGCGGCGGCCAGTACGGCCGGGTTGGGGAACAGCCCGCCGAAGGAGTGGAAGTGGCGCTCGGGCATCCACAGCGCGTGGAAGTCGTTGCGGTCGCCGAACTCCGCGGCGGCCAGCAGCGTCTCGTACTGCGCCGGACCGTCTCCGTGCGGGTAGTCGCCGAAGAAGTAGAGGCTGAAGTCGACGGTTCCGGCCGACGGCGCGGCCGCCGTGGCCGCGGGGCTCCCGGTGAGCCGGGCGGTCATCGTACGGACGGTCAGCTCGTCCTCGAACAGCGCGCGGACCGGCAGCCGCACGCCGAACCGGTCGTCGACCTTGCGGGTCAGGGCGAGCAGCACCAGTGATTCACCGCCCAGCGCGACCAGCGGCCGGTCCGGGTCGACGGCGTCCGCCGGCAGTCCGAACACCTCGGCGACCAGGGCGCGCACGGTGTGGAGCGTCGCGTTCACGGGGTGGTCCCTTCCTGGGGCGTCAGGCGCCAGAAGGCACCCAGCCCGTCGATGTCCTCGATCTCCTCGGTCACCCCGTTGCGCTCCCGCCAGTCGTGCACGGCGTCCCGGCAGGCCGGGATGTGGTAGTCGTCGACGATGACGAATCCGCCCGGGGACACCCGGGGGTGGAGGAGGTCGAGGGTCTGCACCGTGGAGGTGTAGAGGTCGCTGTCGAGCCGGAGCACCGCCAGCCGGCCGATGGGCGCGGACGGGAGCGTCTCGTGGAACCAGCCCGGCAGGAAGACCACCTGGTCGTCGAGCAGACCGTAGCGCTCGAAGTTCCCCCGCACGGTGGCCAGGTCCACGGCGATGACGTCGTTGTGGGTGTGGGCGGCGAGCGCGTGGTCGGCCGGGTGGCTGTCCCCGTCCGGCACCGGCATGCCCTGGAAGGAGTCGGCGACCCACACCCGGCGGTCCGTCACACCGTGCGCGCGCAGCACCGCCCGCATGAAGATGCACGCGCCGCCCCGCCAGACGCCCGTCTCGATCAGGTCGCCCGGCACGCCGTCCGCCAGCGCGCTCTCCACGCAGAACTGCAGGTTGTCCAGCCGCCGCCGGCCGATCATCGTGTGTGCCTGACTGGGCCAGTCCACGCCCAGCCTGCGGTTGAGCGGCTCGTAGACGGCCGAGGGCGCCCAGTCGGCCGGGATCGGCGGGTCCTCGTAGATGGTGTTGGACAGGACGTCCTTCATCAGGTCCAGGTACAGGTCCAGCGTCGGCGTGCTCATGCGTCCCCCACCGGGTCGGGAGTGTCGGTGTCGGTCAGTAGTCGGGCCAGCTCGCGCACGGTGGGCGCGGACAGGAAGTTCTCCAGGCCGATCCGGGCCGGATGACGGGCACGCAGCCTGGCCAGGACCAGGGCTGCCGACAGGGAGGTACCGCCCAGGGACCGGAAGGACCGGTCCCGTCCGATGTCCTCGCGGCCCAGCACCGCCGACCACACCGAGGCGATCTCGCGTTCGACGGGCCCGGCCGGCGGGTCGCCCGCCGGTCCGGGAAGGGGCGGGGCGGGCAGCCGGGCACGGTCGACCTTGCCGTGCGCGGTGAGCGGCAGCCGGTCCACGGTCTGGAACCGCGCGGGCATCAGATGGGCGGGGAGCCGAGTGGCGAGCCGGTCTCGCAGGCCCGCCGTGTCACCGGCGACGTAGGCCGCCAACTGGGTCTCTCCGGAAGCCTGTTCGGCGACCACGGCGCACTCGCGCACCCCGGCCACCCGGCCAAGCACCGACTCCACCTCGGCGGGGTCGGCCAGATGACCTCTGATCTTGATCTGGTCGTCGGCCCGCCCGAGGAACCGCAGGAGACCGTCGGGGTCCCGAGTCACCAGGTCGCCCGTGCGGTAGGCCGGCCCGGCCAGGCCCTCGACGGGGACGAAGGCACGCGCGGTGGCGTCCGGATCGTTGAGGTACCCCAGACCCACACCCGGCCCCGTCAGCCACAGCTCGCCGTCGACGATCCGTGTCCCGAAGCCCGGCAGGGCGGTACCGATGGGCGGCTGGTCCGGCCAGGAGGCGGGCGGGCCGGTCAGGGTGTGCGCGACGGCCACATGCGTCTCCGACGGACCGTAGTGGTGGTGCAGCCGGCAGCCGGGCAGTTCCTCGAAGAACCGCCGCAGGCCGGGGGTGATCCGCAGGGCCTCGCCCGCCACGGCGACCTCCCGCAGAGCGCGGGGAAAGCTTCCCGTGTACGGCGCGAGAGCGGCGAGCCGGTCGAGTACGACGGGTGGAACGAACAGTCGCTCGATCCGGCGTTCGACGAGCAGTTCCGCCAGCCGCACCAGATCCCGGCGCTCCTCCTCGTCCGGCAGACACAGCACCCCTCCGGAGCAGAGCGCCGTGAACATCTCCTGCACGAACACGTCGAAGCCCAGCGGAGCGAACTGCAGCGTGCGCAGCGGCAGGCGCGAGGTGCTCGCCAGGGTCCACTCGACCAGGCCGTCCACCGTCCGGTGCGGCATCCCCACGGCCTTGGGCCGTCCCGTCGAGCCGGAGGTGAACACCACGTAGGCCAGCCCCTCCCGTCCCATGGCCGGACCGGGGCCGGTGCGCAGGTCCAGCCCCGGTCCGACCACGAGACGGGCCCCGCTCTCGCGGTGGATCTGCCGGACCCGGGACGGCGGGTAGCCGGGGTCCACGACACAGAACGCGCCGCCCGCCCGCAGGACCGCCAGCACGGCGACGGGGAGTTCCCCGGTCCGTCCGGTGCCGACGACCACCACCTCGCCGGACCGCAGCCCCGCGTCGGTCATGCGCGCGGCCAGCCGCCCCGACCGCTCCCACAGCTCGCCGCGGCTCGTCACCGAGCCCGCCGTCTCCACCGCGGGCGCCCCGGGGCAGTCCCGGGCCCCCTGCCCGACCAGCTCCAGAACGCGTGATCTCACCAGGCGTCTCCTCCACCGGGACAGGACACTTCGGACCGCTCGCGAGGGCTCGGCGCTGCCGGAAGCCTCGGTGCGTCAGCAGTGCACCAGAGCGGTGTTCCGGGGCTCGGGCCACGAACGTTCCCAGGCCATCTCCGTCACCGTGCCGTCCGCGTTCCCGGCGGACCGGGACCGCCGTCCGGGACGGAATCCCGACGGCGGGCCGGCCGGTACGGCCCGCCCCTAGCGTGACGGGCGTCAGGACGACGCGGGCCGGCCGGTCCGGGCCTGCGGGTTCCGGGGCGGCGCGCGGCACGCGGCAGGCGGCCGAGAACGAGGTGGGACCGGGTGGCGGGCATCGCGGGATGGACCGACGGACAGCGTGATCTGTCCGGCGAACACGCAGAGTTGGCCAGGATGGTGACCGGTCTGCGGGGGCGGGCCCGGGACGGGGGCGCCGCCTGGACGGAGCGTCGCGCGGCACTCGTCCAGAGCACCGACCCCGCCTGGCGCGGGCCCACCGGTCCGGCCACCGTCGAGCAGGACGGCCGCACCGTCGTCGTCGCCGTGTGCGACGGGCACCTGCGCGACGCCGCCGGCCTGTGGGACGCGCTCGGCGGCCGCCGCGACCACGGTCCGCGCCGGCCCTCCGACTCCGAGGTCATCGCCCGCGCCTACCTGCGCTGGGGGAGCGGACTGGCCGAACGGCTCGAAGGACTCTGCGCGTTCGCCGTCTGGGACGCCCGCTCGGGCGACCTCCTGCTCGGCCGCGACCGGATGGGCGTACGGCCCCTGAGCTGGACCCGCACCGGCGACGGCGTGGTCTTCGCCTCCGACGTCGCCACCCTCACCGCCCACTCACGGGTCACGCCCGAGGCCGACGCCGACGCCCTGTGCGCGCTGCTCACCCTGATGCGCGAGGACGGCCGCGGCGCGCTGCGCGGCGTCCACGATGTACCCCCGGCCACCGTGCTGCGCTTCGCCCCGGACGGCACGGTCCGCACCCACACGTACTGGACGCTGGAAGCCCACGAACACGTCCTGGACGCCGACGCCACGGCGAAGGAGGCCGACCGGCTGCTGCGGGCCTCGGTGTCCGCCGACATCGCGGGCCAGGACACGGCCGTCCTCCTGTCCGGCGGACTCGACTCCAGCGTGCTCGCCGGACTGGTCGCCACCGGCACCCGGCGCCGGCCCGTCACCGCCACCGTGTCCTTCGCCCACACGACCTCCCGCATCCCCGACCGCCCCTTCATCGAGGACGTCGTCCGCTTCTGGGACTGCGACCACGAGGACGTGGTGGTCGGCACCGACGAGGTCCGCGACCCGGCGACGCTCGCCGAGGTGCTCGCCGCCAAGGACTACCCCACCCCCTGGGGGGACAAGAACGTCACCCCGTACCTGCTGAGCAGGTCCCTCTCCACGCACGCCCAGGTGGCGCTCTCCGGCGAGGCGGCCGACACCATGTTCGGCGGTCTCTACGGGGACCTCGACGGCATCCCCGAACCGACGACCTTCCCGTGGCTGGAACAGGCCCGGCGCTTCGGGGTCACCCACGGCATCGGCACCGGACTGTTCGACCCCGCCCTGCTGCGCGCGATCGACGTCGACGGATACCTGGAGCGCGTCTTCCGCACCGCGCTCGACCGGGTTCCGGTGCTCCCGGACGACTCGCCGGGCCGTCGGGCCGTACGGCAGATCGACCATCTGACCGTCACCCGGCTGCTGGAACAGACGATGCTGCACACCGAACGCCTCGCCGCCGCGGCCGGCGTGCAGATGCGGTTCCCTTTCGCCGACCACGCGCTCTACTCGTTCATGTACAACGTCCCGGTCGCCATGAAGTTCAGCGGCGGACGCACCAAGAGCATCCTGCGCGACCTGGCCCGCGGCCTGGTTCCGCCCTCCGTGCTGGAGCGCAAGAAGTCCACCTTCCCCGCCCTCTACGACGACCGGTACAAGGCCGACGTCACCGCCCGTCTGCGCGCCCTGCTCGACGACTCCTCGGCGCCCGTGCACGCCGTCACCGACCTCGCGGCCGCCACCCGGGTCGCGGAGGACCCCCGGCTGCTCGACCGGGGCGGCTGGCTGGGCCGGGCGGACGTGGAGATGCTCCTCCAGCTCGACGCCTGGCTGCGCCGCCACCAGGTGCGTCTGCGGCTCTGAACCGGCGGGCCCGCCGGCAACCGGGGGTGCCCGCGAGGACGGTGCCCCCTCGACGAAACCACCACACGCGAACACCCTGGGAGACGAGCTTCGATGAACACCACCCGGCACAGCGTGCCCCTCTCCGTGGGGCAGGAGGCCATGAACGTGGCCTGGCGGCTCGAACCGCGGAAGTGGACCAACATCATCCCCGTCCCGCTCGCGGTCGAAGGCGAGCTGGACCTCGGCCGGCTGCGCGCCGCGGCCGACGTCCTGGGCACCACGTTCCCCCAGCTGCGGGGCCGGGTGACCGGAAGCCCCGGCGCCCACCGCCTCGACTGGGGCGACGCCCCGCCGATCCCCGTCACCGAGAGCACGACGGACCTCGGCCGCGACGAAGCGGTACGCGCGGCCTGGCAGGTGCCCTTCGACCTGCGCACCGGCCCCCTGGCCCGCCTCCAGGTCGTCACCGGCCCCGGCTGGCGGGTCCTGCTGCTGACGCTGCATCACATCGTCGGCGACGGCGCGTCCGTGCTGCTCCTGCTGGAGGCGCTGCGCCAGGCGTACGCCGGTGAGCCCGTGACCGTGCCCGACGACCCCGGCGTCCTGGAGGCACACGCCCTGCGCACGGTCCGGCTGGCGGAGGGCGAGGAGGGCGAACGCCGCCGCGCGTACTGGGCCGCCGAACTCGACGCCGGGATGGCCCCCCTCACCCTCCCCGCGACCCCCGCGGAACCGCCGCGCTACACCATGGTGAGCGACCTGCTGCCCGACGACCTGGTCGCGGGGCTGCGGCACCGCGCCGAGACCTCCGGCGTCTCCTACGTCACCGCCCTGATGGCGGGCTACTACGCCCTGCTGCGCCGGCACAGCGGCTCCTCGGACATCCTGTCCTTCCTGCCCCACCACGGCCGGACCGACCCGGAGACGCGCCAGCAGGTGGGCTACTTCGTCAACCTGCTGCCGATACGCGCCCGGATGAGCCCGGCGGACACCTACACCGACGTCATGCGGCAACTGCGCGGGCGGGTCAAGAACGCCCTCGCGCACGGCGAACTCCCGCAGCCGACGATCATGCGCAGTGCCGGACTGGTGGGCCCGCAGGCCCGCGAGCTGACCCACCGCGGCATCTTCCAGTACTGGCACGCGGGCCTCCGTGACGGCCTGGACGTGATGGACCTCCCGCTGACCGCGCCGGGAGCCCGTGCGAGGCTCAGCCTGCTGGACATCGAGAGCACCGCCGGGTTCACCCTGGCCGTCATGGTCCGTCAGGACAGCGCCGGCACCCATGTGCTGTGGAAGGACCCCGCCGGAGCCCTGGGCGAACCCCTGCTCAAGACGCTCGCCGCCGACTACCACGAGGTGCTCTGGACGATCGCCGACGACCCCGGCAGCCCGCTCGCCGAGATCGTCGCCGCGCCGGGCGCCGGGACCGCGTCCGCCACCGTGGGAACGGCCGTCGGCCGCACCGACGCCGACGCCCTCGCCACCATGACCGAGCTGTGGCAGGACATCCTGGGCATCGACGGCATCGGACCCGAGGACAGCTTCTTCGAGCTGGGCGGCCATTCCCTCCTCGCCGAGAGCCTGATCATCGACGTCTCGCGCCGGTTCGGGCGCGAGGTGGAGCTGAGCGTGCTGTTCAGCCGGCCGCGACTGGGCGAGTTCACCGAACACGTCGTGGGACCGAAGGAGTGAACGATCCCGGCACCGCCCGCGCCGGGGTGTGGACCCGCCCGGTGCTGCGGGCCGTGCTCGCCGCCGAGGGCGTGTCGATGCTCGGCAGCTCACTGACCGTGGTCGCCGTGCCGTGGCTGATGCTCACCACGACCGGATCGGCCCGTGACATGGGCCTGGTGATGGCCGCCCAGCTGGCGGGGACCACCGTGGTCGGCGTCCTGGGCGCCTCCTGGGCGGGCCGCGCGGGACCCCGCCGCGTGATGCTCCTCGGTGACGCCTGCCGGGGGACACTGATCGCGCTCGTACCGGTGCTGATCTCGGCGGGGGCCCTGGCCGTGCCCCTGACCGCCACCGCGATGTTCGTCTTCGGCGCGATCATGGCGCCCTACGCCGCCGCACAGCAGGCGATGCTCCCGGACGTCGTCGGCGAGGACGAGACGCTTCTGAGCCGGGCCACCGCCGCCCTCCAGGGCGCCATGCGGCTGAGCATGACGCTGGGACCGCCCCTGGCGGGGCTGCTCGTCGGGCTGCTCGGCCCCGTCCCCGTGATCCTCGCGGACGCCGCCAGCTTCGCCCTGTCCCTGCTCGTACTGCGCCGCTTCCTGCCGCGCACCACCCCTGCCGCGCCCAGACCCTCGCGCCTGGGCGCGGCAGGGGTACGCGCGCTGTTCGCCGAGCCGCTGACGGCCACCTGGTCCCTGGCTCTGGTCTGCTCCGAGTTCGCCTGGCAGGGACTGTTCGCGGCCCTGCCGGTCGTCGCGCTGGAGTTCGGCGACCGGGGGCCCACGGTCGCCGGGGTGCTGTCCGGGGCGTTCGGTGCCGCCGCGCTGACCGGGACCCTGCTCGTCGGACCGCTGCTGCGACGCCTGCCGGCACCGGTCCTGGCGACCGGCGGACGGGTGCTGCTGGCCCTCTGCTTCCTCGGCCTGCTCCTGCCGCTCGGCCTCGCCGCCGTGCTCGGCTGCCTCGTGCTCGCCGGGCTCCTCAACGGCGTCTCCAGCGCGCCCGTGGCTGCGGTGCGCGCGCTGCGGCTGCCCGCCGCCGTGCGCGCGGAGGCGCTCACCGTGGGCACCGCCGTCGCCCTGGCCGGAGGCACCTGCGGACTGCTCGTCAGCAGTACGACGATCCAGCCGGGCGGTGCGCGCACGGTGTTCGCCGTACTCGCCGTGGCCCAGGTCACGGCCGCCGTTCTGCACGTGGCCGGCCTCGTCGCGCTGCGCCGCACCACCGGCGCCGCTCCCCGGCGCCCGCCCGACGCGCCGCCGCCCTCTTCTTCCCGCGAGGCCGACCGGCCCGCGGGCCACCCGGTTCCCGAGGAGTTCCGTTGACCACCCAGACCGGCGCGGCGCCGGACGGCCTCTGGCGCGGCGTCCCGCACCGCATGAGCATCGGCCTGCGCCACCAGCTCCGCGACGACGGCTCCCTGCCGTCGGAGAACCTGACCTGCTTCCTCTTCGCGTTCCCCGGCGTCCGCGTCGACGTTCCCCGGCTGGAGCGCGCGCTCGCGCGTGCGGTGACCGCCAACCCCGCGCTCAGCCACCACTACCGCGTCGACCCCGACCACGGCCCGCAGTACCGGGAAGCGGAGTGGCGGCCGAGGATCGACGTCGTCCAGCCGCCCGGCCGGGGCTGGGAGAGCACCCGTACGGCGGCCCGCCGTATCGCGGACGCCGAGCTGGACAACCCCTTCGACCTGCGCGACGGACGCCTGCTGCGGGTGACCGCCGTACGCCGTCCGGACGGGGACGGCACCGTCCTGGTCGTCACGATCGACCACACCGTCTGCGACGGGATCTCCTACGCCCAGTTCCTCGACGACCTGTCCGCCGCCTACCGGGACGAGGACACGGCGGCACCGGACCGCCCTCGCGCCTCCCTGGCACGGGTCGCCGCCGCGGAACGCCGCGCCCTGGCCGGCGCCGCCCGCGAGGAACTCTGCGACGCGTGGCGCGGCAGACTGCCCGACGGCATCCCCGAACTGGTCCTCGCCCGGCCCACCCCCTGGACGGCGTGCACGGCGGAGGGCGACCAGGCCACGACCGTGCTGAGCGGTCCGGAGTACGAACGACACGTCCGTCACGCCGCCGAACTGTCGGTGTCCAGCTTCATGCTGGCCACCGCCAAGCTCCTGCACGCGATGCGTCCCAGCGTGCTGGGAGACGAACTCTCCTTCTTCTCCCCGCTGCCCGGACGCTTCGTCCCCGCCGCCCGGGGCGTCCTCGGCAACTTCGTCAGCGTCCTGCCGGTCACCGTGCCGGCCCCGCGCTCCGCCGACGTGGCGGCCACCGCCGAGGCGGTCCGCGAAGGCGTGCTGTGGACGCTGCGCCACCAGGGCGTCCCCTTCGACGTGATCCGGGACGCGGTCGGCAACGGCGACGCCGGGAACGGGGAGTTCTCCTATCAGCGCCGGTCGGTCTTCATCTCGGGCAACCCCGTGATGCGCCTCGAACTGGACGGCTTTCAGGGCCAGATGAGCGTGCCGACCCTGTCCGACGCCATGTTCGACATCAGCCTGTGGATCGCGGACACCGGCACCGAGCTGCGCGCCAGCAGTGTGTTCCGCACGTCCCTCCTCGACCGTTCCCTCGTCGAGACCTGGCTGAGCGCCCTGCACTGATCCGCCCCGCGCCGTTCCCACCGCATTCCCTCCGCCTCCCCGCCGCCGGCGGGAGCCGCGGAACGAACGGCAACGCAACCGGAATCACCGGGTGCCAGGCTGCGACAAGCCGAGCGGCCGACCGAGCGACGACGAACCGCACGGTGACCGATGGTCGCACCCCCCGGACCCGTCCCCTGACGGCGCACAAACGGAGGTCCACTCATGTCGAAAGTCGAACCACACCCGTCGCCGGGACAACTCACCGACGGCCTCCCGCGATTCCTGCGGATCCTCGACGACCCGCTCTACGCGTCCCTCGTCGACCTCCAGGACCTGGTGAACTACGAGACCGCCGCGTTCTGGCGGGGTCGGCAGGTCAAGGCGCTCCACCTCCCCGTCACCACCTCCTCCATCTCCTCGCCCATGGGCCTGGGCAGCGACTCGCTGCCGGTCCAGGTCGACCTCTTCGGAGTCCCCACCTACCTCGCCGACTCCATGCAGTTCCTGCTGGAGTACGGCTGCCGCATCGCCGACCAGGGCTGCTACTACCTCATGCCGAGCTTCCGCGGCGAGGAGACCGACGCCACCCACCTCAGCCAGTTCTTCCACAGCGAGGCCGAGATCCCCGGCGGCCTCGACGACGTGATCGCGGTGGCCGACGCCTACCTGCGTCACCTCACCGAAGCGGTCCTGCGGGAGATGGAGGCACCCGTCGCCCGGATCGCCGGCGGCGTCGGCCACCTCACCGACTTCCTCGCCAAGCCGACGCCCCGGATCACCTTCGACGAGGCCGTCGCCGCACTGGACGGCGACCCGGAGTACTTCGAGTTCCACGACCAGTGGCGCACCATCACCCGGGCCGGTGAGCGCCGGCTCATGGAACTGCACGGCTCCGCGGTGTGGCTGACCCACTTCGACCACCTCTCGGTCCCCTTCTACCAGGCCACCGACGCCACCGGCACCAAGGCGCTCAACGCCGACCTGCTCATCGGCCCCGGCGAGGTCGTGGGCTGCGGCGAACGGCACACCGACGCGGCCCACGCCCTCGGCGCGCTCGCCGCGCACGGCGTCCCGTCCGACGACTACGACTGGTACCTGCGCATGAAGCAGGAGAAGCCCCTGCACACCAGCGGGTTCGGCATGGGCGTCGAGCGCTTCTTCATGTGGGTGCTGCGCCACCCCGACGTGCGCGACCTGCAACTCCTGGAGCGCGCCAACGGCCTGGCCGCCACCCCCTGATCCTTTCGTCCCTCACCCGCCATCACACCGTCTTCCGACAAGGAGCACCCCATGAACCTCGGCGACCTGACCGCCCAGCAGATCCGCGACATGAACTACAACGAGCTGATCTCCGTCGTGCGCGAGACCAACCGCCCGCCCGGCGGCGTGAAGACCATCTCCCACCTCGCCACCGGCGCCCACCTCGACAAGGACAGCCACGTCCTGGAGATCGGCACCAGCACCGGCATCACGGCCATCGAACTGGCCCGCCTGGTGGGCTGCCGCGTCACCGCCATCGACATCAACGAGCGCAGCATCGCCGAGGCCCGCCGCCGCGCCGAGAGCCTCGGTGTGGACCACCTCATCACCTTCGAGGTCAACGACGCCACCGCCACCGGCTACCCCGACGACACCTTCGACCTGGTCTTCTGCGGCAACGTCACCTCCCTCATCCCGGACCGCGCGCGGGCCCTCGCCGAGTACTCCCGCGTCGTCAAGCCGGGCGGCTTCATCGCCGCCATCCCGATGTACTACGTCAAGCAGCCCTCCGAGCAGCTGCTCGCCGACGTCACCGCGGCCATCCAGGTCACCGTGGAGCCGCTGGAGGAGTCCTACTGGCTCGACTTCTTCCTCGGCGAGGGCCGTATCCCGTTCAGCCGGGAGCAGTACACCTTCGACTGGATCTCCGACGAGGTGGTCGAGTCCTTCGTCCGTGACATCCTCGCCCGGCCGCACCTCGACGAACTGAGCGCCGACGCCCGTGAGGTCCTCGCCGAGCAGTACGCCGTCTACATGCGGCTGTTCCGCGACAACCTCGCGCAGATGGGCTACACCGAGCTGCTCGTGCGCTGCGAGGCCGACGAGCTGGGCGAGCCGGAGCTGTTCGACTCCAGCCCGGTGCTCCCCAGGCCGTGACGCCGCCCGGCACCGGAGCCCCGCCGGGCTCCGGTGCCGGCCCTCCACCCCGAGAGCGAGCCCCGTCCGTGAAGCTGCCCCCCTTCGACCACGTGGCACCCCGGTGCCTCGCCGAGGCGGTGTCCCACCTCGCCGCCGCCCCGCCGGGCGATGCCCTGCCGCTGGCGGGCGGCCAGAGCCTCGTCCCGATGCTGGCGTCCCGCACCCGCGCGTCCCGGCTCCTGGTCGACCTCCGCGACGTGGGGGAGCTGACCGGGGTGAGCGCGCCCGACGGCTCGCTCCGGATCGGTGCCATGACCCGCCAGCACACGCTCGCCACGGACCCCTTGATCCGCTCCCTCTGCCCCCTGATCGCGGAGGCCGCGGCGAGCACGGGGCACGCGTCCGTCCGGCACCGGGGCACCTTCGGGGGGACGCTCGCCCATGCCGCGAGCGCCGCCCAGCTCGTCGTCGCCGCGTACGCCCTGGACGCACAGGTCCTGGTCACCGGCCCCGGCGGACAGCACCTGACCGCCCTCAGATCCTGGTTCGGCGGGCCGCACAGCCCCGGAGTGCGCCACGGCGAGATCGTCACCGCCGTCCACCTGCCGTCGCGCGGGCCGGGCAGCGGACACGCACTGCGGCAGCTGGGGCATCCGGCCGGCGGACGGCCGGTCGCGTCGGTCGCCGCCGTCGTGGACACCGCGCCGGACGGCGCCGTGCTGCGGGCCGAACTCACCGTCGGTACACGGGTGTCCGCCCCCACCGCGGTGGACGTCACGCACCGGCTCCGGGAGGCGGCCGGCGTGGCCGCCGCTGTCGTCCCCGACGGTCCGGGGGAGCCGGACCGTCAGGGGCCCCCGGCCGCGTACTGCCGGCACGTGACCGGTGTCCTGGCGGAGCGCGCGTTGACCGAGGCCATCACCAGGGCACGCCGCGCGGACACCGCGGCACTGCCCGCACCGAGGCGGGAGACACCATGACCTGCGCACCCGGCACCGCCCCGGAGCCGCCCGAGGGTGAGCCGCACGCCTGCGGGACCCTCGCGGACCATCTGCGCGACTGCCTGGGCCGCGCGTCCGTCCGCCTGGGCTGCGAGGACGGCGTCTGCGGCTCCTGCACCGTGCTCCTCGACGGCCGCACGGCCCGCGCCTGCACGGTGCTCGCGGCGCAGGCGGACGGCCTGACCGTACGCACCGCCGAGGACACCGGCGACGCGCTGATGCGGCACCTGCGCGAGGTGCTGTGGGCCGAACACGCCTTCCAGTGCGGGTTCTGCGCCACCGGCTTCCTCATGGAGATCCACGCCCTGCTCACCGAGCACCCCGACCCCTCTGAGGAGCAGATCCGGGACCGGCTCGCGGGCAACCTGTGCCGGTGCACCGGCTACGAGAGCATCGTCCGCGCGGTCCTCGTCGCGGCACGCACCTGGACACCCGGCCCGGCGCCCTCCCACCCGGCCACCGCCGCGACCACCGACCCCACGGTCGGCACCAGCGCGCTGCGGGCGGAGGACCGTACCGTCCTCGACGGCCGCGCCCGCTACATCGCCGACCTCGACGTGCCGGGCACCCTGCACGCGCGCTTCGTGCGCGGCACCCGTCCGCACGCCCGGATCACCGGCCTTGACCTGACGGCCGCCCGGGCCGCACCCGGCGTCGTCGCCGTCCTCACGGCCGCCGACATGCGGGACGGCCTCAACCCGATCACCATCGCGTGCCCCCTTGAGGGCTACACCCCGCCGGCCTTCACCCCGCTCACCGGGGACCGGGTCCGGTTCGAGGGCGACCCCGTCGCGCTGGTCGTCGCGGAGAGCCAGGCACAGGCCGAGGACGCCGCCGCGGCCGTGGGCATCGGGTACGAGGACCTGCCGCCCGTGACGGACGCACGGGCCGCCGCCGACGGCGCCCACCCGCCGCTCTTCCCCGACCTGGACGGCAACGTCCTGTACACCGAGCACCGCAGGCACGGCGACGTGGACGCCGCCTTCGCGTCCGCCGCCCGGGTGGTGCGCCACCGACTCCGCCAGGACCGCGTGCAGAACGCGCCGCTCGAACCCCGGGGCGGCCTCGCCTCCTACGACCCCGCCGACGGCAGCCTCAGCTACGACGTGGCGTCCCAGTCGCCCACGTCCCACCGCGCGTACCTGTCCGACGTGCTCGGCATCGACATCGGCTCGGTCCGGGTCCGGGTCCCCCCGAACATGGGCGGCTCCTTCGGGATCAAGGGCGGGGTGTTCCGCGAGGACATCGCCGTGTGCTGGGCGAGCAGACACCTGGGCCGTCCCGTCCGCTGGATCGAGGACCGCCGGGAGCACCTGATCGCGGCCGGACAGGCCAGGGGCGAGGAGATCGACGTCGAAGCGGCCCTGGGGGAGGGCGGCGAACTGCTGGCCCTGCGCGCCGACCTCGTGGTCGACCAGGGCGCCTACCCCGTCCCCCCGGTCGCCAGCGCCGTCTTCGTCGCCATCGTCGGCTGCCTGATCCCCAACGCCTACCGCGTCCCGGCGTACGAGTTCACCGGCCGGCTGGCCCTGAGCAACCGCACCCCGTACGTCGCGTACCGGGGTCCCTGGGAGATGGCGACCTTCGCCGCCGAACGCACCATGGACCTGATCGCCCGTGAGGTGGGCGAGGAACCGGCCGACTACCGGCTGCGGCACCTCAACCCGGTGGACGGCCCCGACCCCCGCATGATCACCGGCGCCCGGCTCACCGACGTGCCCGAACTCGGCTCGACCCTGCGGCTGGCCCGGCGGGAGGCAGCCGTGGAGACGTTCCGCGAGCGCCAGGCGCGGGCGCGTGCGGAGGGCCGGCTGCTCGGCCTCGGCATCGCGACCCTGCTGGAGCCGGCCCCCGGTCCCTGGAGCCTGCACGAGGCGATGGGCGCCCACATGGGGCCGGAGCCGGTCCGCGTGCTCTTCACCGCCGAAGGCCGCGTCGAGATCAGGACGGGACAGATCCCGCACGGCCAGGGGCACGTCACCACGCTCTCGCAGATCGCCGCGACCACCCTCGGCCTGCCGCTGCACGCGGTCGACGTCGTGCACGGGGACACCGACCGGGTCCCGTTCAGCCTGGCCGGGACCGGCGCGAGCCGGGCGGCGGCCCTCGCGGGCGGGGGAGTGCTGCGCGCCGCCCGCCGCCTGCGGGCCGACCTGCTCGCCGCCGTCGCGCGGCGCACCGGACACGCACCCGGTGCTCTGGACATCGTCGCCGCGCACGTCGTACACGTCCCCGACGGCCGCACCGTGGGCACGGTCGCCGCGCTGGCCGGAGCCCACGTCGCCACCGGCGAGGGACGCTCGCGGCTGGACGTGAGCGAGGTCTTCGACAGCGAGGAGACCGGCTGGGCGGAGGCGACCCACTGCTGCTGGGTGGAGATCGACCCGGACCTCGGCACGGTCTGTGTCGACCGCTACCTGATCGTCGCCGACAGCGGACGCATCATCAATCCGGCGATCGCCGACGGACAACTGCGCGGCGGCGCCGTGCAGGGCATCGGCACCGTGCTCCAGGAACGGTCGGGCTACGGCCCCGACGGCCGCCAGCTCTCCCGCGACCTCACCGAATACCTGCTGCCCACCACCCGGACCGCCCCGGCCATCGACATCGTCCACCTGGAGTCGCGGCGGGCCGGCGACGTGCCCTACCGGGGACTCGGCGAGGGCGGCGCGGTCCTGGCGCCCTCGGCCGTGGTCGGTGCCGTCGAGGACGCCCTCGCGCACCTCGGTGTCCGCCTCACCGAACGTCACCTGCCGCCGTGGCGTGTCCTCGACCTGCTGGCGGCCTTCCGGACCCTCACGCCCGTACCGGAGTACCGATGAGACTGAGCAAGATCCCGCACGCCGACCCGCTGGGCGCCCCGCTCCCCGACCCCGGCGACCCCGAGGCCGACCTGCCGCACCAGCTCGGCCTGGCCCGGTTCACCGACGCGGGATTCCCCTGGTTCTCCCCGGTCGGCCAGCGCCTGGTCACCCGCATCCAGGCAGTCGTCCGCCGGGAGATGGAGCGCGCCGGATACGCCGAGTTCCGCGGCCCCGCCGTCCATCGCGTCGAGACACTCGCGCCGGCCGGCTGGCTGGAGCGGTTCGGCGGTGAACTGATCGGCTTCAGCGCCCCGTTCGACCAGTACACCCTGGCCGCCACCAGTGAGGAACCCCTGCTGAGCTACATCGGCCCGGCGGGGCTCGCCTCCCACCGCCAGCTCCCGATGCGGCTGTTCGAGTTCCGGGAGATCTTCCGGTTCCGCGACCGGCCCCAGAGCATCTACAACTCCCGCCAGTTCCAGTGCTGTCTCTTCGCCAGCCTGGACACCGACCACGCCGCCTACCTCCAGAGCGCGGCACACGCCCAGCGCACGGTCCGCGCCGTCCTGGACCGGCTCCGGCTCCGCGCCGAACTGGTCCGGGACGAGACCACCGGTGGCTTCGAGTTCATCTTCCCCTACGCCCGTGGCGACCGGCCCCGCAGCCGCACCATCCCCTACCACCGCGACGCCGGGCGCGCCACGACCGCCGAGGACGAGATCCCCCAGGGCGGGATCGCCATGGGGTACGGCTACACCCACACCCCCGCCTTCGACGTGCGCTTCCGCGACGAGGACAACCAGGTGCGCACCCCGGTGATGGGGACGTACGGCCTGGGCATCCAGCGCTGCGTGCTCGCCCTGCTGGAACAGCACCGCGTGCCCGGCGGTGTCGCCCTGCCCGCCGACGTGCGGCCGTTCGACGTGATGGTGGCCGTCCAGGGCAGGGACCCCGCCACGACGGACGCGGCCGGAGAACTCCACCGCGTCCTGCTGGAGCACGACGTCAGCGTCGTGCTCGACGACCGGCACGGCGCCTCGATGGGCAGCCGGATGCGCTTCGCCGACGCGGTGGGTGTCCCCTGGCGGGTGGTCGTGGGCCGTGACGACGCGAAGAGCGGGTCCTTCCGCCTGCGCGGCCCGCGCGGCGCGCGGGACCCGGAACGGTCTCTGACCGTGGACGGTCTGCTCGCCCACCTCGCCGCGCGGGGACACGAGGAGTGGACCGTCCGGCCCGGAAACGACGACGAGCGAATCGGAGCGACCGCATGAGCACGATGAGCACGACGAACGGCACCACCGCCGCCGCGCACGGCACGAACGGACCGGCCGCGCCGGCACCAGGCGGCGACGCGGCGCGCTGGCCCGTGCCGCTGCCCGCCGACGCCACGCTGGGGGTGTGGGCCCCCAGTTCACCGGCCCCCGTCCTCTTCCCCCGCCGCTTCGCCCGTGGCCTCGACGCGCTGCGCCGGCGCGGGCACACCGTGGTCCTCGGCGACTCCTGCCGGTCAGCGCAGGGGCCGGGCACCCGGCCGCCCGAGGCGCTGGCCGAGGAACTGCACACCCTGCTCGCCAAGACCGACGGCGTGATCGCCGCCGTCGGCGGCTGGACGCTCACCCCGGTCCTTCCCCACCTGGACTTCGACGCCATCGGGCGCGCGGCCAAGCCGCTCGTCGGGTACAGCGACCTGACCTCCCTGGTCAACCTCGTGCCCCACCGCTCCGGCCTTGTCGCCTTCCACGGCCCCATGGTCGTCTCCGAGTGGGGCGAGGCCGACGGCCCCTGGGAGCCGACCGAGTCCGAGTTCGACCAGGTGCTCGGCGCACAACACCACTGGACGGAAAGGACGGTGGCCACTGCGGGGGAGTGGTCGGACGAGAACCTCTTCTGGGACCGGGAGGACGACCGCCGCCGGCAGGGCAACAGCGGCGGCCAGCAACCGCGCGTCCTGCGGACCGGCGAGGCGTCCGGCCCTCTCTGGGGCGGCTCCCTCGTCGTACTCGGTCTGCTGCTCGGCACCCCGCTGTGGCCCGAACCCGCCCCCGGCTCGCTCCTGTTCCTGGAGGCCGACGGCATGGCTCCGGACGAACTCTGGGCCCGGCTGGAGCAGTTCCGGCTGGCCGGTGTCCTCGACCGGGCCGCAGGCGTGATCATGAGCAGGATCGCCAACCCGCACTCCACGTCGTCCGGTTACGCCGGATACGACGAGGTCCTCCTGCGCTGCCTGCCCGGCGACATGCCGGTCGCCGCCGGCCTCCCCCTGGGCCACGCCGATCCGATGGTCACCCTGCCGGTCGGCGGCCGGGCACAGCTGAGCTGCCAGGCCCCCACCACCGCGCCCCGGCTGCGTCTTTTGCGGCCGGGTCCCACCCCGTAGTCCACGCGAGCAGGGCGGTTCGGCAGGGCCCGAGCAGCGCTGACGAGCTGACGAGAAGAGCCCCCCGTGCTTAACATCGCCGACACGCTCGCCCATTGGTGCAGTACCGGCCGCGCCTGCGCCGTGGCCACGGTGACCACCGCCACGGGCAGCACACCGCTGCCCGTGGGGACCTCGATGGCCGTGGACGCCGAGGGCAACGTCGCGGGCAGCATCTCCGGCGGCTGTGTGGACGCGGCCGTCCACGAACTGTGCCGACGGCAGCTCGACGAGGACGGCGCGGCCGAGGAGGTCCGCTTCGACTCCTCCGACGACGACGCCTGGGCGGCCGGTCTGATCTGCGGGGGCAGCATCGGCGTCCATGTGCAGCGCGTCCATCCGGCGGACCGGCTGCACTTGTCCACCACGCTCACCGGGGCGGTGGGCGGTCGGCCCCCGGGTCTCCTGCAGATCACCAGGAGCGCCGACCCGCTCCTGGCAGGCCGCATCCTGCCGCTCTCCGGCGACCCGGCCTCCGCCCCGGCCGGACGGGTCCCGGCGGCCCTGGCCGTGCTCGCCGCCGCCGCGCACCGCGCGGGCGTCACCGGCCTCGTGCGCGCTCCCGGGGGAGAAGGCCGCGCCCCGGCCGAGGCCCTGGTGCACAGCAGCCGGCCCGCACCGGCGATACTCGTGTTCGGCGCGGTGGAGTTCGCCGACGCCCTGAGTCGGGCCGGCCGGTTCCTGGGCTATCACGTCACGGTGTGCGACGCCCGCCCGGTCTTCGCCACCGCCGAGCGCTTCCCGCACGCCGACCGAGTCGTCGTGGACTGGCCGCACCGGTTCCTCGCCCGTACCGCAACGGACGAACGCACCGCCGTGTGCGTCCTCACCCACGACTCCAGGTTCGACGTCCCGCTGCTGCGCGACGCGCTGCGGCGGCCGCTCGGCTACATCGGCGCCATGGGCTCACGCCGTACCCACGAACGCCGCCTCGAACTCCTGCGCGCGGAGGGCGTCGGGCCCGGGGCCCTCGCCCGCCTGAACGGGCCGCTAGGGGGTGTCCGGAAAGTCGTTGAGCCAGAGGCGGAGGCAGGCAAGGGTGACCATGGCCCGGTAGTGAATGGCTCGTTTGTCGTAGCGTGTGGCCAGGGCCCGGTTCTGCTTGAGGCGGCTGAAGCAGCGCTCGATGACGTTGCGCCGCCGGTAAGCGGCTTTGTCGAGGCGGCAGCGGCTCTCGCCGCGGCGGATGCGTCCGTTGATCTGGTCGATGCGTTCCGGGATCGCTGCCGCGATGCCGCGTCGTCGCAGGTAGGCGCGGATCTTGCGGGCCGAGTAGCCTTTGTCCGCGACGACGCGGCCGGGCCGGGTGCGCGGCCGGCCCGGCCCAGGACGCGCGATCTTGATCTGGTCCATGACCGGCTCGAGCTGAGTGCAGTCGTTCACGTTCCCGCCCGTCAGCGTGAACGCCAGGGGCCGGCCCAGGCCGTCGCAGGCCAGGTGGATCTTGCTGGTCAGGCCGCCCCGCGACCGGCCGAGCGCCTCGCCTTCCCAGGGCCCCCTTTTCGGGCCCCGGCGGCGTGCTGATGGGCCCGGACCGTGGTCGAGTCCACGCACACAACCGTCCAGTCGACCCGCCCGACGGCGTCGGAGTGCTGCTGGACGTGGGCCAGCAGACGGTCCCACGTGCCGTCGGCGGACCAGTTCCGGAACCGTTCGTAGACCGTCTTCCAGGGCCCGTACCGCTCGGGCAGGTCACGCCAGGCAGCCCCGGTGGACAGCTTCCACAAGATCCCGTTCACCACCTGCCGCCGGTCCCGACCAGGCCTGCCCATCCGACCCGGCGCCAGCAACGGAGCGATCAACGCCCACGACTCATCGGTCAGTTCATGCCTACGCACCACGAACGGACCAACGAGCCACCGACTTTCCGGACACCCCCTAGGGCTGGACATCGGCGCCGCGACCCCGCAGGAGACCGCGGTGTCCATCGTCGCCGAGATCCTCGCCCACACCCGGGGCAGGCCGGGCCTCCCGCTCGGCCGGACCACCGGCCCCATCCACCCCCGGGGCGTCGAAGTCGCGCATGCCGCGCAGCGGTGAGCACACCACCCACACGCCGGCCAGCGAGGTGCCAAGGGCCGCGATCCACAGGGTGCCCCTGATCCCGGCCCACTCGCCGAACACGCCGCCGGCCAGCGCCCCGAGCGTCAGCGCGCCGAAACCGATGAAGCGGACGGTGGCGTTCACCCGGGCCAGCATGGCCGGGGGGCACATCGTCTGGCGGTAGCTCACCTGGGCGACGTTGTACACGACGACGCCGTAGCCGGTGAGGAGAAGGCCGGCCAGGGCCGGGGCGAGCAGGACGCCGCGCCCCGCGAGCGGCACCAGCAGCAGGGAGGGGAAAGTCACCACCGGCACCAGCCAGACGGCACGAGCCTGCCCCACCCGGCGCACGACCCGGTAGGCCGACAGCGCCCCGAGCACCCCTCCGAGACCGAGCACGCTCATGACGGCCCCGGCCGCGGACCCGGCGAGGCCGAGCACCCCGGTCAGGAAGAGGACCTGCACCGCGCCGAGCACCCCGGTGAAGAAGTTCGCGGTGGCGGTGCAGCCGGTGATGGCCAGCAGGGTGCGGCTGCGGGCCACGAACCCCAGCCCGGCGCGCACTTCGGCGAGCAGCGCGGGGCGCGCCCCCTTCGCCCGAGCCGCCGGGTCCGGGGCCCGCACCCGGCGCAGCAGCAGGGACGACGCCAGGTAGCCGAGGGCCGTCGCCAGCACCGGGTAGGCGGGCCCGGCGAGCTGGGCCAGCGAGCCGGCCACGCCGGGCCCGGTGATCTGGGCGAGGGACTGACTGGACTGGAGCCGGGCGTTGCCCTGGAGCAGCCGGTCCCGGCGGACCAGGGCCGGCAGGTGGGACTGGTAGGCGACATCGAAGAGCACGGCCAGGACCCCGCACAGCAGGGCCACGCCGATGAGCTGGGCGACCGTGAGCAGGCCGCCCCACCAGGCCACCGGAATGGTGCACAGCAGCAGCGCCCGGCCGGTGTTGACGCGCCGCATCAGGTGCCGCTGCCGCAGCTGTGTCACCCACACCCCGGCCGGGAGGCCGATCAGCAGGTAGCCGACCGTCTCCGCGGCCCCGAGCAGACCCATCTCCAGCGGGGTCGCCGCGAGCGTGGTGGCGGCCAGCAGCGGCAGCAGGGCGTTGCCGACGTAGGTGCCGAACTGGCTGACCGAGTCCGCCGCCCAGAACAGTCCGAAGTCGCGGGGGTGGGGCCGGCGGCCGCACGCCGGCGCGGTGACCGGCTCGCTCACCATCCGGCCCCGGGGCGGGCGGCCATGGTGTCCGCGAGTGCCGACACGGCCCGGTCGATGTCGGCGGCGGTGACGCCCGAGTGGGTGACCGCGCGGACGCGGCCCGGTCCCAGCTCGGCGAGGTGCACCCCACGGGCGCGGGCTCCCTCGATGACGGTCTCGGTGGTGTGCGGGGTGTGGCGCGTGTCCACGGTGAAGAACACCATGTTGGTCCGCGGCGGCTCCGGGTCCAGCCGCAGACCGGGGATGTCCGCCAGGCCCTCGGCCAGCCGTCGGGCGTGCGCGTGGTCGTCGGCGAGCCGGTCGACCATCTCGGTCAGGGCGATGATCCCGCACGCCGCGACGATGCCCGCCTGGCGCATGCCCCCGCCGAGCATCTTGCGGTAGCGCCTGGCCGTGGCGATGGACCGCTCGTCGCCCACGAGCACCGAACCGATCGGGGCGGACAGCCCCTTGGACAGACAGAACTGGACGGTGTCCGCCGGGGCTGCCAGCTCGGCGGCCGGCACGCCGAGCGCGATGGCCGCGTTGAAGATTCGGGCCCCGTCCAGGTGCAGGGCGACACCGTGCTCGCGGGCGAGCGCGCCGGCCGCCGCGAGATAGCCGGCGTCGAGCGGGATGCCGCCGCGACGGTTGTGCGGAGTCTCCAGGGCGAGTACGGCGGGCAGCGCGAACTGGGGGTCCTCCCGGTCCACGTCGAACGCCTCGGCCACCGCGGCGAGCGGCAGGGTGCCGTCCGGGGCGGCCGTGACGGGCTCGTAGACGATGCCGCCGAACACCGAGGCGCCGCCCGCCTCGTAGACGTAGATGTCGGACTCGGAACCGACGACGGCCTTGCCGCCGCGCGGGCTGTGGGTGAGGAGGGCGGCGAGGTTGGCCATGGTGCCGCTGGGCATCAGGCAGCCGGCGGCCTTGCCGAGCGACTTCGCCGACAGTTCCTCCAGTTCGATGACGGCGGGGTCCTCGCCGTACACGTCGTCGCCCAGGCGTGCCGTCGTCGCGGCTTCGAGCATCCGGGGGGTGGGCAGGGTGAAGGTGTCGCTGCGCAGTTCCACGACATGGCTCATGGGTCGAGGCTCCTCAGGATCGGTGGATCAGGGCGGACACGGCGTCGTCGAGCGCGCGTCGGGCGGACTCCCAGTGGACCCGGCGGGCGTCGGCGGCGGCCGCGAGTGCGCCGAGACCTCGGTCGGCCTCGTCGAGGGCCGCGAGTACGGCGGCCGGGGCGGGTCCGCCGCCGGCGCCGGCCGCGGCGGCGACCGAGGCGGGGTCCAGGGCGTCGAGCAGGCCGGGGGAGCGGTCGGCGAGGTGCTCGGCCGCGGTCTCCTCGAAGGTCCGGCCCCCGGCCAGGGCCGCCGTGCTGATCTCACCGACCATGTGGTGGGCGGTGCGGAACGGCACCCCCGCCACGACCAGCCGCTCGGCGAGCGCGGTGGCGGCGGTGTGCCCCTCCGCCGCACGCCGCAGCATGGTGTCCTCGTCGGGTTCCGCGCCCTCCACCATGAGCCGCAGCAGGACCACGGCGTCGGTGGTCGCCTCCAGCGCCGGCCACACGTGACCGACCGCCTCGGTGCCCACGGCGATGGCGTTGGTGTACCGCGCGGTCGACATGGCCGTGGTCGCCGAGGTGAGCGCCCCCAGGGCGGCCGCCGCCTTGCCCTGGATGTTCTCCAGCAGGAACGGGTTGCGTTTCTGCGGCATCATCGAGCTGCTGCCGACCAGGTCGTCCGGCAGACGGAGCAGGGGATTCTCGGCACTGGTCCAGGACTGGAAGTCGTGCGCGGTCCGGGTCAGCAGGACGCCGAGCACCGCGCAGGCGCCGAGCAGCCGCAGCACCAGGTCCCGGGAGGCCACCGCGTGCAGGGAGTTGCCGAGCGGCGCGGTGAACCCCAGCAGTTCCGTGGTGCGCGCCGGGTCGACGGGCAGGGTGGTCCCTCCGGTGGCCCCGGCGCCGAGGGGATTCTCCCCCAGCTCACGGCCCGCGTGCTCGAGCTGGTCCAGGTCCCGTACGAGGGCCGCGGCGACCCCCGCCAGGTAGTGGCCGTATGTCACGGGCACGGCGGGCTGATGGTGGGTGTACGCGGGCATGACCGTGGTGTGCCAGCGCCGCCCCTGCGCGACGAGGACCCGGCCGAGGGCGTCGGTCTCGGCGAGCAGCCGGTCGTAGGGAGTCCTCAACCGGAGCCTGAGCACGGTGGCGTTGAGATCGTTGCGGGAGCGCCCGCTGTGCAGGACGCCACCGGTCTCCTCCCCGAGGGTGTCCACGAGGTGACCCTCGTAGGCGAGGTAGCGGCCACGCGGGGCGGGGAGGTGCCGCAGCGGGGCGAAGTCGGCGGCGCGCAGCTCCTCGATGCCGCGCAGCAGCCGGGCGGCGGTCTCCGGCCCTATGACGCCCTGTTCGGTGAGCATCACCACATGGGCGCGGTCCACCTCACTGGTCGGCCGCAGCTCCCCGGCCACCGGGTCCGGCGGGACACGTAGATGCCTGTCGAAGAGGATGTCCGCCGCCGCCGGGGTCACGGCGGAGGTCAGACGTCCGGTGGTGGAAGCGGTCATACCGGGATCTCCTGGTCCGAACGGGCGCGAAGGGCGGTGCTGAGCAGGGTCAGTGCCTCGTCCGCCGCCCGCGCGGCCGACACCGCGTCGGGGGCGGTGGCCACGGTGTGGCCGACGCGGTCGCGGTGGTCGTGCCACGGGGTGAGCACGACGCCGCTCCGCCCGGTCAGGACGGCGGAGGTGACGTAGTGCGGCGGATCGGCGAGGGCCGGCGGCGGATCGCCGAGGACCGAGGGTTCCCCGACCACGAGGAAGCGCAGTGCCGCGTGATGCGCGGTGCGGGCCTCCAGACCGGGCCGGCGCCCCAGGGCGGCGCCCACCTGCGCGGCGACCATGTCGATCCCCCGCGCGGAACGGATCAGCTCGGGGATCATGCCACCGGCGAGCCGGGGGTTGACCTCGATCAGCACCGGCCCCCGGGCGGTCAGCCGGAGTTCGACGTGGGCCGCGCCATGACCCAGTCCGAGCGCCTCGACGGCGGCCACGGCCGTGTCCGCCAGCAGCCGCGCCGTACCGTCCGGCACCGGCGCGGGCACGTCGTGCCCGGTCTCGACGAAGTGCGGTGCCTCGCCGAGGTGTTTGCCCACGACGGCCACCGGGGTGCGTTCGAACACCTCGACCGAGAACTCCGGGCCGTCCAGGTACTCCTCCACGAGAAGTCCGGGCGCGGTGGGGATGCCCCGCTCGTTGTGGGTGCGGGCCAGCAGCACGGCGGTGTGCCGGACGGCCTCCTCAAGGCTCCGGCAGAGCCGGACACCGGTGCTGCCGGAACCGTCGGCGGGCTTGAGGACCACCGGCAGCCCCGTACGCCGGACGGCGTCGAGGGCGGCGTCGGCGTCGGTCACCAGGGTGTGGGCGGCCACCGGCACTCCCGCCGCCGCGAGCGCGGCCCGCTGGTGGCCCTTGTGCCGGCACCGGGTCACGGCGGCGGGATCGGGTCCGGGCAGGCCGAGCGCGTGGGCCGCCTCGGCGGCGACCGGGACGAAGTAGTCCGAACTCGTGGTCACCCCGGCGGGCCGCCCGGCGCCGAGCCCGGCGATCGCGTCGAGGACCGCCCCCGGAGTCGACGTATCGGCTTCGACCAGGGTGATCCCCTCGGCCTGGGCGTAGCCGTAGCGGCCGGGGTCCTCGGCCAGCAGGACCGGCCGGACCCCGAGGTCCCGGGCCCGCCGGGCGAACAGCGGCCCGGTGCCCGAGGTGTTGGACTCGACGAGGACCAGGACGGGCTCGGTCACCGGACCTCCCCGAGTGCGGTGCCGCGACCCTGCCGGGCCTCGCGCAGGGCGTCGTCGAGGGAACGCCGGCGCCACAGCATGCGTGCCCATCCCCCCACGGCGTCACCGGGATCGGTGACGGTGCGCGGAGAGGCGGTGGCCGGGACGTCCAGCAGACCGCGCTCGGCCAGCCACTCGTCCCGGTACACCGTCTCCTGGTACCGGTGCCCCTCGTCCGGGAGGAACGCCACCACCTGCGAGCCCGGGTTGCGCTCGGCGTACCAGCGGGCCACCAGGAAGGACGCGCCACTGGTGGGGCCCATGAACAGGGCGTGCCGGGCGTGCAGTTCGCGGGTGGCCCGGCAGACCTCCGCCGGCCCGGCCCAGTGCACCTCGTCGTAGGCGTCGTGGCTGACGTTGGGCGGTACGAGGCTGTTGCCGAGGCCGCGCACCACGCGGGGCCCGTCGGCCTGGCCGAAGATGGTGCTGGGCGAGGTGTCCACCCCGATGAGGCGCATCCGAGGCTGGAGCAGCCGCAGGAAGGCGGCGGTGCCTCCGGTCGACCCCCCGGACCCGACGGGTCCGACGAGGCAGTCCACGGCACCCACGGTCTCCGCGATCTGCTCGGCCACCGCGGCGTAGGCGTTGGGGTTGTCGGGGTTGTGGTACTGGCCCGGGACGTAGTGGTCGGGGTAGCGGGAGCGCAGTTCCGCCAGCCGGTCCAGCCGGGCCTGCTGGAAGCCGCCGTTGGGGCTCGGTTCGGTGCAGATCTCGACCTGGGCGCCCAGTTCACCGAGCCGTCGGCACAGCGCCGGGTCGATGGCGGGATCGCCCACGATCACCAGCGGGTAGCCGCGCAGCCGGCACACCATCGCGAGGCCCAGGGCGAAGGTGCCGGAGGAGGTCTCCAGCACCGTGGTGCCGGGCTTGAGGTCGCCGCGCTGTTCGGCGCGGTCCAGCATGAAGCGGGCCGGAAGCAGCTTCATCAGGGTGAACGCGGCCACACAGAGGTTGGGGCCGATGCGGATGAGCCGCGGCAGCACGGTCGCGTCGACGACCGACCGGCTGGCTGCGGGCAGGGTGGGTGAGCGCATGCTCTCCGTCCTCGTCATGTCGTGGTGAAGTACCAGGTGTCGTCGATCCCGAGGCCGGCGATCCGCTTGCGGGCGTCGTCGGTGCGGGTGACGAGGTCGGGCAGGGCGGGGTCGAAGATGAGCCCGGCCACGTCCCCGCTGTGCGCGACCTGGAGCCCGGCCGCGCCCACCGCCTCGGCGACCCGGAGGAGTTCCGTGAGCCGGGGGACGGGCAGATGGCGCTGGTTGAGACGGGCGCTCGCGGTCGCCACCCTGCCGAGCAGGGCGACGTCCCCCGTGCGGACGGCACGGCGGACGCTGCCCAGCAGGGGGCGGAACGCCTCGATCTCCCAGACCGAGTAGCGCGCCGGCGGCAGCCCGAGCGTGTCGGTGCCGGTGCTGTCCGCGCTGGTGCCGAAGCCGAGGACGGCCAGCGGCATCAGGGGGCCGCCCATGTCCTCGATGACCTCACCCTCACGGTGCGCGAACAGCACGGCCCGGTGGGCGTACATGAGCGCGTCGGATGCGGTCTCGGCGGCCACGGCCAGAGCGGCGTACTGCGCGGGGCTGGGGCGGCGTCCGGCGGCGTCATGGACGGCGCCGATGGCCGCCACGACGTCCGCCGTCGACGACCCGAAGCCACGGCTGGGCGGGATGTTGCTGGTCAGCGTGAGCGTGCCGCCGGTGTCAACGTCGCCCAGGGCGCGCAGCGCCAGCTCGGCCGCCCGGCGGGCCTTGGTCCGCCAGGGCTCGCGCACGGTGATCTCGGAGGTGCTGTCGGACGGTTCGAAGAAGGCGTGGGACTCGTAGAGGGGGCACGGAAGGGTGACGAGGGCGCGGCGCAGGCGTCCGCCGGACTCGAAGACTCCCTGAAGGATCTCTCCGTGGTGTCCGACGCTGTGGTGCGCCCCCCGGATACGGACCGCCGTCCCGGCCGGCCCTGTGGACATGTCGTGCAGCATGGCTTCCCTCGGGATTGGTGGATGGGACGCCGGAGCGGTCACGGCCGGCCGGCCGGCTGCGCGGGCAGTGTGCGCACCGCGACGAAGCGGGCTGGGATCTGGTAGTCGGGCAGGGACTCGGCGAGGTACTCGACGAGTTCGCCGTCGTCCGGCACGACGGAGCCCGTGCGCGCCACGAGGTAGGCGTGCAGCTCGCCGTCGGCGCTGACGACCGCCGCCTCAGCGATCCCCCGGTGCGCGGTCAGACGGGCACGCGTCTCGTACGGCGCGACGCGGAAGCCCGAGACGGTCGGCCAGGTCCCCGACGGGCCCAGGACCTCGAAGCCGGCGGTGGTGTGCCGGGCCCGGTGGCCGGTGGGGGCGGGTTCCGCGCCGTCGCCGCACGCGAGGTGCAGCTCACCGGGGACGCCGGCGGGCAGCGGCTCGCCCCGGCCGTCCAGCAGCGTGGCCGCGACGCCGGGCACGGCGTGGCCGACCGGCACCACGACCTCGGAGTCCGCCGGGGCCGTGCCGTGCGGCCGGTACAGGGCCAGCGGCAGCTCCGGGGTGCCGAACCCCACGGCCACCCGCACACCGGCGCGGGATGCCGCGCGCAGGGCGCCGGGGTCCAGATCGGGCCCGATCGCGAGGACGGCGGCGGTGCCGTGCGCCACGGCTTCACAGTGGTGGGCGAGCAGCGTGTTGACGGTCGTATCAGACAGCAGGACGGCAGAGAAAGGCCTGTGACGAGTCGTCAGCAGTGCGGCCAGCTCGGCGGCCGAGCGCGGAGGTGTCTCCGTGAGGACGAGGGTGCCGCCACGGGCGAGCGTGGTCCACACCTCAAGGAGGAACAGGGCGCTGTCGGCCTCGGCGGCCTGCGGGACCTCGTCCGCCGCGAACCCGAGCGCGTCGAGTGCGGCGAGCGCGCCGGCGAGCGCGCCGTGCGTGATCTCGGCACGGCCCGCCAGGGCCAGTACCTCACCGCCGGCCGGGCGCCGGCCGACCGGCCTCGTGGAGGGTGCCCCGCCCCGCGTCATGCCCTCGGTGAGGAGGGTCTCCCCGGCGCCGGGCTCGGTGCCGGGGGCGAGGACCCGCGCCGGGGTACCGGTACGGGCGGCGGCCAGGAGCGCCGCGACCAGATCGGTGCCGGGACGCAGCGCCAGGGCGACGCGAGGGCTGGGCCCTGCCTCCCGGCCGGGCAACGACCGCGCCAACTCCTCCGCAAGAAGGCCGAGTTCGCCATAGGTGACGATGCCGTGGGCCGTCCTCAGGGCGGGTGCGCCGGGGCGCTCGGTGATCTGCCGCTCCACGAGGTCCAGGACGCCGCCGGCGGCGGGCTCGGCCTGCGCGGCGGGCACCGGGTCCGCGCCGGTCAGCGGGAACCTGGACACCCGCAGGTCGGGCCGGTCGAGCGCGGCGCGCAGCAGATCGCGGTAGGCGCGCACCATGCTCCGCATCGTCCCGGCGTCGAAGAGGTCGGTGGCGTACTCCCAGATGATGGTCAGCGAGTCGTCCTCGCTGCTGGGACGCTTGCCCACGCGCTGCTCGGCCCGGGGGATGGCCACGATGTTCAGGTCGGCCTTGGCGGACCCGTTGTGCTCCATGCGCACCTCGCCCTTGAGACCGGCGAAGTCGAGGTCGGGCACGGCGGAGTCGTGGAAGCTGAACATCGCCGAGAACAGCGGGTTGCGCGAGAGGTCACGCGCGGGGGCGACGGCCTTGACGAGCCGCTGCAACGGCACGTCCTGCCAGGCGTATCCCTCGACCGCGGTGCCGTGGACCTGCTCCAGCAGCTGCCGGAACGTGGGGTCGTCCGCCAGACGGACCCGCAGCGGCACCGTGTTGACCATCATCCCGATCAGCCGCTCGGCCTCGGCCAGCCTGCGGTTGGCCACGCCGACGCCGAGCACGAAGTCGGTCTGGTCCGCGTAGCGCGACAGCAGGGCGGCGAACGTGGTCAGCATCAGCGAGTAGAGGGTGACCCCGAACTTCCTGGCCCCCTCGCGCAGGCGGTGGTACTCGTCGGGGTCGAGGGTCAGCCGCACGACGTCGCCGCGGAAGGTGAACTCGGGCGGCCGGGGCCGGTCGGTGGGGAGTTCGAGGGCCGCGGGGGCTCCCTCCAGCTCGTGCCGCCAGTGGTCCAGATAGTGTTCCATGACCGGGCCGTCCAGCCAGGACCGCTGCCACGCGGCGAGGTCGGCGAACTGGAAGCGGGGCTCCGCCGGGGCGGTGGCACCCTCGGCGAACACGGCGTACAGCCGCGTGAGTTCACCGACGAAGACGGCGAACGACCAGCCGTCGTGCACCAGATGGTGCTCCACATGGATGAGCCGGTACGAGTCCGGGGCGTCCCTGGCCACGACCCACCGGGCCAGCGGAGGCTTCTCCAGGTCGAACGGTTCGGCCTGCTCGCGGGCCGACAGGTCGAGCCACGCCTGCTCACGCTCGGCCTCCGGCAGCGCCGTGAGATCGACCAGGGGCACCTCGATGTCGATGGCGTCCATCTCGACCGGGCACTGCGTGGGGACCCCGTCGACCTCGCGGAAGGCGGTGCGCAGGATCTCGTGCCGCCGGACCAGCTCGACGAGGGCGGCGCGCAGCGCGGCCATGTCCAGGCGTCCGCGCAGCGTGAGCGTGGCCTGCATCCGGTACGCCTGGTTGCTGGGCGAGAGCTGCTCCAGGAACCAGACCCGCTCCTGCGGGAAGGACAGCGGGATAGGCCGGGTGCGGTCGGCATGCCGCATCGGCGGCGGGGCGGGGACGGCCTCGGCGTCGTCGAGGGGGGTGTCGCCGTCGACGAGCGCGGCGATCCGGCGGGGGGTGGCGAGCCGGAAGAGGTGGGAGAGGGGGATGTCGGCGCCGAGATCGGCGCGGATGCGGGCGGCGAGCCGCCCCACCAGCAGGGAGTGGCCGCCGAGCTGGAAGAAGTCGTCGGTGGCGCCGGCCGGTGTGCCGCCGAGCAGTTCCGACATCAGCGCGGCGACGGCCGCCTCGGTGGGCGTGGCCGGCTCGTCACCGCTGCTGACCTCCGACCGGTACGGCGACGGCAGCGCCTCGCGGTCCACCTTGCCGCTCGGCGTGAGCGGGAGCGCGGGCAGCACCACCACGGTGGACGGCACCATGTGCGCGGGCAGGGTCTCGCCGCACCAGCTCCGCAGCTCGGCGGGGTGCGCCTGCTCGCCGGAAGCGGACACATAGCCGACCAGGACGGTGCCCCGGGCCACCACGACGGCGTCGCGGACGGCGGGATGGGCCCGCAGCACCTCGGCGATCTCGCCCGGCTCCACCCGGAAGCCCCGGATCTTGACCTGGTGATCGGCGCGCCCGGCGTACAGGTAGCGGCCGTCGGGCAGTTGGCGGGCCAGGTCGCCGGTGCGGTAGGCGCGGGCGCCGTCGGCGGGGACGAAGCGCTCCGCCGTCAGGGCGGGCCGGCCGAGATAGCCGCGGGTCACGCCGACGCCGGAGACGACCAGTTCGCCGACCTCGCCGGCGGGCACCGGCACCCCGGCCTGGTCCAGCAGGTCCACCCGCACGCCCGGCAGGGGGCGTCCGATGTCGGGCGTCCCGGACCCGCTGACCTCACCCGTGGTGGCGACGATGGAGATCTCGGTCGGCCCGTACGCGTTGAAGACGCGCCGGCCCCGGCCCCAGCGGGCCACTAGCTCCGCGGGGAGTGCCTCGCCGCCGCAGACCAGGGTGCGCAGCGCGGGCAGTTCGGCGTCGGGGAGCGCGGCGAGGACGGACGGCGGCAGCAGGGTGAAGGTCACCCCGAAGCGGTCCATCAGCTCCACCAGTCCGGGGCCGGACATCACGCTGTCGGCATCCGCCAGCACCAGTGCAGCCCCGCTGGTCAGAGCGACCCCGGTCTCCAGGACCGAGGCGTCGAAGCTCGACGGGGCGAACTGCAGGACGCGGTCGCCGGACCCCACCCCCCACTCGGTGAGCATCCCGGCGACCGTGGCGGCGGCACTGCCGTGTTCGACCAGGACACCCTTGGGCTTCCCGGTGGAACCGGAGGTGTAGATGACGTAGGCCAGGTCACCGCGGCCGGCGCCGTCCAGGTCGGCGGAGCCGTCGGGCAGCGTCTCGTCGGCGGCTTCCGGGGCCAGGACCCGGATGTCGCCCGGCAGTCGCCGCGCCGTGTCCTCGTCCGCGATCACCAGGGTGACGCCGGAGTCGCGCAGCATGTACTCCAGCCGGTCCTGCGGATAGGCCGGATCGAGCGGAACCCAGGCGGCGCCGGACCGCATGACGCCGAGCAGCGCGGTGGGCAGGGCCGGCCCCCGGCTCACACAGACGCCGACCAGCGTCCCCGGACCGGCGCCGGCGGCCCGCAGGCGGTGCGCGAGCACGGCCGAGCGGTGCCGCAGCTCGCCGTAGGTCGTGGTGCCGCCCGACCACAGCAGGGCGGGCGCGTCCGGGGAGCGCAGGGCGTGCTCGAGGAACGCCTCGTACAGCAGGGGAGTCTTCATCGCTTCGTACCTCGTTCGTCGTCCACGGGGCTGGGGGCGGGGGAGGCGTCCGCGAGGAGCCGGTGCGCCTCGTCGTCGGACATCGCCTCGATCTCGGCGAGGATCAGGTCGTGCAGGTACTCCGCCGTCCCGGCGACGGTCGGACGCTCGAAGATCACGCTCAGCGGCAGCGCGGTGTCGAACGCCTGCCGCATCCGGTTCACGGCCCGGGTGGCGATCAGGGAATGGCCGCCCAGGGCGAAGAAGTCGTCGAAGACGCCGACGCGGGGCAGGGACAGCACGTCCGCCCAGATGTCGGCCACGACGCGCTCGGTCTCGTCGCGCGGGGCGACGTGGTCCGCCGTCTCGTGGTCGGCGGGGTCGGGTTCGGGCAGCAGCGAGGGGCTGAGCTTGCCGCTGGCCGAGCGGGGCAGCGCGGGGAGCACGGTGATCGTGGCGGGCATCGCGTACCCGGGCAGCCGCTGGGACAGGTGCTCGCGCAGCTCGGGCACGGCCGCCGGGACGCCGCCGAGGGTGAGGTAGGCGGCCAGCCGGAGGTCGCCGGACGGCGCGCGGCGGGTCACCACCGCCGCGTCGGCCACCGCGGGATGGTCGCGGAGCGCGGCCTCGACCTCCCCCAGCTCCACCCGGACACCGCGCACCTTCACCTGGCGGTCCATCCGCTCCAGGTAGCTGAAGGTGCCGTCCGGATGCAGCCGGCCCCGGTCACCGGTGCGGTACACGCGCTCGCCGGACCGGTAGGGATGCGGGACGAAGGCGCCCGCCGTCTTCGCGGGATCGCCCAGGTAACCACGGGCCAGACCGGTCCCGGCGATGCACAGTTCGCCGGGCACGCCGGGCGGCAGGGGAGCCAGGCGGTGGTCGAGAACCAGTACCTCGTTGTTGTCCATCGGCCGTCCGAGACTGACCGCGCCGGTGCCGTGCGCGTCCCGTGGGCCGCAGATGTGGAAGGTCGAGTCGATCGACACCTCCGTGGCGCCCCAGGTGTTGTCCAGCGTGACCGCGTCGCCGAACGCCTCGCGGAATCGCCGCACGAGCGAGGGGCGCAGGGCCTCACCGCTGGAGAGGACGCTGCGCAGGTTCCGGCGCAGCGCGACGGTGTCGTCCGGGGTGAGTTCCTCCAGGAAGAGGTCGAGGACGCTGGGTACGAACTGGACATGGACGGCCCGGTGGCGCACGGCCGCGTCGACCAGGGCGCGCGGATCGCGGTGCAGGCCCGGCGGCAGCAGTGCCACCGTGCCGCCGTGGATCAGCGGCCAGAGGATCTCGACGGCCGCGTCGTCGAACGGCAGGGTCGTCTTGTGCAGGACCGTCTCGCCCGGACGGAGTCCGTGCCTGCGCTGCATCCACGCCATGCGGTTGGCCCAGCCCCGGTGCGTGCAGGCCACGCCCTTGGGACGGCCGGTCGAGCCGGACGTGTAGTAGACCGCGCAGAGGTGGTCGGGGTGGACGGAGACCGGCGTCGGCGCGGCCCGCTCCAGCGGGTCGACGGTGAGCGGGACGGCACCCGCGGCCGTGACGGTGCCGGCGTGGTCCCCGGCGACCAGGCAGACCGGCGCACCGGCGTCGGTGAGGAGGGTGGCGATCCGGGAGTCCGGGGTGGCGGTCTCGATGGGCAGGTAGGCACCGCCCGCCTTGAGGATGCCCAGCAGACCGACGACCATCGCGACCGACCGGTCGATCAGCAGGCCCACCGGTGTGTCGGGCCCGACCCCGTGGGCGGTCAGCCGGCGGGCGACGGCGTTGGCCGCCGCCTCCAGGTCCGCGTAGCTCGTCGGGGTGCCGTCGGCGTCCACCAGGGCGACCGCGTCGGGCTGGGCGGCCGCCCGGAGGGACACCGCGTCGTGCAGGGTGTGCGGGGGAGCGTCGTCGGACGGGCGCAGGACCAGGGCGCGCAGGGCGTCCTCCTCCGCGCCGGACAGCAGCGGGATGTCGTCCAGCGGGGTGTCGGGCCGCTCGGCGACATACCGCAGCAGCCGCTCCAGCCACTGGCCCAGGCGCTCCACCGTGGCGTCGTCGTACAGGTCGACGTCCCAGTTCACCCCGCACCACAGCCCGGCGGCGCTCTGCTCGAAACTGACGCAGAGGTCGTACTTGGCGCCGTGGTACGGCATGGGGAGTTCGGTCACGGTCAGCCCCGGCAGCCGGGGTGTGCGGCGCCGGCCGGTGCGGAAGTTCACCAGGATCTGGAACAGCGGTGTACGGGACGGATCGCGCTCGGGGGCGTTCTCCTCCACGAGCCGGTCGAAGGGGACCTCGGCGTGGTCGAACGCGTCGAGCGAGACGTCGCGGAACTCCTCGACGAACCGGCGGAACGTCAGCTCCGGCCGCGGACGGCCGCGCAGCGGCAGCACGTTGATGAGCAGACCCAGCAGCCGTTCGGTCGCCGGGTCGTCACGGCGCGCGTACGTGGTGCCGGTGGTGACGTCCTGCCGGCCGGTGTAGCGGTACAGGACGGCCTGGACGGCGGCGCTCAGCAGCATCGCGGGAGTGGCCCCCACGGACCGGCCGAGCGCGGTGAGCGGTTCCGCGACCCTCGGCGGCAGCGTGAACGCGGTCCGCACCGCTCCGCGCCCGGCCCGGACGGCGGGGCGGGGGTGGTCGGTGGGCACCTCGAAGGCGGTGAAGTCCGCCAGCACGGCACGCCAGTGCCCGAGGCCGTCCGGGGCCGCCTCGTCGGCGAGGGCGTCGAGGCGCGCGGCCACGGTGCCGTAGGGCTCGGCGGGCGGGAGGACGGGGGAGGGGGCTCCGGCGGCGAAGGCCGCGTAGTCGGCTGCCAGTTCGTCGTAGACCAGAGCGCAGGACCAGTCGTCGGCGGCGACGTGATGGAGCGTGAGGACCAGGGTGTGCTCGCGGGCGCCGTGCCGGATCAGCAGCGCGCGTACGGGCGGCTCGCTCGCCAGGTCCATGGGCGTGGCCGCCTCAGCGGCCAGAGCCGCCTCCAGCGCGACGGCGTCGGCCGCCTCCGCCTCCCGCAGCCGGAACCGGTCGGGCGGGTGGATCACGCCGACCGGACGCGCCTCCCCGGCCACCACGCCGGTACGCAGCACCTGGTGCCGGGCGACCAGGGCGTCCAGCGCCCGGCGCAGCGCGTCACGGTCGAGGGGGCCCGCGAAGTGCAGGCGGAGCGGGATCAGGTAGTCGGAGGGGCAACTGCTCAACTGGTCGACGAACCAGGTCCGTTCCTGGTCGCGGCTGAGCGGGACCCGGACCCCGGTGTGGCCGGGGGTGGCAGACATGTGCGATCAGATCCTCTCGGGCAGGGCGGCCGGGCCGGCGGGCAGGGGAATGACGTCGAGCACGGCGAGACTGCCGCGCCCCCAGGCCGGCTCGGGCAGCCGGCGCCGGTCCTCTTTTCCGTTGGCGTCCAGGGGGAGTCCGTCGAGCGCGACGTACTCGGAGGGCAGCATGTGGCGCGGCAGCCGCCCGGCCAGGAAGCGGTGCACCTCGGCCGCGTGCAGCGGGCCGGCGGCGCGCGGGACGACATAGGCGACGACGCGTCTGTCGCCGGGCGGCGCGACACGTGCGGTGACCAGGCAGGCGTGCACCCCGGGCGCCTCGCCGAGCGCGGCCTCGATCTCTCCGGGCTCGATGCGGAAGCCCCGTATCTTGACCTGCTGGTCGGCCCGGCCCGCGAACTCCACGGTGCCGTCGGGGCGTTTGCGGGCGAGGTCACCGCTGCGGTAGGCACGCCGGCCGGTCCCGGCGTCGGTGACGTAGCGGTCCGCCGTCAGCTCGGCGCGGTCGTGGTAGCCGCGGGACACCGTCTCCCCCGCGATCCACAGTTCTCCGGTCTCACCGGGGGGCAGCGGACGGCCGCGTTCGTCCATGACGTGCAGGCTCGTGCCGGGGATCGGGGTGCCCAGCGGCAGCGGGGACTCCACCTGGTCCGGGTCGGTGAGCAGGCGGCGGCAGACGGCGACGGTCGTCTCGGTCGGCCCGTAGATGTGCGCCACCGTCAGCCCCGGGTTGGCGCTCAGCACGCGACGTACCCGGGCCGGGGACACGACGTCCCCGCCGGTGATCACCGTACGCAGCGGAGCCAGCGCCTCGGGCGCGTCCTCGGCGATCCGGTGGAAGAGGCCCGCCGAGAGCCAGAGATCGGTCACGCCCTCGGCGGCCAGGACGCCGCCGAGTTCCGCCGGAGTCAGCATGCTGTCCGGCGGGAAGGCCAGGCAGGCCCCGCGCAGCAGCACCCCCCAGATCTCCAGCACCGACGCGTCGAACGAGAAGGAGCTGCTCTGCAGCATGGTGCGTCCGGGCCCCAGCGCGACGAAGTCCTGCCGCAGCGCGAATGCGGTGACGTTGCGCTGCTCGACCAGGACCGCCTTGGGCAGTCCGGTCGATCCCGAGGTGTACATCGCGTACGCCAGGTCGGCGGGGTCGGCCTGCCGGGCCGCGCCGGAGGGGAGCGGGCCGGTGTCGTCCGCGTCGTCGGCGTCCGGAGCCGGGGCCAGGACCACACAGTCCGCGAGAGCGGGCGGCAGGTCGGCGTCGGCGACCAGGACCCGGATGCCGCTGTCCCGCCGCATGTGCGCCAGCCGCTTCCCGGGGTAGGCCAGGTCGAACGGCACATAGGCGCAGCCCGCCCGCAGCACACCCAGGATCGCCACCACGAACTGGGGCGACGGGGTGGCGGCCACCCCGACCAGCTCCCGGTGCCGTACGCCGAGCCCGGTCAGCCGGCGGGCGAGGCGCGTCGCCGCCCGGTCCAGTTCGCCGTACGTCATCCGGGTGCCGGGCGCGCGCAGCGCCACGGCGTCCGGGGTGCGCACCGCCCACCGCCGGAAGGCGTCGTCGATCGTCACCATCGTGCGTCCTCCAATCCGACCCCGAGGTCGTGCAGCAGTTCGCGCAGGAAGTCCTCACCGGCATCGGAGTTGGCGGTGACGACGAGCCCCAGGCCACGGTCCGGGTCGGACCAGGTCAGGGAGCGGAAGCCGGGTACGCCTCCGGTGTGGCCGAACCAGCGGCGGTCGCCGTACGCCTTGCCGGCCGTGCCGAGGCCGCCCGGAGTGCCGGGATGGGTGCGGAGCATCTCCGCCGCCGCCTCCGCGCTCAGGAAGACCGGCCGGTCACCGGTGACCGCCCGCTGGATCTCGATGGCCGCCCGGGCCAGGTCGCGCGGTGTGGACCACAGCCCGCCCGCGGCCGACTCCGGGTACAGGTGCCAGCCCTCCGGGTACGGCGCGCCGGACGCGTCGTGGTTACGGGCGACGGTCGTGCCGGGCAGGTCCGGGACACGGGGAGCGAAGTCGCTGTCCCGCATGCCCAGCGGTCCGAGGACGAGCGTGCGCATCAAGGGGGCGAACTCCTCTCCCGTGACGTCCTGGAGCACCTGCTGCACCACGGTGAAGTTGCTGCTCGAGTACAGGTACGGCGAGCCGGGCGGGCCCACGGGACGCACCGGCGGGGTGAGGGCCGGGCCGGTGCCGCCGAGCACCTGCGCCGCGGTGGGCATCGGCAGGCCCGCGCGGTATCCGTCGTAGGACTGCGTGCCGAGTCCCGAGGTGTGGGTGAGCAGATGGCGCAGGGTGACGCCGTCGCCGGGCAGCCGCCAGGAGGTGAGCATCCGGTTGACGTCGGTGTCCAGGTCGAGCCGTCCGTCCTGGACCAGGGCCATCACCCCCAGCGCGGTGATGTGCTTGCTGACCGAGCCGACCTGGAAGACCGTCCGCTCGTCGACCCCGGCCGGGTCGTCGGCCGCGAGGGTGCCGAAGCCCCAGGCCCCCTTCAGCCCGCCGTCGGAGATCACCGCGACGGCGACTCCCGGGACCCGGTGCCGCAGCATGGGCAGCCTCGGTGCCGGACTCCCGGCGAACAGCCGCCGGACGAACGGCTCGGCGGGCCGGCCGGCCGGGGTGCCGCCCAGGGCGGTGAGATGCCGCAGGTGCCCCTCGGCCAGGGCGCGTACCGTGCCGGGGTCGAAGTGATCGGCCGCGTAACGCCATTCGAGGCGCAGTTCGCCGTCGATCACCGCCGCCTCGATCTCCACGAGGTGGGAGCGGAGCTGTCCGGGGTCCACGTGCTCGCCGAGTGTCCCGGCCACCGGGCGCAGGAGCGCGTCCGTGGGCTGGGCGGTGTCGCGGCGGCCGTGGTAGTTGAACGAGAGCTGGGCCGGTGGCGCCGTCGCGTCGTCCCCGCGCAGATACCGGGCGAGACCGTGGCCGAGGCCCCGGCCCGCGGGGGTGCGGGTGTGCTCGGCGACCGCGTCGGTCCAGGCGTCCAGGTCGTCGGAGCCGGGGCGGCCGAGCCGCAGCGGCTGCACGCTGGTGAACCAGCCGACGGTGCGGGTGAGGTCGATGTCGTCGAAGAGCGGCTCACGGCCGTGCCGTTCCACGTCGATGGCGACGCCGTCACCACCGGTGGCCTCGGCGAGGGTACGGGCCAGAGCGGCGAGCATCAGGTGCTCGGGCTCCGCGCCGCGCCGCGCGGCGGCCTGCCGCAGCAGGGCCGCCGTCGGAGCGGCCGCCAGGACGGCCTTCTCGGTGCGGGCACGCCCCTCGGTGTTGGTGCCGTCCTCGCGGTCCATGGGCAGTCCCGCCGCGTCCGGCCGGGGGAGTGCCCAGTAGGCGGCCTCGGCGTCGAACCCGGTGCTCTGCGCGTGTTCGCGCAGCCTGCGGGCCCAGTGCCGCACGGAGGTCGTCTTGGCGGCCGGACTCCCGCCTTCCAGCAGGGTGTTGAGATCCTCCACCAGGATGTGCCAGGACACGGTGTCGACGGCCAGGTGGTGGGCGACCAGCAGGAGCCGTCCGGAGTGCCTGAGCAGCACGCCGTGCAGCAACGGGCCACGGGCCAGGTCGAATCCGGCGTGCGCGCCCTCCACCGCCGCGTCCGTCTCCTCGGGGGCGTCCACGACCGTGAGCGGATCACCGCGGCCGTCGGCCGGCTCCAGGACCTGGTGCCAGTGCGCTCCCCGGCCGCTCCAGCTCAGCCGCAGCGCGTCGTGGTGGCCGATCAGGGTGCGCAGCGCCGCCCGCAGGGCGTCGGGACCGACCTCCGGAGCGATCTCCAGGAGGCGGCTCTGGTTGAAGCGGCCGCGGGGGCCCAGCGCGGCGTACTGCCGCTGGATCGGTCCGAGGGGGACCTCGCCGGTGACCGGGCCCTGCTCGGCGTGGACGGCGGCCGGACCGCCCAGCGCCGCCGCGTCGTCGCAGGCCGCGGCGAGAGCGGCGACCGTGGGATGCTCGAAGACCATCTTCGGCGTGATGAGCAGGCCCGCCTCGCGCGCCTTGGCCACGGTGTGGATCAGCAGGATGGAATCCCCGCCCAGCGTACGGAAGTTGTCGTGCACGCCGACGCTCGGCACCCCGAGGACCCGGCACCAGATGCGGGCTATGGCCTCCTCGGTCGGCGTACGCGGAGCGGTACCGGAGTCCGGCGCCGCCTCCCGGGCCGCGGGGTCCGGATCGGGCAGCGCGGCCCGGTCCACCTTGCCGTTGGCGTTGAGCGGTACGGCGTCCAGGGCGACCAGGAACCTCGGCACCATGACATCGGGCAGCTCGGCGCGCAGCGCGGCCAGCGTACGGTCGGCGTCGCCGTCCCCGACGGTCCAGCCGACCAGGGTCCGGGCACCGGCCACGGTACGGACGTCGGCGACCGCGTCCCGGACACCGGGGGCCCTGCGCAACGCGTCCTCGATCTCGCCGAGTTCGACGCGGACACCGCCGATCTTGACCTGGTGGTCGGCCCGCCCCATGAACTCCAGCACGCCGTCGGCCCGCCGGCGCCCCACGTCTCCGGTGCGGTAGAGCCGCGAGCCGGGCGGCCCGAACGGGTCCGGCACGAACCGCTCGGCGGTCAGAGCGAACCGTCCGTGGTAGCCGCGGGCCAGGCCGGGGCCGCCGATGAAGAGCTCTCCGGTGGCCCCCGTGGGCAGCGGGGCCATCGCCTCGTCGAGCACGTGGACGGTGTTGTTGTCGATGGGCAGTCCCAGGGCGACCGCGCCCGTGTCTCCCACCGCGTCCCCGGCGGTGCACACCCGGCAGGTGGAGTCGATCGACACCTCGGTCGCGCCCCAGGTGTTGTCCAGGCTCACCCGGTCCCCGAAGACCTCACGGAACCGGCGCACCAGCGCGGGGCGCAGCGCCTCGCCGCTGGTGAGGACCGAACGCAGCCGGGACATCGACCGGGCCCGGTCGGGGGTGAGGATGTCCAGGAACACCTCCAGCACACTGGGGACGAACTGCACGTGCACCACGTCGTGCCGGGCGACGGCCTCGGCCATCGCGTGGGCGTCGCGGTGCGCGCCGGGCGGAAGCAGGACGACCGTGCCCCCGGTGATCAGCGGCCAGAGGATCTCCACCGCCGCGTCGTCGAAGGAGAGCGTGGTCTTGTGCAGGACGCCCTCGCCGGGGCTCAGCCGGTGCCGGCGCTGCATCCACGTCATGCGGTTGACCCAGCCGGCGTGGTGCGAGGCCACCGCCTTGGGGGAGCCGGTCGATCCCGAGGTGTAGTACAGCGAGCACAGGTCGGCCGGGAGCGCCTCGGGACGGGGGCCCTGACCGGGTGCCCCGGCCCATGCCTCCGGGTCGTCCAGCGCGAGCACGGTCGCGTCCACGTCGTCGGGCAGCGACGCGCGCAGGCGGGTCTGGGTCAGCACCACCCGCGCGCCGGAGTCGGCGAGCATGTACGCCTGGCGCCGGGCGGGATGGTCGGGGTCGACGGGCACGAAGGCGGCACCGGCCTTCAGGATGCCGAGCAGCCCCACGACGTGCTCGAAGGAGCGTTCGGTGCACAGGGCCACCAGATCGCCCGGCCGCACACCCTCCCGGTACAGGCGGCCGGCCACCCGGTCGGCCCGCGCCCCGAGTTCGGCGTAGGTCAGGGTGTCCTCGCCGAACCGGACGGCGACCGCGTCCGGCAGCGCGGCGGTGCGGCTCTCCACCAGGGAGTGCAGGGTGCGGTCGTCCGGGAACGGGACCGTCGTGTCGTTCCACTCGTGGACGACCCGTGCGCGCTCCTCCGCCGACAGCATGGGCACGTCTGCGGCGCCCGCGTGCTCCTCGGTCAGGCCGGTCAGCAGATGCGTCAGCTGGTCGAGCAGCCGGTCGGCGGTGACCTGGTCGTAGTGCGACTTCTCGCAGCTCAGACTGAGCGTGAGCCGGTCGGTGCGGGTGGCCTCCAGGACCAGGGGGTAGCCGGTGTCGCGGGCGGTGTCCTCGGCGACCGGTACGACGCCCTCCGGCAGACCGCCCGCTCCGGTGTCGGTGAAGACGACCAGGCTGTCGAAGAGCCGTCGTCCCGGCGCCACCTCACTGACCCGCCGCACGGCGGGCAGCGCCACGTGTGCCCGCCCCGCCACCTCCGTGACGCGGTGCTGGACATCGCGCAGCAGCTCGGCGAGAGGGGCGTCCGGAGCCACCTCGACCCGCAGGGGCAGCGTGTTCATCAGCAGCCCCACCATCCGCTCGATCCCCTCGACGTCACCGAAGCGGCCGGAGACGGTGGTGCCGAAGACGACGTCCCGCTCCCCGCTCGTCCGGCTCAGCAGCAGGGACCACGCGGTGTGGACCAGGGTGCCGACCGTGACGCGGTGGCGCCGTCCGGCACGCTCCAGGGCGTCGTGGACGCCGGCCGGGAGGACGCGCCGGGCACTCCACACCCCCTCGGTGGCACCCGTGGGACGGCTGCCGGGCAACGCTGTGGGCCGGGTGAAGCCCGCCAGGTGGGACCGCCAGTACGCCGCCTCGCGCTCCGCCTCCTCGGGGGTGTCGCGCTCGGCGAGCCGGCGCAGGTACTCCCGGTACGGGGGAGGGTCGGCGAGGACGGGCGGGCGGCCGGTCTCACGCCGGCTCCGGTAGCCGTCGAACGCCTCGGCGAACAGCGCGTGCAGGCTCCAGCCGTCGAAGACGACATGGTGGGTGGTCCACACGAAGCGGTGCCGGTCCTCGGCGAGGCGGATCAACAGGAAGCGGGCGGGCGGAGCCGCGGCGAGGTCGAAGACGGTCTCCTCCTCCGCCGCCGTGAGCGCGGCGGCCCGTCCGGCCGCCAGGTCCGGGGCGAGCGCGCCGAGGTCGGCGTGCCGGAACCCCGGCGGCGCGGTACGCCGGACGACCTGGACCGGACGGGGCAGACCGGCCCAGTGGAAGGTGGACCGCAGGATGGCGTGCCGGGCGAGCAGACCGGCCCAGGCGTCCTCGAAGGCGGCCGGGTCGAAGTCGCCCTCGATGTCGACGGCGAAGACGCGCACGTAGTCGCCGGTCTCCGCGAGCGTGTCGAGCAGCAGCCCGGTCTGCAGGGGCGACAGGGGCAGCACGTCCTCGACGCCCTCCCGGCCCACGGCGTCCAGCAGCCCGTCCAAGGTGTCCTCGTCCAGCCCGCTGAACTGGGACGGGACGCTCGCCGGGGCGACCGCGACCGGTGGCCCGGAAGCGAGGTCCGCGAGTTCCGCCACCGTGGGGTGGGCGAAGATCTGCCGGGTGGTCACGGAGAGCCCCGCCTCGCGGGCGAGCGCCGAGACCGTCACCGCCCTGAGGGAGTTGCCGCCCAGGGCGAAGAAGTCGTCGTGCACCCCGACGGCGTGCGTGTTGAGGACGCGGGCCCAGATGTCCGCGAGCGTCCGCTCGGCGGGATCGCGGGGCGCGACCCCGCCGGAGGGCTCCGCCTCGGACGCGTCGGGTGCGGCGAGCGCCGTACGGTCGACCTTGCCGGCCGGGCTGAGCGGCATCGCCTCCAGCACGACGAGCCGGTCGGGCACCATGGCGCGGGACACCTCGCCCCGCAGGAACGCCCGTACGTCCGACGCCTCGGGCGAGGTTCCGGCGATGTGACCGACCAGGTAGTCCTGGCCCGCCGCGTCCTGGTGCACCGTGACGGCGGCGAGCCGGACGTCGGGGTGGCGGGTCAACGCGTTCTCGATCTCGGCGAGTTCGATGCGATGGCCGCGGATCTTGACCTGGTGGTCGTCGCGGCCCAGGAAGCGCAGCCGGCCGTCCGCACGCCGCGCCGCCAGGTCACCGGTGCGGTACAGCCGCGCGCCCAGGGCGCCGAACGGGTCGGGCACGAACTGCCGGGCGGTCAGCGCGGGCCGCCCCAGATAGCCGCGAGCGACCCCCGCGCCGCCGAGGTACAGCTCTCCGGGCACACCGACCGGTACGGGCCGCATGGCCTCGTCGAGCACGTAGGCGGTTGTGTTGGGCAACGGGAGCCCGATGGTCACCTCCGCCCGGTCCGGAGGGACCTCGTCCCAGGTGGACCACACGGTCGCCTCGGTCGGGCCGTAGACGTTGATCAGCCGGGGCAGACACGCGCTCAGCTCACCGGCCAGGGCGTCGGGGAGTGCCTCACCCCCGGCGAGACCGACGGCGACACCGTCCGCGCTCCCGAAGCCGGCGGCCAGCAGCAGCCGCCAGCCGGACGGGGTGGCCTGGACATGGGTGACCCCGTGGGCGTGGATCAGGGCGCGTTGCGCGGCGGCGTCCCAGCGTGCCTCCTCGGGGACCACCACCACCCGGCCGCCCGTGGTGAGCGGCACGAGCATCTCCACGGTGGAGATGTCGAAGGCCAGTGAGGTCAGGCCCAGCCAGGTCTGGGGCCCGGCGGGCCGCAGCACGTGTGTCATGGCGGCGGTCAGATGCGCCAGGGACGCATGGGTGACCTCCACGCCCTTGGGGCGGCCGGTGGAGCCGGAGGTGTACAGCACATAGGCCACGTCGTCCGGTCCGGGCGGCTCCGGGGCGTCCCCGGTACCCCCGGGCGGCGTCGGCGCGTCCGCGCCGTCACCGATCCGGACCACCGTCACCCCGGCGGGCACGGACCCGGACGGCGGCTCCTCACTCACCAGGAGGACACGCACCCCGGAGTCCGACAGCACGAAGGCGGCCCGCGCGTCCGGGTACTCGGGGTCCAGCGGGACGTACGCGCCGCCGGTACGCCAGACCGCGAGCACCGCGGCGATCATGTCGGCCGAGCGGTCCAGCCGCAGCCCCACCCGGTCACCCGGCCGGACCCCCGCCGCACGCAGCCGCCACGCCGTCAGCCCGGCCCGCTCGTCCAGCCGGGAGTACGTCCACTCCTCGGCGCCGTACACCACAGCGGGCGCCTGCGGGGTGCGCAGCAACTGTTCCCGGAGCATGGCGGGCACGGTCGTGGCGTCGGGGAAGGGGTGTGCCGTGTCGTTCCACTCGCGGACCACCGTGTCACGCGCGTCGTCCGTCAGGACCGGGAGATCCCCGACCCGGGCGCCGGGCCGCTCGACGAAGGCGTTCAGCAGACGGCCGAAGGAGGCCAGCAGGCGCTCCGCGTCGCGGGCGTCGACCCGGGCGTCGTCGTGGATGAGCTGGAGCACGGTCCGCGCCGGGGCGGCACGGACGTTCAGCATCAGCGGATACCCGCTGCTCTGGTGCACGGGGCCCATGCGCACGGACAGCCCGCCCAGGTCGGCGCGTTCGGCCACCGCCAGGTTCTGCATGACCAGGATGCTGTCGAACAGCTTCTTGTCACCCGGTACGTCCGACCAGTCCTGGATGTCGACCAGCGCGGTGTGCTCGACGTCGCGCAGTCCGGCGAGCTGCCCGGCGAGACGGCCGAGCCAGTCGCCCAGGCGGTCCTCCTCCTCCCAGCGCACGCGCACCGGCAGGGTGTTGGAGAGCAGGCCCACGATCGAGTCGACCTGCGCCAGGTCGACGGAGCGCCCGGAGACCGTCAGCCCGAACAGCACGTCTTGGCGTCGGCTCCAGCGGCCCAGCAGCAGCGCCCAGGCGCCCTGGAACACGGTGCCGAGCGTGCACCCCCGCTCACGGGCGAGCCGGGCCAGGGCCTCGGTGACACCGGCGTCCAGGGTCAGCTCGGCCGTGCGGGCCGTTCCGGCGGGCTCGTCCTGATCCGGCCGCCGCACCACCGGGATCGGGGTGGGCTCGGCGAAGCCGGCCAGCGCGTCGCGCCAGTACCGTTCGACGGCACGCGGGTCCTGCCCCTGAAGCCACTCCACGTAGGAGCGGTGGGACACCGGCGCGGGCAGGCTCCGTGCGGGCCGCCCCGGCCGGCTGCGCGCCGTGAGGGTCGCGAAGACCTCGTTCAGCAGCGGGCCGACGCTCCAGCCGTCGGCCAGGATGTGATGGCTGTGCCACACGAGCTGGTGCCGGTCCGGGGCGGTGCGGATGAGGTGGAACCGCTGCGGAGGCACCCGGAACAGGTCGAAACCAGCCGCGCGTTCCTCGGCGAGGAGCGCCTCCAGCCGTCCGGGGAGTTCCCCGGCGGGGGTGCCGGTCCAGTCGAGGACGGTGAAGTCGGCCCGCACACCCCGGTGGACGACCTGGAGCGGCCGTTCGAGGCCCTCCCAGCGGAAGGAGCAGCGCAGCGCGTCGTGCCGGTCCAGCACATGCTGCCAGGCCGCGACCAGACCGTCCTGGTCGAGGTCACCCTCGATCTCCCAGCGGTACTGGTTGAAGTACGAGTCGCCGCCCTGGTCATGCAGGCTGTGGAACAGCATGCCCGCCTGGAGCGGGGTGCAGGGGTAGACGTCCTGGACGTCCTCGGCGGAGAGCCCGGCCAGTACCCGGTCCAGACCCTCGCGGTCGAGACCGGCCAGCGGGAAGTCCTCGGGGCGGACACCGCCGGCCGCCCGCCCGTCGCCGGACGGGACGGCGATCGCGGCCAGTTCGGAGAGCGTCTGATGGGCGAAGACCTGCCGCGCGGTGAACACGTAACCCGCTTCCCGGGCCCTCGACACGAGGAACACGGCGGTGACCGAGTCGCCGCCCAGGGTGAAGAAGTTGTCCTGAGCCGTCACCGAGGGGACGTCGAGCAGCCGGCTCCAGATGCCGGCCAGCACCCGTTCGGCCCCGTCGGCGGGCGGCCGGTGCTCCACCGGCGCCGCGCTGCGCGGAGCGGGCAGACGACGCCGGTCGACCTTGCCGTTCGGCGACAGCGGCATGCTCTCCAGCGGGACGAGGACGGCGGGCACCCAGGCGGCGGGCAGGGCGGCCGCGAGATGCCGCCGCACCTCCTCCTCCGGGGCGCCTCCGACCCAGTACCCGACGAGCCGGGCCCCCGCGGGGTTCCGGTCCACCACCACGACGGCGTGCGCCACGTCCGGGTGTGCGGTCAACCGGGCCTCGATCTCGCCGAGTTCGATGCGGTGACCGCGGATCTTGACCTGATGGTCGTCGCGGCCGAGGAAACGGACACGGCCGTCCGCCCGGCGTGCCCCCACGTCCCCCGAGCGGTACAGCCGCGCGCCGGGCGGACCGAACGGGTCGGGCACGAAGGCCCCGGCCGTCAGCCCCGGCCGGGCGTGGTACCCGCGCCCGATCCCGGGCCCCCCGATGTACAGCTCACCGGGCACGCCCACGGGGACCGGACGCATCGCGTCGTCGAGCACATGGACGGCGGCGTTGTCGACGCCGGTGCCGACCGTGATGTCCGCGCCCGGGTCGGTCACGTCGTCGTAGGTGGCCCACACCGTGGACTCGGTCGGCCCGTAGCAGTTGAACAGGCGCCGGGTGCCGGCACGCAGCTGGGTGGCCAGCGCGGGCGCCAGCGTCTCACCGCCGGTCAGGGCGACGGCCAGCCGGGGCAGGCGCCGGGTCGCGGCGAGCAGGACCCGCCAGCCCGAGGGCGTGGCCTGCACATGGGTGACACCGTGCTTCCGCGCCGTCTCGACGGCGGCCTCGCCGTCCTGCGCGGCCCCCTCCGGGGCCAGGACCACGCGCCCGCCGGTCGTGAGGGGCAGGAACATCTCGACCAGCGCGATGTCGAAACCGATGCCGGTCAGGCCCAGCCACACGTCGTCCGCTCCGGCGTCGAGCCGGTTCGCGGTGCCGTGGAGGAAGTTGACGAGCCCGGCGTGCTCGATCGCCACGGCCTTGGGACGGCCGGTGGAGCCCGAGGTGTAGATGAGGTACGCGAGATCGCCGGGCAGCGGCGCGGACTCCGGCGGGGCTTCCGCGGTGGGCCCGTCGGCGCCGGGGTCGAGCACCGGCACCCGGCCGAACGGCTCGTGCCGTCCCGGTCCGGCGACGATCAGCGAGACGTCCGCGTCCTCCAGCATGGCGCGCAGCCGGTCGTCCGGATGGTCGAGGGGCAGCGGAAGGAACGCGCACCCGGCCTTCCACACTGCCAGCAGCGTGGCCACGAGTTGCTCGGACCGGGGCAGGTGGATACCGACCAGCGCGCCGGGCCCCGGCACCGCCGCGCGGAGCCGTGCGGCCAACTGCGTGGAAAGCTGGTCCAGTTCGCGGTAGGTCAGCGCGGTGTCGCCGGAGGTCACGGCGGTGGCGTCGGGCGTGGCGGCGACGGCGGCGGCGAAGAGGTCCAGTACGGTTCCGTCGGGCGCCGCCGGTCCCGCGCCGAGGGATTCCTCGACAACCCGGTCCCGTTCCGCCGGGGAGAGCAGCTCCACCTCGGCGACGGTGGTCTCGGGGTCGTCCATCGCGCGGGTCAGCACCTCGACCAGGGAGTCGAGCATGCGTTCCACCGTCGCCGGCTCGAACAGGGTGCTCTCACCCACCAGGTCGATGCGGACGCCTTCTTCCAGGTTGGCCGCGACCAGCGAGAGGTCCACCTTCGCGGACGCCATGCCGATGGGCTCGCGCTCCACCGTGACGCCGGGAAGCTCCCACACGTGCTCACGCGACTCGATGCACTGGTACATGACCTGGGACAGCGGATTGCGGGACGCGTCCCGGGGGTGCCCGGAGTCGGCCACCAGCTGCTCGAAGGTGACGTCCTGGTGCTCCAGCGCTCCGAGGACGACCGTGTTCATGCGGTGCGTCAGCGCGGTGAAGCCTGGACGGTCGCTGACGTCCACGGCCAGCGGCAGCGTGTTCGCCATCATGCCGACGAGCGGTTCGGTGTCGGCGACGATCCGCCCCGAGACCGGTGTCAGCACCGAGAACCGGTCCTGGCCACCGCTCCAGCGGTGCAGATGGCCGGCGAAGACCGACAGCAGGGCCGTGAAGAGGGTGACGTTGTTCCGCCTGGCGAACTCCCGCAGCGCGGAACTCAGTTGAGGCGAGAGCAGTCTGCGGGCCCCGTGCCCCCAGAACGACGGCGTGGGGGGACGCAGGTGGTCGGCGGGCAGTTCGAGGACCGGGGGCACGCCCTGAAGCGCCGAGCGCCAGTAGGCGAGCTGACGTGCCAGGAGATCACCCGAGAGCCGGGCGGACTGCCAGGTCGAGTAGTCCGTGTACGAGGCGGAGAGCTCCGGCAGCGCCTTCAGCGGGTCGGCGGCTCCCCGCGCGCACTCCGTGTACAGGACGCCGAACTCGCGGGCCAGCACACCGCACGACCACTCGTCGGCCACGCAGTGGTGCATGTTCAGCACGAGGATGTGCGTGGTGTCGTCGCAGGCCGCCAGCACGGCGCGGAAGACCGGACCGTGCTCCAGGTCGAAGGGGCGCGCGATCTCCTCCTCCGCGAGCCGTACCGCCGCCGCCGGCCGCGCGACGGGAGGAAGGCTCGACAGGTCGACGGTGCGCAGCGGTGCCGGTCCGGGCGGCAGCGGGCTCTGGCGGGGCGGGTTGTCGTCCCGGAACACCATGCGCAGGGTCTCGTGCCGCTCCACCAGAGCGTCCAGCGCCCGTCGGACGGCGTCGCGGTCCAGCGTCCCGGTCAGGCGCAGGACCCGGTGGACGCTGAACGTGGAGTTGTCCGAGAGCAGCCGGTCCGCCACCCACAGGTTGTGCTGGACGGGCGCCAGCGGGGCGCTCCCGATGCCAGGACGGCGCGGTATGGAGTCCGGGGACGCCGTCACGGTCCGCGACCTCCCAAGCAGCCGCTGCCTGAGCAACTCGCTCTTCTCGGGCGTCAGTTCCCTCTTCTTCGCGTCCGGCTCTTCCACTCCGGCCGCTTCCTCGGTCCGCGTCGTCATGGCTGTCGGGTCACCGCGCCCGGCGGAGACTGAGCGGCCGCATGTCGGTCCACACCTGTTCGACGTGGGCGAGGCAGTCCTCCTTGGAGCCGGACGTGCCCTCGTCGAACCAGCCGGCGGGCAGCTTTTGCTCCTCCGGCCAGATCGAGTACTGCTCCTCGCCGTTCACCACTACGCGGTACGTCTGTGCCACCGGTTCCTCACCTCTCGAAGAGTCGTCAGGGATGTGCGTTCGGCTCGCCGGGTGTCAGGAGTCCCGGCGGCGCAGCGCCACGACGGCGAGCGCGTCGGCGGTACCGGACCGGAACAGGTCCCGGACCGTGATGCGCGCGCCGAGCCGGGAGCTGATGAGGGACACCGCGCGGGCGGCCGTCAGCGAGTCGCCGCCGATGTCCAGGAATCCGCTGTCCGTGCCGGGCACGCCGTCCGAGCCCAGTACCTCCGCGAATATCTCCGCGATCTGCGCGGCGGTCGCCCGGACCTCCGGTGTCGTGACATCCACCGTCATTGTCTTTTCCCTTCGGAGTCGATGACTTCGGGGTTCGGTAATCGCATCCCCGGCATGTCCGTGAAGCCGGGATCACTCTGACTCCGAGGGGCGGTCCATTCCCAGACCGTCGCCCGCTCATCAACCTGCACGACATGAAAGTGAGTGGGCGACATACAGCGCGGAAGAAGGAGTGCGCGCAGGTCGGAGCGGCCGGGCGCGGTCCGGAGCGGGTGTCACGAGAATTCGTGTCTGCCGGTCGGAGAATTCTCGTGGAATGCTCGTCGTGGACCGCGCAGAACCGTTTCCCGTACGTTCCGCCGCTCTCTACGCGCAATTCGAATTCAGAACGCGCCACACCGAAAGGCGACAGCCGTGTTCCGTACCATGCTCAAGTCCAAGATCCACCGAGCCACGATCACCCAGTGCGATCTGCATTACGTCGGCTCCCTCACCCTGGACGCCGACCTGATGGACGCGGCCGATCTGCTGCCGGGCGAGCTGATACACATCGTCGACATCAACAACGGCAGCCGGCTGGAGACCTATGTGATCGAGGGTCCCCGGGGCAGCGGCATCATCGGCGTCAACGGCGCCGCCGCCCGCCTGGTCCAGAAGGGCGACCTCGTGATCATCATCGCCTACGCCACGGTGGCCGACGCCGACGCCGCGAGGGTCGAACCCAGGGTGGTCTTCGTGAACGACCGCAACGAGGTCACCGACACGGGCGCCGCCCTCAACACGGCCCCGGACGGCCACGGCCTGACCGACGGCACCCTGATCGAGACGGCCTGAGGACGCGCCGGCAGTCCGGCGCCGGGTGCGGCGGGCCGGCGGAGCGCGGACCTGGCCGCCCGCCGGCCGCGCCCCACCTCGCGCCGCGACGGGACGACGCGGCTCAGCCCTGATGCACCTCGTTCCGCCCCGCCCCACCCGACAGCCGGTCCCTGCCGGGGCCGCCCCACAGGACGTCGTCGCCACTGTTGCCCCACAGCGTGTCGTCCCCCGCCTCCCCGTACAGCGTGTCGTCGCCCTTGCCGCCGTAGAGGACGTCCGCGCCGCCACCGCCGTGCAGGATGTCGTCGCCTTCGTCGCCGTGCAGGGTGTTCTCCTCGTCGGTGCCGGTCAGGGAGTCGTTCCCGGTTCCGCCGAAGCAGTCCTGTCCGCAGTGGGTCAGGACGTCGTTCCCGGAGTCGCCGTACGAACCGAAGCCGAACGGACCGCCACCGCCGTCGAGCCGGTCGTCACCGTCGCCGCCGTGGAGCACGGCGGACGCGGGCCCCCGGAGGATGTCGTCGCCCGGACCGCCGTCGACACGGGCGTACGCGTGGCTGTCCGGGGCGAGCGTGGCCGTGTCGTCCAGGTCGCCGAGGTCGACGTCGTAGTCGTCCGAGTCGTCGGAGTTCTCCGGGATGTGGACCGCGCAGCGGACGGTGGTGTGGTCGGCCGGGGCCGGGTACGCGCACTCGTCGTACGTCACCGCGCTCGCGTCCAGCGCGATGGCGTAGCGGTCGTGGAAGGTGAGGACGTAGTACGAGTCGAACTCGCCCCGCTGCTCGATGCGTTCGCCGACCGTCAGGTGGTTGATTCGGCCGGGAGCGGCCTTGTACCAGAGCTCGCCGTCCTGGTGGACGACGGTGGCCGGGGGCGCCGCCGCGTGTGCGGCCGGCAGTGCGAGGGCGGTGCCGCCGAGGGCGAGTGCGAGTGTGCCGGTGGCCGTGGCGATGGTGCGGAACGTGCGCATGCGAGTTGCCTCCCCGATGTCGGCGCGCGGTGACGCGCGCGGTCGCCTTGTCGGACAGGGGCGGGAGCGGCGAAGTTGCCCTTGCCGATCATGAACAGTGGCGTACCGGACGGTGTACGCGGCACGCGATTAGGCTGGGGCCATGACCACCTGGGTGCCGCGCACGGACGGCGGCCGGCCGGAGGGCCGGTACTGCGCGCACGGCGAGCAGCCCGACCCGCCCCCGGCGACGGCCGGCGGCTGCCGTGAGTGCGCGGCCGCCGGAAAGCGGTGGGTCCGGCTGCTGCTGTGCCTCACCTGCGGACACCTCGGCTGCTGCGACAGCTCGCCCGGCGCCCACGCCACCGCGCACTACGAGAAGACCGGACACCCCGTGGCCAGGTCGGCCGAGCCGGGGGAGGACTGGGCGTGGTGCTACGCGGACGAGGTCTACCTGCGGCAGCGCTGAGCGCCAACTCCCACCTGTGCGCGGGGTGTTGACGTGTGCACGCTTCGTGGCTTCCATGGGATCGGTCCCCAAGTGGGAGCGCTCCCACACCTCAGGAGAGGACTCCGCGATGCGACACCCGCTCGTAAGCCGCCTCCGCCACGCCCTGCTCGCCCTGCTGCTGGCGGTCGCCGCCCTGATCCCGCTCACCACCGTCTCCGCACAGGCCGCCGCCGCACCGGGCGCCGGACCCTGGCACACCAGTGGACGGCGGCTGCTCGACGCGCAGAACCAGCCGGTGCGGATGGCCGGCATCAACTGGTTCGGGTTCGAGACGTCCAACTACGTCGCGCACGGCCTCTGGTCGCGCGACTACCGGTCCATGACGGACCAGATGAAATCGCTCGGCTACAACACGATCCGTCTGCCCTACAGCGACGACATCTTCAAGGGCACCGCCCCGAACGGCATTTCGTACGCGAACGGCCTCAACTCCGACCTCCAGGGCCTCAATTCGCTCCAGGTCATGGACAAGATCGTCGATTACGCGGGCTCGGTCGGCCTGAAGGTGATCCTCGACCGCCACCGGCCCGACTCCGCCGCCCAGTCGGCGCTCTGGTACACCTCGGCGGTTCCGGAGAGCACCTGGATCAGTGACCTGAAGGCGCTGGCGACCCGCTACCGGGGCAACTCCGCCGTGGTCGGGATCGACCTGCACAACGAGCCCCACGATCCGGCCTGTTGGGGCTGCGGGGACCAGGCCACCGACTGGCGCCTGGCCGCCGAACGGGCCGGGAACGCGGTACTGGCCGCCAACCCCGACCTGCTGATCTTCGTGGAGGGTGTGCAGACGGTCAACGGCAAGAGCTACTGGTGGGGCGGCAACCTGGCCGGCGCCGGTGCCGCGCCGGTACGGCTGGACGTCCCCAACCGCCTCGTGTACTCCGCGCACGACTACGCCACCAGCGTCGCCCAGCAGCCGTGGTTCAGTGACCCGTCGTTCCCCGCGAACATGCCGGCCGTCTGGGACGAGCACTGGGGTTACCTCTTCAAGCAGAACACCGCCCCGGTGCTGCTCGGCGAGTTCGGCACCACGCTGCAAGCCGGGGTGGACCAGAAGTGGCTCGCCGCCCTCGTCGACTACCTGCGCCCCACCGGGACGGCGGGCGCCGACAGCTTCGCGTGGACGTTCTGGTCGTGGAACCCCAACTCCGGTGACACCGGCGGGATTCTGAAGGACGACTGGCAGAGCGTGGACACCGTCAAGGACGGCTACCTCGCGAGCATCAAGGCTCCCGGCTTCGCCTCGGGCGGCTCCGGCGGCGGGGGCGACACCACGGCACCCTCGGCCCCGGCCGGGCTGACCGTGACCGGCACGACGGCGTCCTCGGTCTCGCTGCGCTGGTCGGCGTCCACCGACGACACCGGCGTGACCGGGTACGACGTGTACCGGGGCACCGCCAAGGCCGGCTCGGCCACCGGCACCTCGTTCACCGACACCGGCCTCACCGCGAACACGAGCTACGGCTACACCGTGCGGGCCCGGGACGCGGCGGGCAACACCTCCGCCGCCTCGGCACCGGTCACCGCGACGACCTCGGGTACCGGCGGGGGAGACTCCGGCTGCGCGGCGACCTACAAGGTGAGCAGCGACTGGGGCGGCGGCTTCAACGCCGACGTCACCGTGAAGAACACCGGCAGCACGGCGACCAGGAGCTGGCAGGTCACCTGGACCTGGGCCGGCTCCCAGACCGTCGGCAGCATGTGGAACGCCACCTACACCCAGACCGGCGCCACGGTGACCGCCACCGCCGCCGGTCACAACGGCGCGCTCACCCCCGGCGCGACCACCTCGTTCGGCTTCGGCGCGACCCCGGGAGGGGCGGCCGTACCGGCGCTGACCTGCCGGGCGAGCTGAGCCCTGGCCACGCGTGGGCCGACCGACTCACTGGGGTCGGTCGGCTCTCGGAGTCGCCGACGCGGAAGTCTCAGTGCGGGAACGCCCGTGACGGGCGCTGACGGGGGAGGGTGGTGCGGAACTCCTCGATGACGGTGCTCACTTGACGCATCAGCGACGTCCGCTCCAGCAGGTCCAGGTACAGGTTCCGGCGGGCCAGGCCGGGGAGGTCCACGCAGAAGTACATGGCCATGAGCGGGTTGACGAACAGCTCGCCGCCCTTGGTCCTCTCGGTGAACCGGACGTCACCGAAGTCGCCGCGCACTGCGGCGGCCACCGAGCCGTTCACGATGCTCGGGTGACTCGGGGTGTGGCGCTGGGCGTGTGCCACCGCGTCGAGGTAGAGCGCGCCCTCCCGTCCTGTGCCGAGCAGCGAGAACGCGCCGAGGTAGGAGCCGTCCCGGTCCAGGGCGGCCAGGTTCTCCAGGACGAGCGCGTGGCTCACACCGTGATACGCGTCCACCCCGAAGCCGAGGCAGGCGACCAGCCGGTGGGGGATCTCGTCGAGCCCGCTCACGGCGGCCAGACTCGCCATGTCCTCCTCCGGCGTGCCGAGGCCGTGCTCGTCACCGCGCATCAGGATGTCTGTCCCGCCGTCCACCAGCACCACCGCGTCGACCCCGCCGAGGTGCGCGATGAGCGCCCGGTACGCCGCCCGCAGCGGACCCACCCCGATGCTCGGGAACGCGTACACGGTGGACGGCAGGTCCTGCGTCGACAGCCACTGCGCGAGCGTCCGTTCCGGAAAGTAGTCGCCGCGCACGGGGGTGTCGGGCTCGACGGCGGCGACATCCTCGTCCACCCACACGTCGAGGCTCAGGCCGTACAGGTCGGCGAAGGACAGGCTGGCGAGGTGCACCTCCTTGCCCGCCGACCGCAGCGCCAGCGCGAGCGGCAGCCCGGCGTACACGTCGAAGCCGCCGCCCGCACCGGCTATGAGAACGCGCCGCGCGTCGCGCAGACGGGTGAAGAAGGCTGGTTCCCCCAGAGAGATCACCGCACGACGCTAGCAGGGGGCCGCGCGGGCCATGCCGGGGCCGGATAGCGCCGACCTGGGTGTTGCGTGCGCAGCTATAGCGCGTTTGCAATTAACCCGCGTGTGCAATTAACGTCGGACCGAAGCCGCGCACGGCTCGACGGGCGCGGCTTTCCGACAGCAGGCTAGGAGAGGTGCGGTACCCCATGACGATCCCCGACATCACCCTGAACAACGGCGTACGGATGCCCCAGCTCGGCTTCGGCGTCTTCCAGGTCCCCGACGACGAGACCGCCGAGGCGGTCGGCCACGCCCTGCGTGCCGGCTACCGCAGCGTCGACACCGCCGCGATCTACGGCAACGAGCGCGGCGTCGGCCGGGCGATCGCTGAGTCCGGTATCGCCCGCGACGAGCTGTTCGTCACCACCAAGCTGTGGAACGACGACCAGGGTCACGACAGCACCCTCACCGCCTTCGACGCGTCCCTGGACCGCCTCGGCCTCGACCATGTGGACCTGTACCTGATCCACTGGCCCACCCCGGTCCGCGACCGCTACCTCGACACCTGGCGCGCCCTGGAGCGGATTCTCGCGGAGGGCCGCGCCCGCGCCATCGGCGTCTCCAACTTCCAGGTGCCGCATCTGCGCCGTCTCATGGAGCACTCGGGCATCGTCCCGGCCGTCAACCAGATCGAACTGCACCCCGCGCTCCAGCAGGCCGAACTGCGCGCCTTCCACGCCGAACACGGAATCGCCACCGAGGCGTGGAGCCCGCTCGCGCAGGGCGCCGTCCTCGGTGACGAGGCGATCCTCTCGGCCGCGCGTGCGCACGGGGTCACCCCCGCCCAGGTGGTGATCCGCTGGCACCTGCAGACCGGCAACATCGTGATCCCGAAGTCCGTGACGCCCGAGCGCATCCGCCAGAACCTCGACGTCTTCGGCTTCCGGCTGAGCGACGCCGAACTCGACGCCATCGCCGCCCTGGACCGCGGGCTGCGCACCGGGCCGGACCCCGACACCCTCAACTGACCCGGAGCCGCGCCCCTCGCCCCCGAAAGACCTGACATGAGCATCCGTCACCTGCTGCCGGGCCGCATCGGCTTCGGCGCGGCCCCGCTGGGCAACATGTTCCGCTCCCTCACGGACGAGGAGGCGCGGGCCACCCTGCGGGCCGCCTGGGACCACGGCATCCGCTACTTCGACACCGCGCCCGTGTACGGCGCCGGCCTCGCGGAGACCCGCCTCGGCGAGTTCCTGTCGGGGTTCGACCGTGCCGAGTACGTCCTGTCGACGAAGGTCGGCCGCCTGATCCTGGACGAGTTCGAGGAACCGTCCACCCGCGAACTGGGGGAGAAGGGCAACCTGTTCCGGTACGGGCTGCCCCACAAGATCCACAACGACTACGGCGCGGACGCGACCCTGCGCTCCGTCGAGGACAGCCTCAGGCGGCTGCGCACCGACCGGCTCGACATCGTCTGGGTGCACTCCGTGGCCCAGGACTTCTACGGGGACGAGTGGATCGGCCGCTTCGAGCAGGCGCGCACCGGCGCCTTCCGCGCCCTGACCCGGCTGCGGGAGGAGGGCGTCATCGGGGCGTGGGGTCTCGGCGTCAACCGGGTCGAGCCCCTGGAGCTGACCCTGGACCTCGACGAACCGGCCCCGGACGCCTTCCTGCTGGCCGGCCGCTACACGCTGCTGGACCACGAGCGCGCGCTCCAGCGCCTGCTCCCCGCCGCCCGGCGACGCGGTGTGGACATCGTCGTCGGCGGTCCGTACAGCTCGGGCATCCTCGTCGGGGGCACCCACTTCGAGTACGGCGAAGCACCCGCCGAGGTCGTCACCAAGGTGGAGCGGATCGACGCCCTCGCGCGGGAGCACGGCATCGGCGTCAAGTCCGCGGCCCTCCAGTTCGTCCTCGCCCACCCCGCCGTGGCCGCCGTCGTGCCGGGCGCCAGCAGGCCCAGCCGTATCGCGGAAGACCTCGCCGCCCTCGACGAGCCCGTCCCCGCCGCGTTCTGGCAGGCCCTCTGCGCGGAGGGGATCGTCTCCCCGGAGGCACCGGTACCCGCCTGACGTTGTCTACGGGGTGGCGGTCAGCCCCGCGAGATACGCGGTCAGTACGCGCCGCATCCGGGGTGCCACCTCGACCACCGCGTGGCCGAGCAGCGGGTCGGAGGCGTACAGCTCGGCCAGCTTCGGTCCCGGTGTGGCCATCTGCCACAGTGCGCCGGCCAGACTGGTCGCGGTGGCGATCGTGTCGACGGCCTCCAGTTCGGCCAGGCCGAGCAGCCGGTGCAACTCGGCGCCGATGAGGCCGACTTCGCGCAGCGTGGCCAGTTTGAAGGTCCGGACGGACTCGATGGAGACGTTGCGTTCCAGGTTCAGCGGCGCCTGGGCCAGCAGGTCGCAGAAGAGGGGGCGCGCCGCGAGGGTGTCGGCGAGGGCGCCGGCCACCTCCGCGGGGGACGCCTGACCCCGGCGCCCGAGGTCGGCGCACAGCTCGGCGGACCACTCCCGCCAGCCCTCCGCCGTGAGCCTGAGGAAGATCTGTTCCCGGGTCTCGAAATAGCGCAGGAGTGCCGACTTGTGCATCCCCACCGCGGCGGCGATGTCCGTGAGCGTCACCTCGCGAATCCCGCGCTCGGCACCGAGCGTGCGAGCCGCTTCGAGGATCGCCTCCTCCCGTGCCTGCTTGGCGTGGGCGCTCCGCGCCCGCTGGAAGACGGGATCACTCATGCGGACATCATAGGGCCGCGTAAGGAAACATCGTTGCACTAATAGCGCAACGGTGTTTCACTAACTCCATGAGCGAAAATTCCAGCACGGAGAAGGTCTGGTTCATCACCGGCGCGTCGCGCGGGTTCGGGCGCGCTCTCGCCGAGGCGGCACTGAAGGCGGGCGACCTCGTCGTGGCGAGCGCGCGCCGGCCGGAGACCCTGCGGGAGCTGCACGACGTACACGGTGACCGCGTGCACCCGGTCGCCCTCGACGTGACGGACCCGGACGCGGCACGTGCCGCGATCGAGGCGGCCGTCACCCGCTTCGGCAGGATCGACGTCCTGGTCAACAACGCGGGGTACGCGAACGTGTCGCCGATCGAGACGGCCGACGACGGCGACTTCCGCGCGCAGTTCGAGACCAACTTCTGGGGCGTCTACCACGTCACCCGGGCCGCGCTGCCGGTGCTGCGGGCCCAGGGGTCGGGGACCTTCGTGCAGTTCTCGTCCGTCGGCGGCCGGGTCGGCGGGTCACCAGGCATCGCGTCGTACCAGGCGGCCAAGTTCGCCGTGGACGGCTTCAGCAGGGTGCTCGCGGCGGAGACGGCCCCGTTCGGGCTGCGCGTGATGGTGGTCGAGCCGAGCGGCTTCGCCACCGACTGGGCGGGCTCGTCGATGACGGTCCAGGACATCCCGGAGGCGTACGACGCGACGGTGGGTGCGATGAACCGCCGGGTGCGGCAGAGCACGGCCGGCGCGGCGGGCGACCCCGAGAAGGGTGCCGACATCGTCGTACGCGCCGTGCACCGGGACGAGGTCCCCGGTCATCTGCTGCTCGGCGTCAACGCCGTGACGATGGCTCTCGACTACTCCCGTGCCCAGCTCGCCGAGGCACGGGAGTGGGAGGCGGTGAGCCGCTCGGCCGACTTCGCCGAACCGGCCCCCGTGCCGCTCCCGTCCGGCGAGGGCGCGTAGGGCGGGTGGCGTCGAGCCGTGGTCAGCTGGTGGTGAGCATGCCCGCGCGCAGGCCGGTCAGGATGCGGGTGAGCAGCCGGGAGACGTGCATCTGGGACACACCGAGGCGCTCGCCGATCTCCTTCTGGGTGAGTTCGTCGACGAACCGCCAGTGGATGATCATGCGGTCCCGCTCGCCCAGGGCGGCGATGAGCGGCGCCAGGGTGCGGAAGTCGTCGACCAGGGCGAGGCCGCCGTCCTCGTCGCCGATGAAGTCGGCGAGCGCCCCCTCGCCCTCCTCGCTGCCGGTGATGACCGCGTCCAGGGAGGCCGCCGTGTAGCCGTTGGAGGCGATCCGGGCCTCCCGGACCTCGTCCTCGGGCAGGCTCATCAGCTCGGCCAGCTCGCTCGTGGTCGGCATCCGGCCCAGCCGGCTGTGCAGCTCCTCGTTGGCACGCGCCAGCAGGGTGCGGGCCTCCTGGAGGCGGCGCGGCACGTGCACCGCCCACGTGGTGTCACGGAAGAAACGCTTGATCTCGCCGACGATGTACGGGACGGCGAAGGAGGTGAACTCCACCTCGCGGGAGATCTCGAACCGGTCGATGGCCTTGATCAGGCCGATCATGCCGACCTGGACGATGTCCTCCATCTCCCCGCTGCCACGCCCCCGGAAGCGCGCGGCCGCGAAGCGGACCAGGGACATGTTCATCTCGATCAGCGTGTTCCGCGCGTACTGGAACTCGGGCGTGCCCTCTTCCAGTTCCGCGAGCTGGTCGAAGAACAGCTTGGACAGGCCGCGCGCGTCCCGGGGGGCCACCCGGGTGGGGGCGGTGACCCGGGGCAGGGCGGCGGGCGGGGTTCCCTGCTCGGTCATCCGGCCGGTGCTCAGCACGTTCGTCGTCATGATGATCCTTCCAAGCTGTGGGAAGCCGCCCGGAAAAGGATAAAGCGCCGACCGACAAGCCCGCGCGTACCCCTTCGTGACGGATACATGTATCCCTAGCCCTTCGCCCCGTGTCCCGTGGTCCCCTGAGCCGGTCTCACCACGGCCCACGCCGCCTCGATCATCCGGAAGATCTCGTCCACCGCGTCCTGCGGCTCGGCGGCCTCGCGGGCCAGCGTGTAGGCGTCGATCACGAATCGCGCGACCGTCCGGCAACTCGTCGTCGCGGGAGGCAGGTCGAGGCCGGCGGCGATGGCGGCCGCCAGGGACTCCGCGTGGCGCAGCCGCATCGACTCCTCGTACTCGAGCAGCGCGGGCGAGGCGACGATCATCCGCCAGACCGGGGCGGCGTCGTCCCCCGTGCAGTGCCGCACCAGAGCGTGGATCTCCTGACGCAGCGCCGGGATGAGCGGTTCGTGCGGGGCGCGGTCGGTCACCGCGCGGACGAGGCGCTGCTCGAAGTCCTCGTCCTGCTCGAACACCAGGGCCTCTTTCGAGGCGAAGTGGGAGAAGACCGTGGTCACGGCGACATCGGCCTCGGCGGCCACCTCGCGGATGCCCACCGCGTCGTACCCGCGCTCCAGGAAGAGCCGCAGGGCGGTGTCGGCGATCTTCTGGCGGGTCGCGGCCTTCTTGCGCTCGCGGCGGCCGGTCGGCACGATCATGGCTTGATCGTAGCAGTTGCGATATCGCATCAGCTCCAAAAAGCTAACGGTTAGTGTTACGTTCGACGGCATGAGAAAAGTGAGCTTCGCCGAGTTCGGCGGTCCGGACGTCCTGCGGCTCGTGGACGCCGAGGAGCCCCACGCGGGCCCCGGCCAGGTGCGCATCGCCGTACGGGCCGCAGGGGTGAACCCCGTCGACTGGAGAATCCGGGAGGGCCAGGTCCTCGGTGCCCATCCGGTCGAGCTGCCCTCGGGGGTGGGGCTGGACGCCGCCGGGGTGGTGGACGAGGTGGGCGACGGCGTCGAAGGAGTCGAGCCCGGCGACCGCGTGTTCGGCGAAGGGACCGACACCTACGCCGAGTTCGCCGTGCTGTCGGCCTGGGCCCGGATGCCCGGGAACCTGACGTTCGAGGAGGCGGCCGGATACCCCTCGGTGGTGGAGACCGCGCTACGTGTCCTGCGCGAGGTCGGCGTGCGGCCCGGAGAGACGCTGCTCGTGAGCGGCGCGTCCGGGGGAGTGGGGTCGGCGGTACTGCAGATCGCCCGCGACCGGGGCATCACCGTGATCGGCACGGCCGGTGCCGCGAACCAGGACTACCTGCGCGGCCTCGGCGCCCTCGCCGCCACCTACGGCCACGGCTGGACCGAGCGGGTGCGGCGGCTGGGCCGGGTCGACGCGGCCCTGGACCTCGCCGGCTCGGGCGTCATCCGCGAACTGACCGAGCTGACCGGCGATCCGGCACGGGTGATCTCCATCGCCGACCTCGACGCGCCCCAACTCGGCGTCCACTTCTCCGGGGTGGCCGGCGACATACGGGCCGCCCTCACGGAGGCCGTCGACCTCATCTCACGGGGGCGCCTGCACATCCCGGTCGACAAGTCGTACCGCCTCGATGAGGCCGCGTCGGCACACATCGACAGCCGGGCGGGGCATACCAGGGGGCGCCGGGTGCTGGTGGTCTGAGCCGTGGGCTGTGAGCGTCGGTACCAACGCTCCCCCAAGACGCCGCCCCGCACGGAAGCGCAGGCACGACGCGCCGATCGCGACGATGACAACCGCTTGACCCGGCTGCCCAATGCCGTCTCCCCTCGGACTGGTTGACCTTTCCCACTCGCGCGATGGTGGCACGCGCCGGTCGGCCCGGTACCTGTCACATTACGGCGGGGTGGCCCCCCGATCGGCCGACAGCCCCGCACACGGCCCGTACCGGGCACCCGGGTCCACCGATCGGTGGACGGACAGTTCAACCGGGTGCCTCTGTCGGAGAACTGTGCACTTCAGCAACGCTCTTGGGCATGAACTCATTCACGGTGCGCGTGGCGCGCTGGAGCGCTCGGCATCCCTGGCGGGCCATCGTCGGCTGGCTCGTGTTCGTGGCGCTCTGTCTGGGAGCCGGCAGCGCCGTGGGTACCAACGGCGCGACAACGGCGGACTACCGCGTCGGCGAGGCCGGCCGGGCGGAGGCGATGGCCGCCGAGGGGCATCTGGAGCGCAGGCCCACCGAGCAGGTGCTGTTCTCCTCCCGCTCCGGACCCCCCGACCGGGCCTCCGCCGATGCCGATGCCGCCGCGAAGGAACTGAGCGCCCGGATGCGGCGGCTCCCCGAGGTGGCCGGAGTCGCCGCACCGCTGCTGTCGCGTGACCACCGGATCACCATGGTCGAGGTGGCCCTGAGAGGCGAGGAGCGGGACGCGAAGGACAAGGTCGACGCGCTGGCCGCACAGACCCGGGCCGTGAGCGAGGCGTATCCGGGGCTGCTACTGCGGGAGACCGGGAGTCCGTCCATCAGCAAGGGAGTTGACCAGCAGCGCGGCGACGACCTGGCGCTCTCGGAGGAACTGACCCTCCCCGTCACTCTGATCACCCTGCTGGTCGCCTTCGGCTCGGTGACCATGGCGGCCGTGCCGCTGCTGATCGCCCTGTCCGCGATCGCCGCGGCCGTCGGGCTGTCGATGGTGGCCTCGCACATCTCCCCGGACGCCGGGGTCGGCACGAACGTCATCCTGATGATCGGCCTGGCCGTGGGCGTGGACTACACCCTCTTCTACCTCAAGCGGGAGCGGGAGGAACGGGCCCGCTCCGCCGGGCGGCTGAGTTCGCGGGCGCTGGTGGAACTGGCCGCGGCGACATCGGGCCGGGCGGTGGTGGTGTCCGGTGTCGCGGTCGTCGCCTCCACGGCGACGCTCTACCTCGCCGCCGACGTCATCTTCTCCTCGCTGGCCACCGGCACGATCGTGGTCGTCCTCGTCGCGGTGGCGAGTTCCCTGACGGTACTGCCCGCGCTCCTGGTCACGCTCGGCGAACGGCTGGAGCGCAGGGCACGTTCCCGCGCTGAGCGCGGAAAGCCACAGCGGAGGGTGCGGGACCACGGCGGGAGCCGGTTGTGGGCCGCTCTGCTGCGGCCCGCGAGCAGGCATCCCCTGGTCACCCTGTGCGTCGCCGTACTCGCCCTGCTCGCGCTCGCCGTCCCGCTGGCCGGACTGCGGATCACGGAGATGAGCCGGGACACCCACTCCCGCGAGATCCCCGCCATGCGCGTGTACGACCTGCTCAACGAGGAGTTTCCCGAGCACCGGGTCACGCATCAGGTCGTGGTGCGGGCCGATGCCGCACGCTCCGCCGAGGTGGTCGCGGCCCTGCAGGAGGTGGCCCGACGCGCCGACGAGGACCCGTTGTTCGCCGGTGCCTCGCCCGTCCGGACATCCGCCGACCGTCGTATCAGCACCCTCGAATTGAAGGTGCCGCACCTCGGCAACTCCGAGCAGGCGTACGCCTCTCTCGGTCACCTGCGGAAGAACTACCTGCCCGCGACCGTGGGCCGGGTGGCCGGAGCGGAGTTCGGGGTGAGCGGGGACGTAGCCCGGTACGCCGACTATCCCGCGCACCAGAACAGCAAACTTCCCCTGGTCCTGGGGGCGTTGCTGCTGGCCACCTTCGCGATGACCGCGTACGCGTTCCGCTCGGTGGTGCTGGGGCTGCTCGGCGTCGTGCTGAACCTCCTGTCCGCGGCGGCGGCGCTCGGGCTGCTCGTGCTGGTCTTCCAGCGGACGTGGGCCGAAGGGTTGCTGGACTTCCACTCCACGGGGTCGATCGGGTCGCGCGTACCGCTGTTCCTGTTCGTGATCCTTTTCGGGCTCTCGATGGACTACCAGGTGTTCGTGGTGAGCAGGGTGAGGGAGGCCGTGGTCGCGGGCGTTCCGACGCGGCAGGCCGTGCTCGACGGCATCCGCCGGTCGGCGAGCGTGGTGACGAGCGCGGCCGTGGTGATGACGACCGTCTTCGCGAGCTTCGTCTTCCTGCACATCATCGAGATGAAGCAGATCGGCTTCGTCCTCGCGGCGGCCGTACTGCTCGACGCCTTCATCGTGCGGATCACCATCCTGCCGTCGGCGATGCTCCTGCTCGGCAGGCGATGCTGGTGGCCGTCGAGGACGGGGCGGGAACCCACGGCGGCATCAACGGGAAAGACCGACAAGCGCCCAGCGGCCGAAGTACGTTGACCCGCATGGCTGTCCTGACCGCATCCCCACCCGACGCCCTGTGGGCCACGTCGCTGCGCCGCTGGAACATGGTGTGCTGGGCGCTGTTCGGGGCGATGACCGTCGGCCTGGTGACGTCGGCCCCGCCGGGCGGGAGCAAGTACGCGGCCCTCGCCCTGCTCGGCAGCGTGATGCTCTGCTACGCGGTGCTCGACCGCTTCCCGGCAAATCCCGTCGTCCGTCCACAGGTCTACCTCTGGGTCCTCGTACTTGCCCTGGGCGGCCTGGCCTACCTGGGCAGCAGTTACGCGGCGCTGTTCATGGTGACGCTCCCGCACTACTGGATGTTCGCGCGCACCCCGCGCGCCTCGATGGGCTTTCTCGGGTTCGCCACGGGTGCCACGCTCGCCGGAAGCCTGAGCCGGCAGGGCTGGTCGGCGGAGTTCTTCGGCGAGACCCTGGTGTCCACGCTGATCGTCGTCGCCGTCGGCGTACTGATCGGCCTGTGGGCGCACTCGGTCGTGGCCCAGAGCAGTGAACGGGCCCGGCTGATCGAGGAACTGGAGCGGACCCAGGCACGGCTCTCCGAGGCGCACCAGCGGCAGGGCGCCGCCGACGAACGGGAACGTATCGCACGCGACATCCACGACACCCTCGCCCAGGGCTTCGCGTCGATCATCGTGCTCGCCGAGGCGGTAAGGGGCGGGCTGTCCGACGATCCGGCGCGCAGCGCCCGGCAGCTACGGTCGATCGAGTTCACCGCGCGGGAAAACCTGGCCGAGGCAAGGGAGTTGGTCGCATCGGCGCAGCCTCCGGGACCGGGCCGGGTCGATTCCGGCTCGGTGGCGCAGACCCTGCGCCGCACCCTGGCCCGCTTCGCGGAGGACACCCAGCTCACCGTGGACGCCGATCTGGCGGACCTCGACTGCGACCAGCAGACCCGGATCGCGCTGCTGCGCTGCACCCAGGAGTCGCTGGCCAACATACGCAAGCACGCGTGCGCGTCCACGGTCGGCGTGGTGCTGGCCCGGCGGCCGTACGGTGTGGAGTTGGAGATCACCGACGACGGGACCGGGTTCGTGGTGGGGGAGTCCAAGGGCTTCGGGCTCGACGGCATGCGCAACCGGCTGACGGAACTGGGCGGAAGGCTCACGGTGACGAGTTCGGTGGGCGACGGGACGCGAATCCTGGCGACGCTCCCGGTGCCGGACGGGGTGGGGGAATGAACGGGAGTGGTCTGCGCGTCGTCGTGGTCGACGACCACACCGTGATGCGCGCCGGAGTCATCGCTCTCCTCGCCGACGAGGACACCATCGAGATCGTCGGCGAGGCGGCGAACGGGCGTGCGGCGCTGGAACTCGTCGAGCGGCTCGACCCCGACCTGGCCCTGGTCGATCTGCGGATGCCCGTCCTGGACGGTGTGACGACTACGGCCGAGGTCGTCGCCAGGTTTCCGCGCACCCGTGTCCTGATCCTGACCACCTACGACACGGACGCCGAGATCGAACGAGCGGTCGAGGCCGGCGCCATCGGCTACCTGCTCAAGGACACCACGCGCGAACAACTCGTCGACGCCGTCCACGCCGCCGCACGCGGCGAGACGGTACTCGCTCCCCGCGTCGCCGCGAAACTCGTGGCGCGGATGCGCCGGCCGGCCCAGGAGCCCTTGACCGACCGCGAGACCGACGTCCTGGACGCGGTCGCCGACGGCCTCACCAACGCCGAGATCGGCAGACGCCTCGTCATCGCCGAGGCCACGGTAAAAACCCACCTCCTCCGCCTCTTCGCCAAGCTGGACGTGAACGACCGCACAAGAGCAGTCGTGGTAGCCCTGGAACGAGGACTCCTCCCGAGACCCCGGCCGTGACCCGCATGACGCTCCGGCCGGCCGTCAGAGCGCGGCGGAAGGCGCGTCGCCGTTCTGGGCCTGTCGGGCCCGCTTGGCGAGCATCGTTGCCAGGTCCCGGGCACGGTCTTCGTTGACGGCGTCCTTGCTCTTCTCCATCGAATCCACCATCGTCCACAGCAGCGTCGTACCGACCCGGGTCTGGGTCACGGTCCTGGGCTCGCCGTGGAAGCCGGGCGAGTCGAATCGGGCGTCGCGCCGCTCACCGATCCGGCCGAGGCTGAACGCCTTGCCCCGCTGTCCCGCTCTCTTGCCGTAGTGGTTCCAGAGCACGTCGTACGCCTCACGGGCGGCCTGCCCACTGTCGTAGGCGACGATCATGAAGGTGACCATGGCGGCGCTGTCGTCGCGTCTGAAGGTCGAGGCGCCGAAGAAGCGGGAGTTCTCGCAGCCCGCGTTGCCCTTGATGGGGCAGGCTTGTGAACGGTAGAGCTTGTCCATCTCTACGGCTGCGGGGCGGGCGGACTCCTTCCAACCCGTCATGGCCCCGTCGTTCGGCAACGTTTCCCGTACCTGTTCCTTCGTGAGCGCCACCGCCTTGCCGTTCGCGCTGTCGATGTCGCCGCCGCCGGCGCAGCCCGCCAGCATCATGGCCGCCGCGATCGCCGCGAACCACCGGTCGGTCCTCATGAACACGTGATCACCCCTCAACTGGTGATCCTAGGGGGGCGTTCCCCGGACAGGAGCTGCTGCCCCAAGTCCCCAGTTGGGCAACGCACCGTAAGGGAAGGAGATCACCACGATGACTACCGCAGTTACAGGGTCCTTGTCGGAGCGGTTGCCGGGGCCTTGGGGATGCTGGTGGTCGGGCGTCGCCGAAGCAGGAGGCGCCAGCTCGGTCAGCGAGGCCGGTAGGCGGTGGCCAGGACGGAGACGGTGACCTGATCGGGCAGGGCTCCGCCGTCGGCGAGGTCTGCGCGGCTCACGTGGCGTGCACTCGGCGTCATCCCGATCAGATCCAGGATGTTCAGCTTGGTCAGGGGAACGCAGTACTCCACCTGCTGGGTGACGACGGCCTCGAAGAGGGGGTCGAGCGCTCGGTGCAGGCGCTGTTCCTTGGCCGGGTCGATCGTGACCATCGCAGGCATCTGGCCACGTAGCTCGGCCAAGTGCCGCCTAGGGGGTGTCTTGTCGATCACGCCGGGCTCGCGACGCCTGGCACCGCACCTCGCCGCGTTGTCGTCGGTCCCCGATGCTCCGCATCGACTCCCTCCTCCGCCTTGCGATGCACGGCACCAGACGCCGCTCCCTGATCCGGCCTGATCGACAAGACACCCCCTAGGTCGTGTCCGGAAAGTGGCGCCGTCTGCCCGGAGGGCAGGGCTCGCGGCGTCTGGTGCGTGCGCTCGCAAGGCGGAGGGTCGCCCTCGTACTGGGCGTACGAGGGCGACCCCGACAACGCCGCTGGGGGTCCCCCCTGCTCGCAGAGCTTGGGGGAGCGTGCCAGGCGTCGCGAGCCAGGCGGGACTTTCCGGACACGGCCTAGTGGGACGGATCACGATCAGGCGGCCGGTCGGGCGCAGAACGCGGTGGAACTCGGTCGGATTGCGTGGGGCGAAGACGTTCAGCACGACATCGGCCGCCCCGTCGGCCAGTGGGAAGGGACGGAAGACGTCCCAGGCCACTGCGGCAGCCCGGTCGTGTGCACGGGCTGCCGAGCGCAGTGCCCGCACCGATGTCTCCAGCCCCAGACCACGGGTAGAAGGCAGTCGGTCGAGTACGCCGGCCAGGTGGTAGCCCGTGCCGCACCCCGCATCCACCACTGTGCCCTGACCGGGGACGGCGTCGACCGCCAGGCGGACGCCGACTTCGCGGAGGGGCTCGTAGGCGCCGGTGGACAGAAAACGGTCCCGGGCCTGGACCATGGCCGCGTCGTCACCGCTGGTGGCGCGGGCGCCCGTCAGCAGACCGGCATAGCCGTGCCGGGCGATGTCGAAGGTGTGACCCACCGGGCAGCGCAGTGCACCGCGGTCGGGGTGCAGGCGCCGCGTACGGCACGTCGGGCAACGCAGCAGGTCGAGGGACAGATCGAGGGCAGGGGGAAGCGACACGGGCACGAGGCACTCCTGGCAAGGGGTGAAGGGAAGGGATCGTGCCTGAGGGGTCAGCGCCGCACTGCCTCGGAAAGGAACGGGCAGCATCGGGACGTGACTCGCGCAGCAGGTACACCAAGGAGGGCGACGCCGTCCGGCATCGCCCTCAGCGCTTTCCCATCACAGGAAGCAGCAGTGCGGGGTGCTCATGAATGCCACGTCATGAGTCTACGAGCATGGCGGGGAACCTCACGCCCGGTGGTCAAGAAGACGCTCCCTTTCGCAATGAGGCGGTCCGACGCGCCGTGGGTGAATCGGTCCGCGGTCAGGCGGGTTGAGGGGCGTCGGTGGCGTGCGGAGGCTGGGCATGATTGTCTAGCGACAACTAATTGTCCCCGCGGCCCAGAAGGAGGAGTGTGCGTCCTTCGGTGTGGGCTTTCAGTCATGCGGCGAGGGCGCTCGCGGCTCCTGTGGGGGCGCTGTGGGGGGTCAGGCTGTGGGGGGACTTCGACGCCGAGTCGATCCACGTCGTCGAGCGGGTCACCTACGAGGTGCTGCACAGCAGCCTCGCGCCCGTGGTGTTCGACCTGCGGCACGTGACCTTCGCCAACACGGCGCTGCTGAACCATCTGATCGCGCTCCGTCGGCACCGGCGCGTCGGCCTCATCGGGGCCGACCGTCTGATGCGGCTGATGATCGAGGTGAGCGGGGCCGAGCTTCCCGTCTTTCCCGACCTGGCCGCCGCCCTCTCCGCCCTGTCGGCGGACGACACGCCCTAGCGGTGCTGCCACCGGGCGAGGGACCGGTCCCGGTACCCAGAGGTGTTGATGTTGTTGGTGATGTCGCCGACGCTGAAGTCGATCAGTCCGCCGCAGGCGAGTAGGCAGAAGCCCGGTGTGGTGCCCGCGGTGGTGAAGGTGGCCGTGTAGCCGGCCTGCCCGTTGGCGTTCACCGCCACGGTGTCGAGCAGGTCGCCGCCGTCGAAGAAGGTGACGCCGAGACCGCCGGTGGGATCGGCGGGGCAGTCGACCGTGGCCAGAAGCTGTACGGGGTTGTTCACCGTGGTCGACTGCGGGCTGGCCGTCACGGTGGTGCTCGACGGTACGGCCCAGGCGGGTGAGGCGAGCCCCAGTACGGCGGTCAGGGCGGCCGCGACGGTCAGTCTCGCTTTGCGTGGCGTGAAGTGCACCGGTTCGGTTCCTTGTTCGCTTCCCGGCCCGCTGGGAGCGGGTGCCGTGGGGAGCCTCACGCTAGGGCGGTCGCTTCCGTCCCCCGGGACATGGCGCCAGAAGCAGCCTGGTTGGATCAGCCGACTGCGCCGCTCGCCGGGCGATCGGGTGAGCGGCTGCGTCAGATGCCGGGCGCGGCGGTGCGTGTGTAGGGCAGCCCGGAGCTGGTACCGCCCGCGGTGGTGACGGTCACGGTGACCGGGCCCGGGGCGCCCGCGGGCGCGACGGCGGTGATCTTCGTGTCCGACACCACGGTGAAGGGGACGGCCGAACATCCGAACGTGACGGCCGTGGCGGTGGCCAGGTTGGTGCCGGTGAGGGTCACCACCGTGCCCGCGGACGCCGGTCCAGCGCTGGGTACCAATGCCGTCAGCGTGGGCGGGACGACGTAGACGAAGGCCAGGGGGTTGCTCGTACCGCCCGGCGTGACCACCGTGATGGGCACGCTGCCCGTCCCCGGCGGGGCGGACGCCGTGATCTGCGTCGCCGACACCACGGTGTACGAGGCGGCGTTGGCGGCCCCGAAGAGGACGGCGCCGGCGTTGAGCAGGTTGCTCCCGGTCAGGGTGACCACGGTGCCACCGGCCGTCGGGCCCTGTACGGGGTCGGCGCTCTGGAGCACGGGCGGCGCGGCGTAGAAGAAGAACGCGTCCGGCGCGCTGGTGCCTCCCGGGGTGGTCACCCGCACCTCGGCCGCCCCGGGGATTCCGGAGGGCGTGACGGCGGTGATCCGGGTCGCCGAGTTCACCAGGAACTACGTGGCCGGAACCCCCGCGAAGGTGACCGCCGTGGCCCCGGTGAATCCGGTCCCCGTCAGGACGACACCGGTGCCGCCCGCCGTCGGGCCGTTGGCGGGCGAGACTCCGGTGACCTGGGGCACCTGCGCCACCACGTAGGTGAATGTCACCGAGTTGCTGTTCCCGGTCGGATGGACGACCGTCACGGCCGTCGCTCCGGCGGCACGGGGCGGGCTGACGGCGGTGATCCGGGTGGCCGAATTGACGGTGAAAGATGTGGCGTTGGTGCTGCCGAAACGTACGGCGGTGCTCCCGGTCATCCCCGTGCCGGTGAGGGTGACGGTCGTACCCCCGGTGGTGGGCCCCTGTGTGGGATTGATGGTGTTGATCGTGGGCGGCATGAGGATGCTCCAATGGCAGCCTGGGCGAAGCCCGGGGCGACGGGGCTGCCGCCCGGTCCGGACCGGGCGGCAGCTGGGGGTGGGTCAGATACCGGGTCCGGCGACGTAGGTGAAGGCGTCGGCGGCCGTGTCGGAACCGGCCGCGTTGGTCACCACCACGTCGACCGGACCGGCGGCACCGGGCGGGGTCACCGCCGAGACCGTGGTGCTGTTCACCACGGAGAACGGCGCCGGGGTGCCGTCGAAGGTGACGGACTCGGTGGTGTCGAGGTTGGTGCCGGTGATGGTCACACCCGTACCGCCCGAGGGCGGCCCGGAGGCGGGCGCGACCGTGGTCACGGTGGGGGCGTCCACGTAGGTGTAGGACAGGCCGTTGTTCGTCCCGCCCGCCGTGGTCACGCTCACCCCCACCGGGCCGGCCGCCGCGCCCGCCTGGCGAGCAACTTCGTCTGGCAGCACCCGACCATCGCGTCCCTGGCCACCGCCCTGGCGGCGCGCATGGGCCTCGCCCTGCGGGAGGAGGCGAGCTGATCGCCGTCGGCTCACACCGGTAAGCACAGGCGTTCGCCCGGACGGGCGGTTCCGGTCCGGCAGGACTACCGGGCCGGAACCGCCCACCAGGGGGCCTCCCGGCGTTTCGCCGACCCTGTCCGGCTGCCGGAGAAGGGCCGACGGACGGGTGAGTCATGGTCGTTGCTCTCTGGTGGGAGCCGGTCCCGGCGTGTAGCGTCGCTGACAGATGCCGTGTTCCCGCCCGCGCTCTGCGTGGGCTTTTTGCTGTGCCCTCGGGAGCGGGGCATCACCTTCGGGTTCGCACGGTGCGGGCCCGATTTCGACCGGAAGGCTCAGTATGACCAGCGGTACCGTCAAGTGGTTCAACGCCGAGAAGGGCTTCGGCTTCATCTCTCAGGACGGCGGCGGCCCGGACGTCTTTGCGCACTACTCGAACATCAACTCTTCCGGCTTTCGCGAGCTCCTCGAGGGCCAGCAGGTGACGTTCGACGTCACCCAGGGTCAGAAGGGCCCGCAGGCGGAGAACATCACCGTCGTCTGACCGGGCGTCCGGCCGCAGGCCCCGGATCACGCTCCGGGGCCTGCGCCGCCGGCCGGACACGATCGGGTGAGTGACCGCGCGCGTCCCGTCGGTTCACCCGGATGGCAGCGCCTGCATGCCGAGGCGGAGGGGCTGCACCAGTGTGATGCTCTCAGGCTGTCACTGCGGCGGCCTGCCGTCGAAGGAGCGTCATGCGAACATCCGGTAAGTCACGGCGTCGCGTCCACGCACTCCGCTGGGGTGCGGGCGCACTGGTCCTGTCGGGCACCGTCTCGGTGGTCGCGGCCATGGGGGCGTACGCGGGCGGACCGCCCAGCGGGCCCAGCGGGGAGAAGCCGACGATCGTGCTCGTGCACGGCGCCTTCGCCGACGCCTCCAGTTGGAACGGCGTGGTGGGCGCGCTGCAGAAGAACGGCTACAAGGTGGTCGCGGCGGCCAACCCGCTCCGTGGCATACCCCAGGACTCGACCTACGTGGCGAGCCTCCTGAAGAGCATCAAGGGGCCGATCATCCTCGCCGGCCACTCCTACGGCGGCGAGGTCATCTCCCAGGCCGCGGCGGGGAACAGCAACGTCAAGGCGCTGGTGTACATCAACGCGATCATGCCCGACGTCGGCGAGTCCTTCTCCAGCCTCTCGGCGAAGTTCCCGGCCCCGCCCCTCACGACGGCGCTCGACCAGGTGCCCTTCCGCAACGGCGACGGCACCGGCGGCACGGATGTCTACGTCCAGACCGACAAGCTCCGCCAGGTCTTCGCCCAGGACCTCCCCGTCACGCAGACCGACCTGCTCGGCGCCACCCAACGGCCCCTCGCCCTCTCCGCCTTCAACGACAAGCTCACGGCCGCGGCCTGGCACGACAAGCCCGTCTACGTCCTGGTGGGCAAGCAGGACAGGTCCATCGACCCCGGGCTGGAACGCTACGAGGCGAAGCGCGCCAAGGCCCGCAAGACGGTCGAGATCAACTCCTCCCACGTCTCCCTGATCTCCCACCCCCAGGCGGTGAAGGACCTCATCGTCAACGCGGCGGAGGACTACCAGTGGAACAGGTAGGGAGCGTTGGGGCGCGCCGCTGCGTGATCGGCACCAGGTGAGCCGGTCGGTGAATGCGGGGCCGCGATGCCGTGTGGATTTCTCCCGAACGGATATGCGTATGTCGCCGGTCGTCCTTGCGGAGTGACCGGCGACAGTCCCGGCGGAAACCTCTTGGGGTCCACCTCGGGTTCGTCCAGAGCACTCGTCGAAAGCAAAGGAAGCACACCGTGGGCATCATCGCCTGGATCCTCATCGGCCTCATCGCGGGCGCCATCGCCAAGGCGCTCATGCCCGGCAAGGACCCGGGCGGCTGCCTCGTCACGATGCTCATCGGCATCGTCGGCGGTCTGCTCGGCGGCTGGCTCGGCAAGGTGATCTTCGGTGTGCACTCCATCAACGGCTTCTTCCACCTGTCGACGTGGATCGCCGCGGTCGTCGGCTCGGTGATCGTGCTCCTGCTGTACCGCCTCGTGACGGGGCGCCGCTCGCACTGACCGCGACCGGCGGAACGGAACGGCATCGGCCTCGGGGCTCGTCCCCGCGACCGGTGCCGTTCGCCGTTTTCCGTCGCGGATCTGTTCACCCGCCCGCCTGACAGGTCTAGGCGGTGTCCGCCCGCTGCATCTTCTTCTCCTGACCGTGGGCCTCGGTGACCCGCAGGGTCTTAGACGCGCCGTCGGGCAGGCCTTTGCCGATCGCCCAGGTGATCAGGGCGCAGGTTGCGAATCCGGCTCCCAGGAGGCTGGATCCGACCCATCCGTGGGAGGCGAAGACGGTGGTCGTGGCGGCTGCTCCGAGGGCGGAGCCGAGGGAGTAGAAGACCATGTAGGCACCAATGACGCTGCTGGTGCGTTCCGCGTATGCGCTGGTAAGCGTGTGCTGGTTGCTCACGTGCACGACCTGGACCGCGAAGTCGAGCAGCACGATGCCGATGATGGGCAGCCACAGGGACCAGGACAGGGGGGCGATCGCGGCCCAGGAGACGATGAGAAGGGCCAGCGCGAAACCCGCCATCGGCACTGCCCGTCCGGCGTCCGCCCAGCCTCCCGCGCGAGCAGCGCCCAGCGCGCCTGCGAGTCCAGCGAGACCGAACAAGCCGATCTGGCCCTCACTGAAGTGCCATGGCGCGTCCGCCAGCGGCAGCGATAGTCCGCTCCACAGCGTTCCGAAGGAGGCAAACAGGAAGAACGCGATGAGGCCGCGCGTCAGAAAGAGACGCTCCCTGAACAGTGTGCCAAGCGCGGCGAGGGCCTGCCCGTATCCCGCAGGCCGGCGAGATCGCTCTTCCGGGGACAGGGCACGCGGGACGAGGACGGCGATCCCGAGGGCCAGCACGCCGAGCAGTACGTAGATGCTCCGCCAACTCCACTGCTCGGCGAGCAGGCCGGTGACAATTCGCGCGCCAAGGATGCCGATCACCACGCCGGAGGTGACGATCCCGATGTTCCGCCCACGTTCGGCGGGCGGTGAGACCGATGCAGCATAGGCCACCGTGGTCTGCACCACGACCGCGAACATCCCGGCCAGCGCGAGTCCTGTGAAAGCCATCCAGGCGGTCGAGGCCGCCGAAGTCAGGAGAAGGCCGGCGGCGGTGATCACGAGGTGCACCGCAATGAGTCGACGTCTGTCGGTGACCACGTCGCCGAGCGGGACCAGCAGCACCAGGCCGGCCAAGTAGCCGAACTGACCGACCGAGACGATCCATCCCAACTGTCCCGCCGGGATGCCGAGGCTGTCTCCCATCGGTGCGAGAACCGGTTGCGCGGCGTAGACGCTTGCCACCGCGACACCGCACACGACTGCGAGTAGTAACCGCCGCCAGACGTCCATCGCTCTCCGATCAGAAAATCAGTAGCAGAGTGAAACTTATTTGAGCCTAGGGCATAATGGTCTCGATCTGCAACTCATCTAGGAGGTGTTATGCCGCGCTCCTCCACCGGCGCCCCGAACGACGCCTGGACCGATCCCCACTGCCCCGTCGCCCGCGCGCTCGACCTCGTAGGCGACCGCTGGAGCCTCTTGGTCGTCCGGGACGCGATGGACGGGGCCCGCTCCTTCACCGAGTTCCAGCGCCGCACCGGCATCGCCCGCAACATCCTCAGCGACCGTCTCCGGAAGCTCAGCGCCCACGGGCTCCTCGCTAAGCAGACCGCACCCACGGGCCGCCGCCTGGAGTACGTGCTCACCGACAAGGGCCGCGACCTGTTCCCCGTACTCCTCACCTTGCGCCAGTGGGGAGAACACCACGCCTTCGAGCCCGGCGAACCCCACTCCACCCTGCTCGACGAGCAGGGCGTCCGCGTCCCGGACCTCACGCCCACCGGAGCCGACGGCGCTCCTCTCACCGCTGACTCCACCTGGGTACGAAAGATCGACAGAAGCCGATGAGGCACGCGCGGAATGCGTCAGCGCGCCTGCCCGTGCACGCTGAGCCGCAGCGCGCGACCGGACGCCTGACGAGCCGCTCCCGCGGGCCAGACGACGTCCACCGGAATGCCGTGGGCACGTGCGTACGCCACCATGTGGGCGGTTGCGTCGTGGCCGCAGGACGGAGAGCCGTCCCAGATCGCCCACAGTCTGCCGCAGCCGCGGATGAGCTGCTCGTCCGCGCTGACGCAGGCGTCCCGGTCCAGCGGGTCGAAGGGCAGCACCTTTATCCCCTCGGCCAGTGCCAGCAGTTCCCGGTGCGCCTCCTCGTCCTGGGGCGAAGCTCCCATGGAGGTCTCTGAGTGTTCGGGGAAGCACACCACCAAGCTCCGCCCCGCCTCACGCACCATCCGCCCGAACTCCAGAGGCAGTCCCGCGCCGGCGCGTACAAGCCCGGTCGCGTCCATCGGCAGGCCGTTCAGACGTGCCCGTAGATCGTCCCGGACCAGCCCCCATGTGTCCGGAGTCAGGTCGACGTGTCCCAGTGCTGTGATCATCCGCCCGCTCCCCTCTTCACCATGTGCCGTGTTCCGCTCGTGTCGTTCCTGTCTGGTCCCTCATGGTCAGTCGGCACGGTCTGCACGTGTGAGCTCGGTGTGTAAGAGGTCCAGGCCCATCGGCCCCAGGTTCAGGGCCTGCTGGTGGAACTGCTTGAGGTCGAAGTCGGTGCCGTCGCGGCGGCGGGCCGCTTCACGCGACTCCAGCCACACCTTCTCCCCGAGCTTGGACGCGATGGCCTGCCCGGGGCGCCCCAGGTACCGGTCGATCTCGAAGTCGACGAAACCTGCCGGACCGAGTCCGCAGTGCTCGGTGAGGAACGTGCGGCCCAGTTCCGGAGTCCACCGCTCACCCTCGTGGAATCCGGTGCCTTTGGGAATGGGGAGTCTCAGGTGCAGGCCGATGTCGAGGACGATCCGCGCGGCGCGCAGCAGCTGTCCGGTGGCCAGCATGCCCAGACGGTGTGCGGGGTCGGCGAAGTACCCCAATTCGTCCATCAGTCGTTCGGCATAAAGGCCCCATCCTTCGCAATGTCCTGGGTGCAGCTCGAACGCCAGCCGCTGGAACCGATTGAGGGTGGTGGTGTTCAGCGCTGTTGTGCCCAATTGGAGGTGATGGCCTGGAGCCCCTTCGTGGAACATCGTGCCCGGTACCGTCCACGTCGGAATCAGCCCGTCCGGGGCTGCCCGCGTCCACCAGATCGTTCCGGGGCGCGACAGGTCCTCGCTGGGCGCCAGGTAAACGGCGGGCCCCTCGCTGACGGATATCCGGCAGTCGATCCGCCGCAGGGGCGCGGGGAGCGTGAAGTGCGTCCCGTCGATGTCGGCGATGGTGCCGTCGGCGAGTTCCTGCAGCCAGTCGCGGAAGGCAGCCGCACCCTTGATCTGATATCGGGGGTCTTCGTCGAGCGTCGCCAGCACAGTCGGAACCGGTTCGCCCGGTGCGATTCGTGCTGCGGCTTCGACCATGTCCCGCTGGATCCGGGCCAGTTCCTCCCAGCCCCACGCATAAGTCTCCTGCAAATCCAGCTGGATGCCGAGGAACTCGCGCACCCCCAGCTGGTATCGGTCCTCGCCCAGCGCGTCCAGTTCGGGTGCCAGCGGTGCGAGTTTCTTCGTCAGGTATCCGGCGAACCGCGTCAGCGCCACGTCCGCAGCGGCCACCGCTCGGTCCAATGCGGCCCGAGGCACGCGGGCGCCCGGCGGGTCCCGTCTCGTCGGGCGCGGCTTCGACAGCCCCGGCTCCCTGGTCCGCGCCCTCACCACGGACGTCCACCACTGGACGGGAGGCGGACAGCAGGACGACATGGCCATCCTCGCGGTCGCCCGGGAGCCGGTGGCGGACGGCCCGCTCCCGGGCGGGGTCAGGTAAGCCGCCGGCCCAGCTTCGCCGACCGCCGGTTGTGTCCCTTCGTGTCCCACCACTCCTCCAGGTGGGTGTGGACGAGGTGCACGAGCTGCCGCAGCCGGTCGGGCGGGGGCGCGGGTGAGCCGAGGACATCCGCCCAGGACTTGTCCTCCCAGGGGAGGGCGACGGCCCACCGTTCATCCGGGTGGCCCTGGCGGCGCACCGTCAGCGAGTACCGCAATGTCGCGCTGCGGTCCGGATGGTGCTCGACCGTCATTCCGCCGACCTCGAACCGGAGTCCGTCAGCGGTGATGTACGAACGGCTCAGGGCCTGCTCGGCCGGTGTCTGTTCCTCCACGGGTATCCGCCCTTTCACCTCGGCCCACACCGACACCCTGTTCAGCAGCGAGCGGCACCGGCGGCGGCCGGCCGGTCGACGTTGTAGGCCGTCAGGAGGTCGCCCCGCCCGGCCGGTGTACCGAGGATGGTGCGGAACTTCTCCACTCGCGGGCACTGGTTGAGATAAGTGGAGTAACCGCCACGGCCGTTGGGGCTCCCGGTGTCGATGGCGGCGCTGATCTTCCGGTCCATCGTGCTGTTCCAGCCGTGCCGCGCCTTGATGTGCTTCCAGCCCCAAGTGCTGGTGCCACAGCGCAGGGTGTAATAGCTGGGCGGGCCGACGGGCACCCGGCGGTAGTACTTCTTGAGGACGTAGGTCCGGCTGTGGCTCCTGCACGTCGCGTCATAGCTGTTGGCCCGCGCGGTGACGGTCGTCCCGGACACGGGTGACGCGGCGGACGCGGAACCGGCTGCCGGGATCAACAGAGCGGATACGGCGGTGGCAGCGGCGAGCGCTGCCCTGGCCGCAGTCCTGTGCAGCATGTGTTCCCCCTTGATCTCCCCGTGGTCAGCGAGGAGTTGAAGTTTGTACCAAGCGCCTCATTTGTGACGCTGCTTCACCGTTTCATCGCTGATCACATGCCGTCAACCGGATTTGCGGGGCGAGTTGACGGGAGACGCCGGACCCGCGCCGCATCTGCGTGAGGTACGAAAGGCCCCGCGGCCGCGAGAATTCGATCATTCTTGCCTCGTCGGCGGCGGGAAGCGCCGAGTCTGCTGGGTAGTCTCATTGATCTCGTTCGATGGCGAGGACACAGGGGCGGCGGGGGGCCGGCCAAGTACCGTGTCGGCGCTCCGGCATCGACCGGAGGTCGTTCCGCTCGATCACAGCCCCCGCAGCATGTTCCCAACGCACTGTCGGGCAAGAGGCATGCCCGCGCGAGACAGGAGTTGTAGTGGCACTGAAGATACCCAGATCACGGACCGCCGTCGCCGCGTGCGCGGCGGCAACCGCGACGGTACTCGCGGTGGGCACGGCGCTGCCTGCCGCCGCTGCTGGGTACGCGGCGTCGGCTGGCCCCTTCGGTTCCGCGGTCGGTCTGTCCGGCACCGGCAGCCGGCAGAGCCTGATCGACGTCAAGGTGGCGGGAGACGGCACCGCGTTCGCCCTGTGGCGCAACAAGGCTCCCGGCGCCCCCACTTGGGACATCCAGGCTGCGGTCAGGCGCGCGGGCAGCGACACGTGGTCCGCTCCCCGCTCCCTGTTCACGAGCGACAACGAGACCGCCCCGGCCGTACTGACGGTGACCGCCGACGGGCACGCCGACGTTGCCTGGACGACCGGCAGCTACACCGACAGCTCGCTGGCCGCCGTCTCGGCCGGATGGGACTCTGCGACGGGCCGGTGGTCGGAGCCGGTCACGCTCACGTCCTACGCCGGAATGGATCTGTCGATGCCCCAGTTGGCCACGGCGGCGGACGGCACCGTCACCGCCGTATGGGTACAGGGCGACGCAGGCTGGAACTATGAGGCGATGACGGCCACGCTCGCCCCCGGCGCGACGGCATGGTCGACGCCTCACCGTCTGGGAAGGTTCTCCGACGGCTTCATCGAGCAGTTCTCCCTCGCGGTGGCTCCCGATGGAGCGGCCACGACGGTCTGGGACGCCTGGGACAGGAACACCGACTCCGACGTCGATTCCATCGTGACCCGGGCCACTCCCGACGGAGACTGGAGCGCCCCGGCCGCCCTGCCGGGGACGGACGCCAGGTCCACCGACGTCCAGGTGTCCATGTCCGCCGGGGGCGCCACCACCGTCCTGTGGCAGAAGGCCACCAACGGGATCGAGGCGCTGAAGTCGATCACCAGAGCCTCTCCGAAGGGCAGTTGGGGAGCCGCGCAGACCGCCGTGCCGATCGTCCAGGACACCGACGACAGCGGCCCCCTCACCGGCCCCAACGGGGACATCACCTATGTGTGGGCGGGCTGGACCGGCAGCGCCGGCATGCCGATCATCCAGGCCGTCACCCGCAGCGCGAGCACGGGCGCCTGGTCCGCGCCGAAGACACTGTCCACCGGGTACGTCAACTGGCAGGTGGACGCGTCCATCGGTGCGGACGGGACGGTACAGGTCGTGTGGCCGCAGACACCCGGCATGGACAACGGCAACGACCACTACCTGGAGTGGGCCGTCCGCACCGCCGGCTCCTGGAGCAAGGCCACCGCGCTCAACGCCACACCGGTCCCGGACATCCCCGACGTGGACGCCCTGACGGGCGAGGTGGCGGCAGGATCGGACGGCCGGGCCACCGTGCTGGGACGCACCGCCCTCTACGCCCCCGGTTCCTCCGACCGCTACACCTCACAGGTGTGGAGCCGGTCGCAGACCCTGCTGACCAAGCCGAACATCACCCAGCAGGCCACGGTGACCGGCACCGCCCGTACCGGGTCCAAGCTGACCTGCTCCGCCGCCTGGTCCGGCTACCACGCGACCGCCACATGGTCATGGCTGCGTGAGGGCAAGCCCATCTCCGGCGCCACCGGCACGACGCGCACCCTGACCTCGGACGACTACACCCACAAGATCGCGTGCAAGGTCATGGTCAGCAACGGCGCCGGTACGGTCAACTCCACGGCACAAGCCGCCACAGTCGCCGCCGGCCCTCCTCTGAAGGCGACCAAGGCCCCCGCCCTCAGCGGCACCCCCAAGGTCGGCCACCGCCTGACCGCCGCACCCGGCACCTGGTCGCCGACGGCCACCTCGTACTCCTACACCTGGAAACGCAACGGAAAGGCCATCACCGGGGCCACCAAGCCCACCTACCTGCCGCTGAAGGCCGACAAGGGCCAAAGGCTCACGGTGACAGTGACCACCCATCGTTACGGCTGGACCAACGGAACGGTCACCACCGCAGCGGTGACGGTGCACTGAGGAAAGCTGTGGCCTATGGGGCTGATTCAGCTGCGGATGGAGGACACAGGCTATGACCCGGCCGCGGAGGATGATGCGGCCGAGGTGGGCCACGGCGGAAGCGTCGAACGAGGGGCGGTGTCGTAGGCGACGAGAACGGCAAGGGTTCCGCCGACCAGGCCGGGCGGCCAAGGTAGGAGCGGGTCGACCACGCGGCCGCACCCAGCGCCGCCCCGGGCGACAGGCGCGCACGGACGAGCCGCTCGATCTCCGAGGTGACGGTTCCGCACGGAAACCTGTCGGTGCCGGCCAGGATGGTGACCTCGTGTGCGGCCGCCACTTGGCAGCATCGCGTCCCATCCGGCCCGTCACGCGCTCACTGGACCGCGAGGCCGCCGCGTCAGCGAAGGCGACGTTGGCAGTGGGTTCGCCGTCCCGGACAGCCCACAACGCGTCCAGGCCGCCCGGCGGCACAAGCGTCGGGCCCGAATCAGCAGACTGAGGCTCTCCTCTGCCGCCATTGAGACCTCACGGGAGCCCTGTGGCCTGCCGAAGTTTCGTTCGCTGACCAGGACCGGCCAGTTTCTCCGCCAGTGTCGCCACGACACCCGCATGCTGCGCGAACACCGCCCGGCACTGCTCGCGTTCGGGATGTTCGCTGTCACTGCCGAACCAGAGCACCGACGCCTCGGCGCCGGCGTCGATCGACTCGGAGAACTCTGCGATCGTGACCAGAAGGTCCCGTAGTCCGGACCGCGCAGGGACCCGGGGGTCATCGGCCAGGCGTAACAGGAACGGCAGGGCCATCGGCGCGGCAACGTTCATCGCCGTGATGCCGTCGAGAAGGGAGTTGGTGAGCGCTCGGTTGGCTTCGGATGCTGCTTCCCGGTCGAGAAGGGTGCGCAGCAGCATCGGAATCCCGGCGGGGCACTCCGGGAACCCGGACCAGCGGACATCCTCGCACCCCTGGAGGGCGGGATGGCCTTGGCCGGCATCAATCGCCCGTGGGTACGCATCGAGGAACCGACCGATCGCCGCCTCCTTGGCAACCACATCCACCCTGCACACCAGGCTGTCCCCGTCCTGCCGACAAGAGGCCCAGGTTCCGCATCTATCGCACTCTTACGCACCCGCGCCGTCAAGGAGAGCCACGCGGAAATGGCTACGGGAACGCGGCATCGTCCCGCGCATCGCACGTCGAGAGCCCCGGCGCCCCGCCCCTCGGCTATACGCCCTCGGGACGCGAGTCCCTTTCCCGTTGCGCCCGGAGCGCACCGCCACTGTCACCGGGTGGCGTCCTCCGCGCCGGAGCAGCGGCGACCAGCAGCGCGGCGAACACGAGGGGAGCGGCTGTCTGGTACCCCATCCACACCTCACCCCCCGCGCCGCTGCCCTGCCTCGCCATCAGGAAGCCGACCAGGGCTGCCAGCATCCAGCCGCTGTCATAGACGATCATGAGTCGTACGTAAGTGCGCATCGACCGGCTTCCCGAGTACCCGAGCTCGGCGCCGCCGCCGAACAGCAGGGCCAGCCCTGCGACGACCATCAGCCAGGTTGCCGTGCCGAGCAACCTGCCGAGCGGGGCGGCACCGGCGATACAGGCAACAGCGAGCAACACCTTGAAGACGCCGTCGGCGAGGGCACCTACCGTCTGGCGGGTCACCCGCGACCCCGCAACTTCGGCCATGAGCATCCTCCTTGAAGCTCGTCCCGACCGATCTCGTAACGAGATTACGGTAATAATCGAGCTATGAGAATGACGAGAGCAGAAGCCAAGGAACGCAACCGGCGAGCCTTGCTGGACGCGGCGTTCGAGATCGTTTCCCGGGACGGATACCGGGCCAGGCTTGACGAGATCGCCGAACGCGCCGACCTGACGACCGGCGCCGTCTACTCACTGTTCGGGAGCAAGAACGGCCTGGTGGTCGCCCTGGTGACCGACTACCTGCGGCCGTACTACGAAGAGGTCGAGCGGGCGGTCCCCGCTGGACTGGATCTGCTGGAAGCGGTGGACGCCTTCGCGCGGCACTACCGGCGCGGCTGTGACGGTCCTGACGCGCTGCCTCGTCTGTCGCTCCAGATCACCCTGCTGGACATGGCCCTCCATGACCCGGAGTTGGGGTCCCAGCTCGCCACGTCCGTCCGATCGCAGGAGAACCACCTGATCGCGCTGTTCACCGGAAGGGCGCATAACAGAGGGCATGTGACGTTGCGTCAGGCAGAGCGTCTGACCACCGCACTCAGGGCGCTGCTCGTCGGCCTCAGCCAAGGCGTCCCCCTCGGCCTGGCCCCTGGCGCCGACGAGGATTACTTCGCCGCGGCTGCTCGTGCTCTGGTGACCGACGTATCCCTCATCGACCACGACTCGGCCCCTTCGCGAGGGCGCCGCGGAAAACCTACGGACGCCGCAACGAGGCCGAGCACGCGACCATGCTAGAGATCAGTCCTCGCCGGCCCCAGCGATTGCTGTGCGCAACAACTCGGCCATCGATCTCCCCGCCACCCGCAGCGGTTCCGGGTCACGGGCGGCCCGGCTGAGCATGAAAGCCCCCTCCAGCATCATGATCATCGAGTACGCAAGGGACTGCGCAGCCTTCGGTTCAGCCACCCAACGGCTGAACCACTCCGTCGCCGCGCCGACCCACTCCTCGAAAACCTCCGCCGTCGCGATCCGCAGCCCCTCGTTGCTGCTCGCGACCTCCAAGGCCACCGTCCCGATCGGACACGCGTCGGCATAGTCGGCCGCCGCAAGGTCGTCCGCGGCGGCTTCGAATGCGTGCACGAGCGACTCCGCCGGGTCCGGCACGCTGTCCAGCAGAGCCAGGACCAGGCGCCCGTACTCGGTTCCGGATGTTCGAATCATCTGCTCGGCCAGTTGCTGCTTGCCGCCGGGGAAGAAGTGGTAGATCGACCCGAACGGCGCGTCCGCCTCAGTCGCGATGCGCTTCAGGCCGGTGGCCGAGTAGCCGTATCGGCGGAACAGCATCGCGGCGGCGCCCTGGATCCTGGCGCGCGTGTCCGGCTTTCCCATTGCGTCCCCCTCTTCCCTTCGACAAGATTACAGTAGAACGATCTATCAAGGGGGTAGAAGTGCCGAGGATCCAGCTGTCGTCCGGACCGATCGACTACCAGGACACCGGCGGGGAGGGGCCTGTGCTGGTGTTCGGCCACGGCCTGCCGATGAACGAGACCCAGTGGCGCAAGGTGGTCCCGCTGCTGCACGGATACCGCTGCGTCCTGCCCACCCTGCCCCTGGGGGGTCACCGTCAGCCGATGAACCCGGATGCCGACCTGTCGCAGCGCGGTGTCGCCCGGCTTTTGGGCGAGTTCATCGAGGAACTCGGTCTGGACCAGGTGACTCTCGTCCTCAACGACTGGGGCGGGGGCCAGTTCCTGGTGTCGGAAGGGCGGGATCAGCGGATCGCGCGCCTGGTGCTGGTGGCATGCGAGGCCTTCGACAACTTCCCTCCGGGGCCGGCCAAGGCCATGGCGCAGGTGTGCAGGATTCCCGGCGGCGTCTGGCTCCTGACGCGGCTCATGCGCGTTCCCGCTTTCCGTCACCACCCGGGCGGATACGGCGGGATGAGCCTGCGGAGGGTCCCCGACGAGATCATGGACGACTGGTTCGCCCCCGCCACCCGCAGCAGAGCCATCCGCAGGGACTTCGCCAAATTCGCCACCGGGGCACCCGGGCGCAAGACCTTGCTCGCCTGGAGCGAGCGTTTGCGTGCCTTCGACCGCCCGGTACTGGTCGTCTGGGCGACCGAGGACCGGTTGATGCCGCGCGAGCACGGCCCCCGGCTGGCCAAGCTGTACCCGCAGGGTCGGCTGGTCGAGATCGCCGACTCGTCCACCCTCATCCCGGAGGACCAGCCCGAGCGACTTGCGGAAGCACTCACCGGGTTCCTGATCGAAACTGGAGCAGATCCGGTTCGACGCGTCTCCTAAGCCTAGTTGGCGCAGACCCGGGTGCATCCGAGCGGGGGGGGGACTCCGGAGCCCTGATCGACGGCTGCGCCGTCATTCCGATCACACGGTTGTCACATTCAACTGAGAGAATCGGGCTCGTTCCCGGCCGAGTGTGGCCGGAGCGCTTCGAGTGTTGTCCGAGTGGTGGAGGAGGCCGTGGCGTCCATGTCGCGTCCGCTGCGCAAGCTGGGGTTTTTGACGATCGGGCTGTTCGATCCGGCGGAGCCCGCCCGGGGGCACGCCGAGACGTTGGAGATCATCGAGCTGGGCGAGCGGCTGGGCTTCGACAGCGCCTGGGTACGGCACCGGCACCTCCAGTACGGCATCTCGTCGCCCGTCGCCGTGCTGACGGCCGCCTCGCAGCGCACCCGGCGCATCGAGCTGGGCACGGCGGTGATCCCGCTGGGCTGGGAGAACCCGCTGCGCCTCGCCGAGGACCTGGCCACGGTGGACGTGCTTTCCGGCGGCCGCCTCAATCCCGGGGTCAGCGCAGGGCCGCCCGTCCACTACGACCAGGTCAAGGAGGCGCTCTATCCGGCCTCCGCCGAGACGGAGGACTTCGGGTACGGGCGAGTGCGGCGGCTCCTCGACTTCGTCGAGGGTGAGCCGGCCACCCACTTCAAGGGCGCCGAGGGCTTCGAGGAGTACTCCGACGTCGTCCAGCCGCACTCTCCCGGTCTCGCCCGACGCATGTGGTACGGCGGCGGCAGCCTGGCCTCGGCGCGCTGGGCCGGTGAGCAGGGCATGAACCTGCTCACCAGCAGCGTGGTCAAGGCCGAGGACCCCGACGCCCCGCTGGACTTCGCGGCGATCCAGGCGGCCCAGATCCGGGAGTTCCGCGCGCGGCACCCCGAGGGGGCGGCGGCCCGGGTCTCCCAGGGCCTGGTGGTGATCCCGACCGACTCCGCGACGGCCGAACAGCGCGCGCGGTACGCCGAGTTCGCCGCCGCCCGGCTGCCCCGCACAACCTCCCCACAGGGTCCGGCGCGCCTGCTGTTCGCGCCGGACCTGGTGGGCACCAGCGTGGAGATCGCCGACCGGCTGCACGCGCACGCGGGGTTCCGCGAGGTGGACGAGGTGGCGTTCGCGCTGCCGTTCACCTTCCGGCACGAGGACTACGTACAGATCCTCACCGACATCGCGACGAAGCTCGGCCCCGCGCTGGGGCGCGCTGACGGCGGGCACCTCAGCGGCTGATCACCAGGGGTCCGGTGACGTACTCGTCGAGGGGTCTCTGTTCGGAGGACGATCGCCGGCGGTGTCGGTGAGCTGGGATGTGACAGCGGGCTGGTGGAGGAGTTCGGGTGAGGACCCCCGACGGGCTGGATGAGTGTCGCTGATGTGGGACCAGACAGGCCCGTCCGGTCTGCAGGCGCAGTTGGCACAGGAAATGCCGAGCAGCGTCACAGCGTTCGCGTTCGGGCAGAGCGTTCGGCTTGTGCGTGGGGTCATTGAATGACCCGGAGCGACATGATGTCGGCCGTGTCGTGTTGTGGGACGGTCAGCAGCTGGACACATCAGTTGCCGTTGACGTGCCACTCACGGACACACACGGAGCGATCATTTCGGCAGGGGATCTTGGGGCCGCCCTGCGAAGCGCAGTGGCCGACTTGTCCGACGGCGAGGTCGAGGAGGCACCACGCGATGCCTTCGGAATCCCGGCGGTCGACGCCTAGCCGTTCCGGGAGTGAACCGCGACGGAACTGACTTGGTCGAGGCGCCCACGGCTGTGCGCTGGTCCCTGACTGTCGGTCGGGGCGGACCCGCCCAGGAAGAGTCACCAGGGACGACGTGAACTCTCCAGAGGCTTCACAGCCACGGCCCGACCGATGTGCGAGCTGCCGCCCGTCGAGCAGGTCCTGGGGGACGCAGCAGCGTCGTGCCGACCCGGGCCTGGGTGATGGTGCCGGGCTCGCCGTGGATGCCGGAGGTGCCGAACCGTGCGTCGCGCTTGTCATCTATCGCGCCGAGGGCGAACGGTTCGGCCCGCTGTCCCCGCCGTCGCGGCCTGTTCGCCGTCGTATGGCCCGCCCCCCGACACTGCGGCCGTGAGGGTACTTCCCCACCGCCGGGGGAGCCTGTCGGCGGATTCGATGCTCACAGATCGTCGCCGCGCTCAGTGGTGGCTTGCCGCGTCGATGTACATCCTGGTGACGCCGGCGATGAGGACGCGGCTGCCGGCGGGGCTGAGAGCCTGGGCCTGAAGGCGGTCGTGCAACACGCTGTAATGCTGCACGTCGGACGGCTCGTCCAGGTAGGGGTCGCTGGTGAACCGTCCCAGACACACCACCTCCGCCGCGGGACCGTCGGCGCACCGCGTGGGCGTAGGTGCCCGGATTCCTTGGCCATCTGCAGCAGGGCATCGGTGGCCTGCTGGTCCGTCACCCCGTAGAGCACACAGGTCGCGCACATCGCGGGGGGCTGATGGCGCGGCGGCCGTTCTCCAGGTGGCTGACCCTTGGGCTGGGACACCATGAGCTGCTCGGCCACTTCGGTGCTCTTCAGCCCACTGGCCTGGCGGAGCCGGCGGAGCTTCCTGGGCAGTGCGCCGACCTGGCGAGACGGTCCGTGCCCACGCCGACGCCAAGAGCTCGGTCTTCGCACCGTGGCCGTCTCGTTGATCAAGCGTGTGGTGCACAGCGTCTCGCGGGCCGGCAGTAGCGAGGCCACCGTCATCGACATTGCCTCGCCGGGTACGCGGAAGAGTGCCCCGAGCCGTAAGGCGGCGGCGCAAGAGCGTGCCTCACGGGGCAGGTACGCTAAGGCAGTTGCAGAAGCCTCCTCGCTCCATCCGGGTTCTCGCGGTGAGCCATGGCCTGCGGCGAACGGGTCTTCGGGCATGGGGAAAGAGACAGGGTGCTGATAGCGGGCCGATACCGGCTGCGGGACGTCATCGGGCGGGGGGCGATGGGCGAGGTCTGGCGCGCCGTCGACGAGATACTGGGCCGAACGGTCGCCGTGAAACTGATGCTCACCCAGCATGCCGACCCCACCGCGGTATCCCGCTTCCGGCTGGAGGCACAGACCGCCGGGCGCCTCAACCACCCCTACGTGGTCGGTGTCCGTGACTTCGGCGAGTACGACGACCGGCTGTTCCTGGTGATGGACCTGGTCGAGGGCGACAGTCTCGCCGGGGCGCTCAACGCTCAGGGAACCTTCCCTGCCGAACGCGTCGCCCGGGTCGCCGCCGAGGCCGCGGACGGGCTCGCCGCCGCCCACCGTCAGGGCATCGTCCACCGCGACATCAAGCCCGCCAACCTCCTGCTGGACGCCGACGGCACCCTGAAGATAGGCGACTTCGGCATCGCCCGCTTCCTGGACGACCCCGGCAACGCCCTCACCGCCACGGGCCAGATCGTCGGCACCAGCCTCTACCTCGCGCCCGAACGCGCCCTGGGCCGCCCTGCCGGCGCGGCCTCCGACGTCTACTCCCTGGGCTGCGTCCTCTACCAACTCCTCACCGGACGGCCGCCGTTCCAAGGCGACTCCGCACTCGCAGTGCTGCACCAGCACCTGGACGCCGTCCCCGTACCGCCCAGACAACTCTGCGCCGATCTCTCGCCCGCCTTCGAGAACTACCTGCTCGGCCTGCTGGCCAAGGAGCCTCAGGATCGGCCCACGGCCGAAGAAGCGGCGGCCTGGTTCGCACACGGCCACTGGCGCGGAGCCCCGGCGCCCCTCCCACGTGAACACGCCCGCCGCGACGAGCGACCCGCCCCCAGCGCGGCACTCGGCGGTCCCACGACGTCCCCGCGCACCGCGCCCGTCGGGAGTGCCTTGCCCCCCTCGACGGACACCGAGTGGACGACGAGCGTCCACCGAGCCGTGCCCCGCCGCACTCGCGCGTCACGGCCGCGCCGGACCGGACTCGTGGCCGCGCTGGGCACCGTCGCCCTGTTCGCCGTGGCGCTCCTCATCGGCATGAGCTGGTTCTCTCCTGACACCGGTGCGGCGAAGAAATCACAGGCCGATCCGTCGACTCCCGCCTCCTCCTCTCCGTCCGTACCGGCGTCCTCCGCCTCTTCGGCACAGCCCGCCGTACAGGAACCCCGGAAGCCGGACGACCACACCAAACCCTCGCCCGACGAACAGGGCAAGCCCGACAAGCCTGACAAGCACGCCGGCAAGGGCAAGGGCAAGGGCAAGCACTGACGAGAGCCGAGCATTGACGCATCCTGGAGGCCCGGAGCTTCGCTGACGCGGCGTACCCGCTTCGTGAGGTGGCCCTGGTGTGGCCCGCAGCCCCTTCGCGCAGGCCGGGGCGGAACAGCCCGGTGCGCAGGTCGGGGAGGAAGGCTTTCTGCACGATGCGGCGGAAGCGCCGGCGTTGGGCGAGGGTGGGGTGTCGGAGGTCGGCGGCGAAGCGGGGGAGTGAGTTCGACGAGCAGTGGCTTCGACGCTGCCTGAGCAACCCTGAAATGTGCTGCTGACTCGGCACGCTCATCCGTCCCCGCCTGAGCACTTTCCGGAGTGCGCCGGCAGGACGAAACGCGATGATCACGCATCCTGCTGGATCAGCGCGGCCGGCCGGTGAGGTCAGGGCTGCACGAGGCGGTGCAGTGCGAGGCGGGCCAGGGGCGCGTAGGTGAACAGGACGAGCCTCGGGCCGTGCATCGTCAGGCTGGTGGTGGTGCCGGGCCCCTGTGGCTGCACCTCGTGGTGCAGCCGGAGCTGGACGCGTCCAAGGCGTACGCGCCACGTCCAGGTGCGGCGGTCACCGTCGACGGCATCCACGACGAAGGCGGCGCGGATACCGGCGACCGATTCGACCGTGCCGCTCATACCGGGCCGCAGGCGGCGGGCAACGCAGTGCACTGTCTTGATGTGCGGAGACCACGACGCCCACTGGTCGACGCTCGCGTAGCGCTCCCAGGCCGTATCGGCACTGGCCGCGCCGCTGGCGCACAGGGTCACGCGCGCCATGACGGGTCAGAGCGCCGTCGGGGCGAGGGGCTGGTACGAGCTGGTGTCATCGGTCCGGTCCTGACGCTGGGTGAGGGCTGCGCCCGCGGTCTCGTCCCAGCATTCCGACGGGCATGGCGGCTGTCACGGCGAATTGCGGCAAAGGGAGCAGGACGCCTCGTGCACTCGGGCCCACGGACGAGGCGTTCGGGTGGCGGAGGTTTCCCGCCCGGTTCGGCCCCGAGCGTCGACCGGCTCAACAGGCCTTCCACAGCCCGCAGGGTCCACGGTCAGTTGGCGCCGCGTTCGGCGAGGGTGTGGGCGACAAGGGCGTTGGCGTGCCCGTGACCGAGGCCGTGCTTCTTCTCGATCGACGGGAAGTAGCTGGCGGGGCCCTTCAGCGGTGAGGTCATGACGCGGCGTCCTGTCTGTCTGAGTAGGTGGTCTCGGGGTGCTGCCGCGCGTGCGGGAACCGGGGCCGCTGTCGCAGCACGGTCGGGGCGAGGCCGGCCGGCCGGGCGATGGCTGCGGTGAGTGCGAGCAGGCCGAGGCCGGCCGCGGCGGTGAAGGCCGGCCGCCCGCGGCCGGTTGTGGGGCAGCTTGCCCAGCATGACCGGCGTGCCGAGGTGGCACGAACACGGTGACTGCCGTCGTCCCGCAGCGATCGTGTGCGGCTCAGAGGCTCGCGGTGTGATCGGGGACGTAGTTCTGCAGATCGCGCGGCGGTCGCTCGTATCCGGTCGACGGCGGCCGAGGCGGCAGTTCGAGAACCGGTGGCGGTACCTCGTGGTACGGCACGGAGTCCAGCAGGTGGGCGATCATGTTGAGGCGCGCGCGGTGCTTGTCGTCACTCTCGACGACGTACCAGGGAGCCTCGGCGGTGTCGGTGTGGACCATCATCGCGTCCTTCGCCCGTGAGTACGCCTCCCAGTGGGTGATCGACTCCAGGTCCATCGGCGACAACTTCCAGCGGCGCAGTGGATCCTCCAGCCGGCGCCGGAACCGCTCCTGCTGCTCGGTGTCGCTCACCGAGAACCAGTACTTGCGCAGCAGGATTCCGTCCTCCGCCAGCATCCGCTCGAAGATCGGGCACTGCCGCATGAAGAGTTGGTACTCCTCCTTGGTGCAGAAGCCCATCACATGCTCGACGCCGGCGCGGTTGTACCAGGACCGGTCGAAGAGCACGATCTCGCCGGCGGCCGGCAGATGCTCCACGTACCGCTGGAAGTACCACTGTGTACGCTCGCGCTCGGTCGGCGTCGGGAGTGCCGCGATCCGCGTCACCCGCGGATTGAGACGCTCCGAGACCCGCTTGACGGCGCCGCCCTTGCCCGCCGCGTCCCGTCCCTCGAAGACGACGACCAGCCGGGCGCCCTCCGCCCGCACCCACTCCTGCATCTTCGCCAACTCGGTCTGCAGACGCAGTAGTTCCTTCTCGTACGTTGCGCGCCGCAGGTTTGCCGCCTTCTTGCCGGCCATGCCGCTCCACCGCCTGCCGAGTCAGGACGTCACCCAGGACCAAGGTCGAACACCAGGACATCACCGTGGTTCCGACGCAGAACGCTACGCCACCGCGACAGGCCGTGGGCGGCCGCCACGCGCGTGCGCCGTCGTGGCCAGGGCGACGGAACCGATCCGTTCGAGTCTCCTGGCCGGAACTGGACCAGCCGTCCATGTCGTCACGATGAAGTGGTGTGGGTCTTTGCGGGCAGCGCTCGTCCGGCCCCGGGTTGCGCCCGGCAACCGTCGTTTCTTCGCATCGAACTGCCCGGGCAACGGCATCCCGATCACCGACGTCGCCGAATTGATGGGTCACAAAAGCCGTGAGAACCGGAACCGCCCGTCGGTGGTTCCGGTTCTGTGAGAGGCGCAGCGTGGCCGACCGCCCGGTCACGGTCCGTGCTGTGACGCCGGCCGCCCCCCCCCCGTGCGGGCATCGACGCGCTCGACTCACCGCCCCAGGGGTGGCCGTTGTGGTACTGAGCCGTTTCCGCGAAGCGCATCGGCCGCCGGCTTGTCGCGGATCGCCTGACCGCATGGTTTTCAAGGTCCTGCGGACGCACCAACCGCATCACCGGTTACGGGACAACCTCTCGTTCATCTCCGCACAGAGCTCGCCGACGTGGGCCGATGCGTCCGATCGGGCGTCCTCAGAAGGAGCCTCAGGCCCCCCACTCCGCATAGTCTCCGATGATCCTGTCGCCGAGGTTGCACCATGCGACGCTCTCCGCGCTCGCCCATACCCAGGGACCGTAGTGCGTGTACTGGTAGCCGCCCAGGGTCTCGCACTTGATCACTTCACGGTACCGTCCCGAGTCGCACCAGGTCTTGTTCCCCTGATGGCCCGCGCTGCCGGTCACCCGTTGGCCCCAACATGAGGCCAGCGCGGAGTCGCTGGACGCGGGGAGGGCGGTCACCGACGAGCCGCTGTCCGCCACCGCGCTCGGCGCGACCGTCATCGCTCCCCCCAGGACGAGCGCCGTAGAGGCCAACGCCTTTGCGATACGACCTTTGATCATGCAGATCTCCCAGGTGTCGACGAGATGTGTATGCGTCGCCGGGTCGCTCCGCCCGGCGCTTGATCGCTCGTCGACGACCGTACGCGCAACCCGCGACCCGCGAGCACCCATATGCGCACCGTGACTCTCCAATTCGTGCACGGTGCACAATTGGGACTGAACAGCACATGCGCACAGGGGGCTGGGGGTACATCGGCATGACCGACCGCAAGGATTCCCGATTAAGGGGAACCGAGTCGTTCGAGGCAGTCGCCTCGGCCTTGTTCGCCCCGTTGCGGGTGACTGATCCCGGTCCGCAGGGGTTCGAAGCCGTGGTGGACCACGCGGTCATCGGACCCGTGGTCGTCGCCCGTATCCAGGCCACCGCCGCGACGGTGACGCGGGACAACCGCAGCATCACCTCCGGCGACGTGGAGTGGATGCATTTCACTCTGCACCACCACGGCCCGGTCACGGCGATCCAGGACGACCGGACCACGGCGGTGAGGCCCGGTGAACTGTTCGCCTGTGACAACACCCGGCCCTACCGGCTCATCGGTGCCGACCCCAGTGACATGACCGTGCTCTGCGTTCCCCGGGCAAGTCTGGGCAGGCACGCGGACTCCATCAGCCGGCGCACGGCGCTCCCCATGTCCACTCAGGACGGGATCGGCAGACTGCTCGGCCACGCCCTGTCCGCAGCCGACGAGGACCTTCCCGTTCAGCGTGTGTCACGTACGTATCTGGCCGACGCGCTCACCGCACTCCTCCTCGCCGCCTTCGCCGACACCACCCCCGAGCGGGCGTCCGTCGCCAGCGACCTTGCCGACCGCATCCGCGCCTACGCGCTGGCCCAGCTCGGCGACCCCTGCCTCAGTGCAGAACGAGTCGCGCACCAGCACCACATCTCCGTCAGGTACCTCCATGCGCTCTTCAAGGGCGGTGACCTGACCTTCGCCTCCTGGGTCCGCCATGAACGCCTGCTACGGATCCGCCGAGACCTTCTCGACCCCGCCTCCGCGGACATCCCCACGGCCAGGATCGCAGCACGATGGGGAGTACACGACACCAAACACCTCGGCAGGTCCCTGAAACGCGAGTTCGGCGAATCCGTCAGCGACCTACGCCGCAAGCAAATGGACTGAGCGGCAGTACGCGCCCGCCGCTCCACTGCGACGAAGGCGGCAAGCAGGGGGGGGACTCCGAAAAGCCCTGGCTCCCGCGCACCCACAGCGCGGCGCAGACCAGGACCAGAACTCCTACGGGCGCGTTGATGAGCAGCATCCGCCCCGACGTGCAACTGCTCAGGAGCCCGGCCGATTTCAGCCGTCTGTGCGCCGCGTGTATCTGCCTCAGCCTAGGCGTACGCGAGGGTCGATGCCCCTGTCTGTCCTCATCTGATGTTGATTGGCTGCCTGAGAAGTCATCTCATTTGGCGAGTCTGCGGTAGCAGATGAGGGTGCAGGCGATGGCGGTGAAGGCGAGGAAGTGCTCGGCCTCGCGCTCGTGGCGACGATGGAGGCGACGGCATCCGGCGAGCCAGGACATCGTGCGTTCGATGGTCCAGCGGTGGCGGCCGAGCCGCTGCGAGGTCTCGATCCCTTTACGGGCTATGCGGTGCCGGATGCCTCGCCGGGATCGGAGGTATGCCCTTCACGAGCGGGATCAGGGCCTGGCTGTCGTGGACGTTGGCACCGGAGATTCCGACAGACAGGGGCAGACCGGTCCGCTCGGTGAGCAGGTGGATCTTCGAGCCGTACTTGTCCCGGTCGGCAGGATTCGGACCTGTCAGGTCCCCCTTTTCAGGGCTCGCATGTTCACCGATTCGATCGCGCAGCGGGACCAGTCCAGGTCACCACGGGAGCCGAGCTCGTCGAGGACCAGGCGATGCAGCTTGGCCCACACACGGGCCTTCGACCACTCGGTGAACCGCCGGTGAGCCGTGGCACCGGACGGTCCGAACGACGCTGCGGGAAGCTGCTGCCACGTGCAGCCCGACGTCGCCACAAATACGATCGCCGCCAGTACCTCGCGGTCGCCGTGCCGGCGTCGGCCGCCGCCTTGAGGCCGCGATGGCGCCTCCGGCACGACCCGCCGGAACAGTTCCCACAACTCGTCCGGCACCAATCGCTCGACAATCTCCACCACAGCCGACAGCCTACTCAGCCAAATGAGTTGAATTCTAAGGGAGGGACGTCTCTCGGCCCACCTTGAAGCCCGCACCCGACGCCGTAGAACCAGGTGTTAGCCGGGGCTGACAGATGTCGCTTGCTCTGTGATATCGACTCGCATCGGGTTGATCTGTTCCCGCCGCCCCTAGATACTTCCGCAAAGAACGCAACAGTGGATGCGTCCAGTCAGTCTGTGAAATGGTCGTCCGCTGTCTGGGGATTTTCGCCCAACGCCGGGGTCGGTTGGGGGAGGAGGGGCCAAGTGACAGGGGCCGAGTTTCTGGCAGGACAGACGCACTGGCATTGCCACGCGGGGGAGTTGAGCGTGAGGCGCTGGCAGAAGGCACCCTTCGTTGGCCTCTTGTTGGGGATGCGTTCATTTTCGGTCTTGTGCCCTCTCCGGCCTTTTCAGGTCAACCTGAGCTGACTAATTCGTCACTGCGAGCTGTCGACCAGGGCGAGTGTCGTGAGGGCTACCTCGAACCTCCGGCGCGTTTCGGTCTCCGTCATCAGGTCCCCTTGATCGACAGGCTGAATTGATCAAGCATCACTGGGCCCACTCTTCACTTCGACCCCTCAGGTGATTCATCATGCGCACACGCGCGCGAAGATCTGTCATAACCATCCTGGCCATGGTCTTACTGGCCGTAGCGGGTGTGGTCCCCTCCTGGGCGGCGCCCGAGCAAGACCCGCCCTCCGTGCCGACCGCTGCGGTGATTGAGTCCAAGCCCCGTACCGCCGCAGACCTGCCCAAGCCGCCCAAGGCCATGACGCTGGGCGAGCGACGCAAGCAGGTCACCAGGCACCGACTGGACCGGTCCCCGGTCAGTGACTACATGAAGGCGCCGGGCAGGAAGCCGACCGGCAAGCTCGGCCGACCTGACGGCCAGGGTGTCACACGCGGTCCCGCCGCCCAGTCGCCGAATGCCGTTCGTCCCGGCGTAGCGGCCGCGCCGGAGAACCCGACCTGGGTGTCGTCCTGGGCAACGGCCTATCCGGGTCTGCTGTCCATCGGCGGACATGTGAAGCTGCCCAAGCGTGGGTCGACCTACAGCGGAATGTGGTTCTACGTCCTGGACGAGGCGGGCAACTTCGTCATCCAGCAGGAGATCAAGAAGTCGACGGACGACCCCAGCGGCGACACGTCGCCTACCGGGGTCTGGTGCTACGACTGGTGGTCAAGTAACTCCTACCCAACCGACGAGTGCTTCTGGTGGGCCAGCAACGCTCTTGGCGGCCCTCTCCAGGACGGCAAGAAGTACTACGCGTGGATCTTCCTGAACAGCTCTGACGGATCATCCAGCCCGCAGGGAACGACCTCCCCGCTGGTGGAAGCCTTCTACACCCCGGTCATCCCCGGCGCTCAGGCCGGCATCTGCACCTGCTACGCGCAGGCCCACCGTGCCGACCCGGTCAACACGGCGACCGGCATGTTCTACGAACAGCTCACCGACGCCTCCCTGGTGGGCGCCGGTGTTCCACTCACTCTGGAGCGCACCTACCGGTCTGACTCGACCGTCACCGGCCTCCTCGGACGCGGCTGGTCCACCCCGTTCGACACGAGTCTGGCGGTCGCGACGGGCAAGGTGACGTACCGGTCGGACGACGGGGCGTCGTTCGTGTTCACGCAGGCCAGTGACGGCTCCTACACATCCCCAGCGGGGTCTGCGGCCAAGCTGGTCAAGGGCACCAGCACCTACACGATCACCACTCCGGACCACATCAAGCGGACCTTCGACAGCGCCGGGCTGCTCACCGCTGTGGTCGACACCGCAGGCAAGGGCCTGAGCCTGACCTACACCTCCGGGAAGCTCGCGTCCATCAAGGATGCAGCCGGCCGTACCACCTCCTTCACGGTCGGCAGTGACGGGCTGCTGTCCAAGGTGGCTCTGCCTGACGGCACTTCGGTGTCCTACACCTACACGGCCGGCTTGCTGACCTCGGTGACCGACCCTGCGGGCAGAGCGTCGTCCTACGCGTACGGCACCGACAAGCGGCTGTCCTCCTACACCGACCCGGCGGGCGGCAAGGTCGCCAACTCCTACGACACTTCCGGCCGGATCAAGTCCCAGACCGACCAGAACGGCAAGACGACCGCGTTCACCTGGGACGGCAAGAGCGAGTCGCACACCACGGCGCCCGACGGTGGCGTGTGGACAGATGTCTACGCCGGCAACGTCCTGATGGAGACGATCGACCCGTACGGCAAGAGCGTCAGCTACGACTACGACCGCTACCTGCATCCCGTCGCGATCACCGACCAGCGCGGCAACACCACCTCCATGACCTACGACAGCGCCGGGCGCATGCTCACCCGCAGCGCACCGTCGGCGCTGGGCTACTCGGAGAGCTGGACCTACGACTCGGCCGGCAACATCACCAGCCACACCGACGGCCGAGGCAACAAGACGACGTACACGTACAACTCTTCGAACCAACTGACGGCTGCCACTGACCCGTTGACTGGCAAGATCGCCTACACCTACACCGGACTCGGCGCCCTGGCGACCGTGACCACCCCGCGCGGCAAGACCACCACCTACGGGTACGACACGGCGGGCAACCGGACCTCGGTCACCACCCCGCTGAACGAGAAGACGACCTTCACGTACGACAAGGCCGGCCGCGTACTGACCAAGACAGACCCACGCGGCAACGTCTCAGGCGCCGACCCGGCCGCCTTCACCACGACGTACACCTACGACGGCCGGGGACTGCTCAGCTCGGCCACCGACCCGCTGGGTCACACCACGGCCTACGAGTACAACGGCGCCGAGCAGGTGACGTCCGTGCGGAACCCGGCGGGCGACAACAGCACGTTCGCCTACGACGACACCGGAAACCTGACCCGCGCCACCGATCCCTCCAACGCCTTCGTCAGCCGCGTCTACGACGCGAGCGGACGCCTCACCTCCGAGACCAACGAGGCTGGCGGCAAGACCACTTACACCTACGACAAAGTCGGCCGCCTGCTGAGCAGCGTCTCCCCGCGCGGCAACGTCTCCGGCGCCGACCCGGCCGCCTACACCACGAGTTACACCTACGACGCCGCCGGGAACCGCACCGCGGTCACCGGACCCACGGGGGCGTCCACGACGACGACCTACGACGCGATCAACCGGCCGCTCGTGGTCACCGACCCCCGCAAAAGCACCACGAGCTACACCTACGACGCGAACGACAACGTCACCAAGGTCACGGATGCCGCGTCCAAGACGGTCACCTCCGTCTACGACAAGAACAACCGGCTCACCAGCAGCACCAACCAACTGACGAAGACCACCGCGTACGCCTACGACACCGACGGCAACCTGCTCAGCCGCACCTCCCCCCTGGGCGGCAAGGCAAGTTGGACCTACGACGCGGACGGGCGGCAGGCCACCTCGGTCGACCCGCGCGGCAACGTCTCCGGGGCGGACCCGGCCCAGTACACGACCACCTACGGCTACGACCCGGCCGGCAACACCACCACGGTCACCGACCCGCTCGGGGGCGTGACAACCACCGCCTACGACGCGGTGAACAACGTCCTCAAGCAGACCGACGCCGACAAACGCGCCACCGACTACGGCTACGACAAGCTCGACCACCTCACCGAGGTCACCGCCCCCGGCGGCGCGAAGACCGCCTTCACCCGTGACAGCACCGGCAACGTCACCACCCGCACCGACGCCAACGACCACGTCACCACCTACGGCTACGACACGGCCCACCGCCTCACGTCCGTCAGCGATCCGCTGAAACGTGAGACGGCCTACGAGTACGACGCCGAGAACAACCTCACCAGGAAGACCACCCCACGCGGGATCACGGGCTACACCTACGATCCCCGCGGCCTGCTCACCAAGGTCGACTACTCCGACTCCACACCGGACGTGACGTACGGCTACGACGCAGCCGGACAGATGACCGCCCGCGCCAACTCCAAGATGTCCGAGGACTTCGTCTACGACGCCCTCGGCAACCTCACCAAGACCCGCGGCTTCGCCTACACCTACGACGCCGCCGGACAGATGCTCACCCGCAAGTACTCCGACGGCAACACGATCACCTACACCCACGACAACGACGGCCGCATCGCCACCATGGCGGCCGACGGCAAGACCACCACCTACACCTGGGACGTGGCCGGCAACCTCACCACGTCCGCACTGCCCAACACCGAGACAGAGGACCGCACCTACGACCGCGCGGGCCGTCTCACCGCCGTCACCTCGGCCAAGGCCGGCACCACGGTCACCAAGACCGCGCTCACCCTCTCGGCCGCGGGCCTGCCCTCCCACATAGACGTCACCAGGGCCAGTATCGGAAGCGGCGGCTACGACCTCACCTACGACCCCGCCGGCCGCCTCACCGCCGGCTGCGCACCCCAGCCCTGGGCCACCGGCTGCCCCACCACCCGCGCCACGTCCTACACCTACGACAAGGTCGGCAACCGCCTGACCTCCACCCTGGGTACCACCTCGACCAACTACGCCTACGACGCGGCCGACCAGCTCACCTCAAGCACCACCGGCTCCGCCATCACCGCGTACGGCTACGACGACGAGGGCAACCAGAACAAGGCGGGCAACGACACCTTCACCTACGACCTCGCCGGCCAGATCTCCGCCGCCACCGTGGCAGGGGCCGCCTACACCTACGACCACGACGCCGAGGGCAACCAGGTCACCGCCAGCAAGGACGGCGCGGTCACCAATCGCACCCAGTGGGACCCGAACGCCGCGCTGCCCATCCTGGCCAGCGAGTACGACAGCGCCTGGGCCCTGAAGCAGTCCTACCGCTACGACCCGCTCGGCCAGCCCACCGCCACCGCGACGGGCACCGGGTCACTCTTCTACTACCACCACGACACCCAGGGCTCGCCGGTCGACGTCACCGGCAACACCGGCACCCTGTACCAGCGCTGGTCCTACGACTCCTTCGGCACCCGAGTCCTGGCCACCGCCACCAGCGGCGCCCCCGCGAGCACCCCGTCCTACACCGGCGCCCGCTACGAGACCACCACCGGCAACCTCGACCTCCACGCCCGCCAGTACAACACCGGCACCGGCCGCTTCACCCGAACCGACCCCGCCACCCGCGACCAGGCGACGCCGTACGTCTCGCCCTACGCCTACGCCGACAACACACCCAGCCTGCTGACCGACCCCAGCGGGCTGACCCCCGCCGACCCTGATGACGAGCACGTCCACAGCCTCGGCCAAGTCCTCGGCATCTTCGGCAACGCCTTCGTCGACGTCTTCAAGTCGCCGTTCGTGTTCATGGGCGACGTCCACGACGCCTTCACCGGCGAGAACGGCGGCGCCGGCGGCTTCGTCGACAAGTACCTCCCCATCCGCCCCGCCTACCGCCTCTACCGCGCCGAGAGCATGCTCCGCGACCAGGGCTGCGACACCTTGGCCGACCTGTACAGGGACGCGGCAGATGAACTCACCCAGCAGATCGCCGTCACCGGGGTCGGCGGGCTGACCGGCTGGCGCCGGGACGTCTACGAGTCCGAGACTTCCGTCCTGAGATCGGAAGGAGCGGTTCCCAAGCGTGGCGTGCTCGATCAATCCGCCAAGACGTTCGATGAGGCCGAAGGGCGCATAGCCGAGCTTCTCCTGTCCGAGGGGAAGAACGTAACGGCGCTCGTGGAGTCGGTCATTGACGGTGTGAGAACACCGGATGCCGAAGTGAACGGAGTCAGGACGGAGTTCAAGAGCCTGGAACCGGGTGCCTCTGCGAACACCGTCAAAAACGCGCTGAACAAGGCAAAGGGGCAGGCGCGGCACGCCATCATCGATGTGCGTGGAACTGGTCTGAGCGAAGACGGGGCCCGCGATGGACTGGGCAAGTTCTTGCGCAATAATCCGCCCGGCCGGATGGATTACATCCGGATCGTAGGAGACGCCTACGACATCACCTACCCCTAGGAGCATGATCGATGACCGCATATCACGAGATCTTCATGCATCCCGGTCATCCCGAGGAGACGCTTCTGGCGGACCTGGCCGAGGCCTGCGGTGTGAGGTTGCGGCTCATTGGCCATGAGGGAGTGGACTACGCCGCAAACGTAGGGGACGCAGCACTCGAGCTCGAGCTGGATCACGACTACGAGGAGGACAAGGGCGTCCCGTTCGAACGCTACCGCGCGGTGCTGACCGTTCGGGATTTCACCGGCGACAAAGATCGTGAACGGTTGGTGGCCGAACGTCTCTTCCATCGCCTGGCAGCCCTCCAGCGGTACTGGCTCGTCCTGGTCCACGACCTCCAGCGAGTCATCGACCGCAGTGCCCCGCCGGGAGAGGAACTGTACCCGCCGGTCTGAGTCGGTGCGCTCTCGTGAGACGACGAAGCCCCAGCCCCGTTCGGCTGGGGCTTCGTCGTAGCGTGATCGGTAGTCACACCAACGCGTGCGTTCCTAGACTCCATCCCGAGGTTCAATTGGTAGCCCACCTCTAGCGGGAGGCGGCCATCAGTGGAGTCGGATAACGCAGTGTGGGGGGTTGGCCGCAAGGGATGCCGCGGAGACGGGTGCAGTGGTCGGTGCGCTGCCCGGGAGAGCGGCACAGGTCGAGCATGCAGCGAATGCGGCGGCGCTGGTCGGAGAACCGACGGAGACACCAAGACTGTGTTCACGAGAGTAGGCCGCGACTGAAGTAGGGCGCGAATGTGCTGCTGCTTCCTGAGTGAGGCGCCGGCCCCGGGGCGCCTCAGGTGCCCCGGGGCCGGCGCTTCGTGCTACCGGAGGCGTTCGGCCGTCAGAACAGTGGTGTAGGCGATGACGGAATACGGTCGGACGCCGAGTTTGCCGGTGTCGCCCTGCAACTGTTCTTCGGTGGCAAGGAGGTTGCCGGTGGCCTGGTCGAAGACCAGGGTGCGCTTGTTAGGGAGACCGCCGAAGCGGCCGGTGAGGGAGAACGCTTCGAGCGCGGTCGCTCGTGGTCGGCTTCGGTCCACGGGTGTACGCCCCTCGCTGTTGGTGTTTGTCGAGACTTCACAACTGTGACGCTGCTGTCTCGCTGCCGGGATGCAATTGAAGCGGTCGGGTGTCTCATGGGCGTGATGGCTCGCTGTGACGTGCGGTGTGGACGGCGCCGCCGGCAAGCGGGATAGGTGGGGTTAAAGCGTGAGCGATGTCCAGTCCCAACCTGACAAGCCGTCAGTAAAGTCAGCATTGGGTCAGCATCAGTCCGGCCAAAGCTGGCCACGGTTGGCGAAGCGTGCACTTCGCCACTGGGCGAATCGGGCCAGCTAAGGTCGTTTGCTTCAGCGACCTGGCGAACCGTGGCTGGGGCTTCCGGGTAGGCGCACTCGGTGATGAGGACCGACGAGGAAGTTCCAGTTCAGCGCACTCTCCCTCGTGGCTTCAGTGGTGCGGCGGGGAGTTGAGGGGCTGTCAGTGGAGCGCCGTCATACCCCTTCACCTCCCCAAATCGCAAACCCTTCATCCAGTCCTCCCGAGCCCGGCTGATGTCCTCCTGCGTCCGCCCCACGAAGTTCCACCACATGAGCAGCTCCTCCGCGAACGGTTCGCCGCCCAGCAGCATGACCGAGGCGTCGGAGTCCGCGTGGAGGGGGAGGGAGTGGCGGCCGCAGCCGAGGTAGAGCATGGAGCCCGGGGTGACGGGGACGCCGTCCACGTGGACGGAGCCCGACATGGAGAGGACGCCGTACTCGAAGTCGGGGTCGAGGGGGAGGCGGGTTCGGGTGCCTTCGGTGAGCGTCAGGTCGGCGCCGACCAGGGGGGTGTACGTCGTGCCGGGGGACGTCGTGCCGTCCAGGGTGCCCAGGATCACCGTGGCCGTGAGGCCGGGCGCGGTCACCGTAGGCAGGTCGGCGTGGTACTCGAAGTGCGGCTCGGTGTGGCGGTGTTCGTCCGGGAGGGCCACCCACAGCTGGGCGCCGTGCAGATAGCGCGCGTGGCGCTTCGGGCTCTCCTCGGAGTGGCTGATCGCCCGGCCCGCCGTCATCAGGCCCAGCTCGCGCGGGCGGATGGTCTGCAGGCTGCCCGTGGAGTCCCGGTGCAGCACCTCGCCCTCGTGCAGCCAGCTCACCGTCTGGAGGCCGATGTGCGGGTGCGGGGGTACCTGCATGCCGGGCTCGTCCGCGATGTCGTCCGGGCCGTAGTGGTCCACGAACGCCCACGCGCCGATCATGCGCCGCCCCAGGTTCGGCAGCAGCCGGCGGACCTCGGTGGACTCCCCGAGCTTCACCGTACGGGGGCTCAGCAGCTCACGGACCGGTTCGGCGACGACAAAGCCACGGCCACCGCATGCGCTCGGCTCGGGCGCGAGGTCAAGGTTGCTCATACCGCCAACTTAGCGCCCGGCCCGCCGGACCCCGTCGCCCCGGCATCGACCTGACGAGAGTCCCGGCACAATCGCGCCCCCTCACCCCGCCAGCTCCCGCGCCCTCTCCGTCGTGGCCTCCAGCGCGGTGCGGACCGATTCACCCACCCGGTGCTCGCGCAAGGTGGCGATGCCCTCGGCGGTGGTGCCGTTCGGGGTGCTGGCCTGTCGGTAGAGGGACTGGGGGGTCACGGCCGGCTCGGCGAGGACGTCCGCCGTGCCCCGGAGGACCTGGGTGGTCAGCAGCAGGGCGTCGTCGGGGGTGAAGCCCGCGCCCCGGGCGAAGTCGGTGAAGGACTGGGCGAGGTAGGCGACCAGGGCCGGGCCGCTGCCCGCGACGGCGGTCGCCGCGTCGAGGAGGGACTCGTCCTGGACCACCAGGACCTTGCCGATCACCGACAGCGCGGCCTTCGCCCGGTCGACCCCGGCGGCGGGGACCTGCTCACCGGGGCAGAGGACCGTCATGCTCTGCCCGACCCGCGAGGCGAGGTTCGGCATGGCGCGCAGGACCCTGCCCGTGCCCAGCGCCGACGCCAGGGTCTCCAGCCGTACTCCCGCCATGATCGAGACGACGATGGTCTCCGCGCACGCGCCGTGCGGCAGGCCGTCCGCGAAGGAGTCGAACGCCTGGGGCGGGATGGCGAGGACGAGGAGGTCGTCCGGGCGGGGCTCGTACGCGGCGACCGCCTCCGCGCGGCTGTCCAGGGTGGCCCGGCGCTCCGCCGAGGGCTCCACGATGACGACCTCGACCTGCGGCATCCCGTCCAGCAGGCCCCGTACGACGACCGACCCCATGTGGCCGGCACCGACGACGACGATTCGTTCCACAGCCGCCACACTCCTCGTTTCGGATGCCAGCAGTGATACCAAAAGGGCCGTTCCGGCCCCCGTACGGGCGACCACAACGCGCCGACCCGCTGCCCCGGCCGGTGCAATGGAGGGGTGACCGCCGCCCCGGACGACTGCCTCGCGCGCAACGAGTGGATCTGCGGCGACTATCTGAGCACCCGCCGCCAGATCCTCCTCGACGCGGTCGGCCAGCACCTGGAGCTGACCGCGCTGTCCGTGCTGATCGGGCTCGTCATCGCCGTGCCGCTCGCCGTGCTCGCCCGCCGCTGGGGGTGGGCCGCCGGGCCGGTGCTCGCCGTCACCACCGTGCTCTACACCATCCCGTCCCTGGCGATGTTCTCCCTGCTGCTCCCCGTCTACGGGCTGTCCGCCACCCTCGTCGTCGCCGGGCTGGTGCTGTACTCGCTCACGCTGCTCGTCCGGAACATCCTCGCCGGGCTGCGCGCCGTACCCGAGGAGACCAGGCAGGCCGCGCGCGGGCTCGGCTTCGGGCCCGTACGGCTGCTGCTCACCGTGGAGCTGCCGCTCGCGCTGCCCGCCGCGATGGCCGGGCTGCGCATCGCCACCGTCTCGGCGGTCTCCCTGGTCACCATCGGCGCGATCGTCGGCTTCGGGGGGCTCGGCAATCTGATCTACGCGGGCATGAACACCTACTTCAAGGCGCAGGTCCTCACCGCGTCCGTGCTGTGCGTGCTCATCGCCGTCGCCGCCGACCTGCTCCTGCTGGGCGTGCAGTGGCTGCTCACCCCGTGGGCGAGAAAGGGCCGTACATGAAGGTGCTCGGCTCCACCTGGGACTGGCTCGCCGACCCCGCCCACTGGTCCGGCGACGACGGGGTCTGGCACCGGCTGCTGCAACACCTGCTGCTCACCGTGGTCTGCCTGATCGTCAGCTGTCTGATCGCGCTGCCGGTCGCACTGGTCCTCGGGCACCTCGGCAAGGGCGGCGCGCTGGCCGTCAACATCTCCAACGTCGGCCGGGCCGTGCCCACCTTCGCCGTGCTGGTGCTGCTCCTGCTGACGCCGGTGGGGAAGTGGGGGGAGGGGCCCACCGTCGTCGCCCTGGTGCTGTTCGCCGTACCGCCGCTGCTCACCAACGCCTACGTCGGCATGCGCGAGGTCGACCGGGGCGTGGTGCAGGCCGCGCGCGGCATGGGGATGACCGGGCGGCAGACACTGACCCGGGTCGAGGTGCCGCTCGCGCTGCCGATGATCCTCAACGGGGTACGGATCGCCGCCGTCCAGCTCGTCGCCACCGCCACCATCGCCGCGCTGGCGGGCGGCGGCGGCCTCGGCCGGATCATCACCGCCGGGTTCAACCTGGCCAGCACCCCGCAGGTCGTCGCGGGCGCGATCCTCGTCGCCGTGTTCGCCCTGCTCGTGGAGGGCGTCTTCGAGGTCGTGGAACGGCTCGGGCCCGCCTGGGCGAGGGCCGGCCGATGAGGGCCCGCGCGGTCCTCGCCGCCGCCACCCTCGTCACCCTCACCGCCTGCGGCTCCGGCCCCTCGCTGGAGAACCAGGACGCCGTCACCGCGCCGCCCGGCGACAGCCACCACCTGACCATCGGCTCGGCCGGCTTCACCGAGAGCGACCTGCTCGCCCAGCTCTACGCCCAGCTCCTCGACCAGGCCGGATACCAGACCTCGCTGATCACCGTCGCCAACCGGGAGCTGTACGAACCCGCCCTGGAATCCGGCCAGATCGACGTCGCCCCCGAGTACGCCGCCACCTTCGCCGACTGGCTCAACGCCAAGGAGCACGGCGCCGACGCACCCCCCGCCGGCTCACCCGACCTCGCGAAGACCATGAGGAACCTGCGCGCCCTGGCCACCCCGCGCGGACTCACCGTCCTCCCGCCGGGCCGGGCCGTCGACCAGAACGCCTTCGCGGTCAGCGCCGACTACGCCCGCCGCCACCACCTCAGGACCCTCAGCGACCTCGGTGCCTCCGGCCTCAAGGTGCGCCTCGCGGCGGGCGACGAGTGCGTGAAGCGGCCGTACTGCGCGCCCGGCCTGAAGAAGGTGTACGGGATCGACATCACCGCCGTCGATCCCAAGGGCGTCGGCACCACCCCGGCCAAGCAGGCCGTGCAGTCCGGGCGGGACCAGATGGTGCTGACCACCACCACGGACGCCACCCTCGGCTCCTTCGGCCTGGTGCTGCTCGCCGACGACAAGCACCTCCAGAACGCCGACTACATCGTCCCCGTCGTCAACCGCGCCCGCGCCGGCAGCGAGCGGGTCGCCAAGGCGCTCGGCAAGCTCAACGACGTCCTCACCACGCAGGACCTCGCCGACATGAACCAGCAGGTCGACAGCTGGCGCCGGCTGCCCGCCGACGTGGCCCGCGCGTACCTGGAAAAGCACGGCCTGATCAAGTGACCTACGCGTCCGACACCGAGTCGAACGGCACCTGACCCCGCGCCACCCCCAGCGCGTCCGCGTCCACCGACCGGCGCAGCGCCTCGTGCAGCTTGGCCGGGGTCAGCACGCCCAGCAGGCGGGAGCCGTCCAGCACCGCGACCCACCCGGCGTCGTACTGGAGCATCACGCCGAACGCCTGCTTCAGCGGGGCGCCCACCGGGACCCAGGCCGTCATCCGGTGGGCCAGTTCGCCGACCGTGCCGCCCGCCGCCAGTTCCTCCAGGCCGACCCAGCCGTGCAGGTCGCCGTCCGTGTCCAGGACGACCGCCCAGCGGGCGCCCTCCTCGCGCAGCCGCCGGGCCGCGTTCCCGGCGGGCTCGTCCGGGCGGGCCACCGGGGGCTGTTCCAGGTCGTCCGGCTCGATCGCGGTCACCGACAGCCGCTTCAGACCCCGGTCGGCGCCGACGAACCCGGCGACGTACGGGGTCGCGGGGGCGCCCAGCACCGCGCCGGGAGTGTCGTACTGCTCGATGCGGCCGGCGCCGTACACCGCGATCCGGTCGCCGAGGCGGACCGCCTCCTCGATGTCGTGCGTGACCAGCAGCACCGTCTTGCGCACCGCCTGCTGCATGCGCAGGAACTCGTCCTGCAACTGCTCCCGCACCACCGGGTCGACCGCGCCGAACGGCTCGTCCATCAGCAGCACCGGCGGGTCGGCCGCGAGCGCCCGCGCCACCCCGACCCGCTGCCGCTGGCCGCCGGAGAGCTGCTCCGGGTACCGGGCGCCGAACGTCCTGGGGTCCAGGCCGACCAGGTCCAGCAGCTCGGCTGCGCGTTCCCGCGCCTTGGCCCGCTTCCAGCCGAGCAGGGACGGCACGGTCGCGGTGTTGTCCAGCACCGTGCGGTGCGGGAAGAGGCCGACCTGCTGGATGACGTACCCGATCCGGCGGCGCAGCCGGACCGGATCGACCCCCGCGATGTCCTCGCCGTCCACGACGATCCGGCCCGCGGTGGGCTCGATCAGCCGGTTCACCATCATCATGGTGGTCGTCTTGCCGCAGCCCGAGGGGCCGACCAGCGTGACGAGTTCGCCCTCGGACACCTCGAAGGAGAGGTCGTCCACGGCCGTCGTACCGTCCGGGTAGCGCTTGCTGACCTGCTCGAACCGGATCATTCCCCCACGCTAGCCGGGGTCCCGTCCGCCTGCCCGGTCCCGCCGACCGAAGGGATGACCCCGGCCAGCACGACCTCCAGTGTGCGCGGCCCGTGTACCCCCTCCACCCGGTCCAGCTCGATGTCGCTGGTGGCCGAGGGGCCGGAGATCCAGGTCAACGGGCGGGTGGGGGAGAGGCGTTCGAGGGCCTGCGGTACGGACGCCACGACCTGCTCGGGAACGCGGACCACACAGATGTGGTGGTCCGGCACCAGGGTGATCCGGCGGCGCCCCTGACCGGGCCCGCCGTCCAGCACGAGGGTGCCGGTCTCGGCGACGGCCACCGCGCAGCCGGTGACCACGCTGTCCACGGCGTCCAGCTCGTACGGGGTGCTCGCCGCCAGGTCCGGGACGGCCACGAGGTCGGCATCCGCCAGCCACGCCGACGGGAGTCCGTCCGGCGCCAGCACCTTCCGGGCGCCCCGCGCCACCAGCAGACGGGCGAGCAGCGCGGGCAGCTCCGCCTCCGCGCACCGGTGCACCACGGCCCGGTAGTCCGCCAGGTTCTCCGCCAGCAGCTCCACCGTCTCCGCGACCGTCCGCGTGCCGTGCTCGCGCGCGTAGTCACGCGGGACCGCCCGCTCGTACGGCGTGTCGTCCTCGGGTACGTCGGCCAGCGCGCGCCGGACCCGGCCCAGGACGCGTTCCCGGTCGCTCACGTCGTCTCCTCCTTGCCGCCTCGGGTGCGTTCCCACCAGTCCCGGAACGGCTCGGCCGGCACCTCCGGCAGATCGCGCGTGGCCGTCCAGGCCGCGCCGGGCCCCGGCAGGGTGCGCGGGCGCAGACGGCGGGCGCGGGAGGCGAGGCGCTGGCCGGTGCGCAGGGCGCCGGGGTGGGTGAAGGTCCAGCGGGCCGCCCGCATGGCCGCCCGTTCCGCCGCGTGCCCCCGGGCCGGCCGCAGCACCACCCGGTTGCCCTCACGTACCGCCGGACCACCCTCCACGACCCGCTCGCGCAGCCGGACCAGTACCTCGGGGATGTCGATGGCGACCGGGCACACCTCGTAGCAGGCACCGCACAGCGAGGACGCGTACGGCAGCGAGACGTCGATCTCGCTTGCCGTGCCGCGCAGTTGGGGGCTGAGGATGGCGCCGATCGGGCCGGGGTAGACCGAGCCGTAGGCGTGGCCGCCCGCGCGCTCGTACACCGGGCAGACGTTGAGGCAGGCCGAGCAGCGGATGCAGCGCAGCGCCTGGCGGCCGACCTCGTCGGCGAGGGTGTCGGTGCGTCCGTTGTCCAGCAGCACGAGGTGGAAGGCACGGGGTCCGTCGCCGTCGGTCGTGCCGGTCCACATGCTGGTGTACGGGTTCATCCGCTCGGCCGTGGAGGAGCGGGGGAGGGTCTGGAGGAAGACCTCCAGGTCACGCCAGGTGGGGACGACCTTCTCGATGCCGACCACCGAGATCAGGGTCTCGGGCAGGGTCAGGCACATCCGCCCGTTGCCCTCGGACTCCACGACCACCATCGTGCCGGTCTCCGCCACCATGAAGTTGGCCCCGGAAACCCCCACCTTGGCCCGCAGGAACTTCTCCCGCAGATGCAGCCGCGCCGCCTCCGCCAGCTCGGCCGGACGGTCGGACAGCCCCTCGGGCGCCGGACGGCCCCAACCGGCCATCGCGGTACGGAAGATGTCGCGGATCTCGGCCCGGTTGCGGTGGATGGCCGGGACCAGGATGTGCGAGGGGCGGTCCTCGCCCAACTGCACGATCAGCTCGGCGAGATCGGTCTCGTAGGCCCGGATGCCGGCCGCTTCCAGGGCTTCGTTGAGCCCGATCTCCTGTGTGGCCATGGACTTGACCTTCACGACCTCCGACTCGCCGGTCTCCCGGACGAGTTCGGTGACGATCCGGTTGGCCTCCGCCGCGTCCGCCGCCCAGTGGACCGTGCCGCCCGCCGCGGTGACCGACTCCTCCAACTGCTCCAGATAGCGGTCGAGATGGCGGAGCGTGTGCTCCTTGATCCGGCTGCCCGCCTCGCGCAGCTCCGCCCAGTCGGACACCTCCGCCACGGTCGCCGCGCGCTTGGCGCGGATGGTGTGGGTGGCGTGCCGCAGATTGCCGCGCAGGGTGGTGTCGTCCAGCGCTTCCCGTGCCGCCTCGGGAAAGGCGGGCATTCCGACGAAGGTCTCGTTCACCGGGCCGGTTCCTCCTCCGTGCTCGCCAGGATCTCCGCGATGTGCACCGGTCGCACCACGGAGCCCGCCCGGCTCATCGTGCCACCCAGGTGCATCAGGCACGAGTTGTCGGCCGCGCACAGCACCTCCGCGCCGGTCGACTCCGCGTTGCGCATCTTGTCCGCGCCCATCGCCGCCGACACCCCGGCGTTCTTGACCGCGAAGGTGCCGCCGAACCCGCAGCACTCGTCGGCGCCGGGCAGCTCGACCAGCTCAAGACCGCGCACGGCCTCCAGCAGCCGGCGCGGCCGGTCGCCGAGACCCAGCGAGCGCAGGCCGTGACAGGTGGGATGGTAGGTGACCTTGTGCGGATAGACGGCGCCGACATCGGTGACGCCCAGCACGTCCACCAGGAACTCCGTCAGCTCGTACGTCTTCGGCACCACCGGCGCCAGTACGCCGGCCAGTTCCTCCCCGCGTCCCTCGGCGCGGGCCCGCTCGCCCAGCCTCGGGTACAGCTCGCGGACCATCGCCGCGCACGAACCCGACGGCGTGACGATCGCGTCGTACTCCCCGAAGACCTCCGCGTGGTGCCGGGCCAGCGGTTCCGTCTCGTGGCGGTAGCCGGTGTTGTAGTGGGCCTGGCCGCAACAGGTCTGTGCCAGGGGGAAGTCGACGTCGACCCCGAGGCGGCCGAGGAGTCTCACCACGGCGCGGCCGGTGTCCGGGTAGAGCGTGTCGTTGACACAGGTCAGGAACAGGGCGACACGCATCGCGGCTCCTCGGGCCTCGGAGATCGGACAGGGGCAGCGTAGCCAGAGCCCGTACCCTGGCCGCGATGCCTGATCACATACCCCTCCTGCGCGCCGACTGCGCCGACTGCTTCGGCCTCTGCTGCGTCGCCCTGCCCTTCGCCCGCTCCGCCGACTTCGCGCACGGCAAGCCCGCCGGGAAGCCCTGCGCCAACCTGCGCGAGGACCACGCCTGCGGCATTCACACCGAGCTGCGCCCCAAGGGCTACGCCGGGTGCACGGTGTACGACTGCTTCGGCGCGGGCCAGCGCGTCTCCCAGGTCACCTTCGGCGGCCGGGACTGGCGCACGGGCGGCAAGGAGCACGCCCGGCAGATGTTCGAGGTGTTCCCGGTGGTCCGGCGCCTGCACGAGCTGCTCTGGTACCTCACCGAGGCCCTCGGCCTCGACGCCGCCCGGCCCCTCCACCCGGAGCTGCGGCGCGCGTTGGAACAGACCGAGCGCCTTGCCGCGCGGCAGCCCGAGGAACTTGCCGTGCTGGACCCGGCCGAGCACTGGCACGAGGTGGCGGAACTGTTGCTTCAGGCGTCGGAGCTGGCCCGCAAGGGCCGGAGGAAGGGCCGGGACCGTCGGGGCGCGGATCTGGCGGGCGCCAAGCTCAAGGGCGCCGATCTGCGCGGGGTCAGCCTGCGCGGTGCCTGCCTCATCGGAGCCGACCTGACCGGGGCCGATCTGCGGCAGGCCGACCTGATCGGCGCGGATCTGCGCGGCGCCGAGCTGACCGGCGCCGACCTCACCGGCGCCCTGTTCCTCACCCAGCCGCAGGTCAACGCCGCCCGAGGGGGACCCGGCACCCGGCTGCCGGCCTCACTCGTCCGTCCCGCGCACTGGGCAGCGTCCCGCTGACCCGGCGTCCGGCCCGGGAGCGGCGGCCGGAGCGGCGACGGGGGCCTTCCGGCGCTCCAGGCCCAGGCGCAGGCCGTCCGGCATCAGCGTCAGGCGCTCGGTGACCTTCAGACGGTAGCCGGGGTCGGGGATCAGCTCGTACCGGCGCAGCAGCAGGCCGAGCACCAACGTGGCCTCGTGCAGGGCGAACTGGCGTCCCACGCAGGCCCGCGCGCCGGTGCCGAACGGCTTGAAGGTGTGCGGTGGGCGGGCCCGTACCGCCTTGGCGTCGAAGCGGTCCGGGTCGAACCGCTCGGCGTCCTCGCCCCAGACCTCGGGGTCGCGGTGCAGCATCGGGGTGAGCACCAGCGCCCAGCCGCCCCGGCGCATCGGGTGCTCGCCGGCCAGCACGGTGTCCTCCGTGGCCTCCCGGGCGAAGGCGGGCGCCGTCGGCCACAGCCGCAGCGACTCGTCCAGCACCCGGCGCAGATAGCGCAGCCGGGCCACCTGGTCGTAGCCCGGCTCGGGGGTGTCGCCCCAGACCCGGTCCACCTCGGCGCGGGCGCGGGCGGCGATCTCGGGGTGCTCGGCGAGGTAGTACAGGGCGAACGAGAGGGCGCCGGAGGTGGTCTCGTGGCCCGCGACCAGGAACGTGATCACCTGCTTGCGGACGTTCTCCGCCGACAGCCGCTCCCCGGTCACCGGGTGGGCCGTCTCCAGCATCCGGTCCAGCAGGTCGCCCTCCCCGCGCCCGGAGTCGCGGCGGGCGGCCACCAGGGCGTCGACCGTGTCGTCCAGGTAGGCGATGTCGGCGGCGTTGCGCCGGGCGGCCCGCCGCTGGAGTACCGGGGGCATCGGCAGGCTGTTGAGCCGCTGGGCGTGGGCGAGGGTGCCGACCATGGCGGTGACGAAGGGGTGCGGCCGGTCGCGCTCGAAGGAGCCGAAGTCGTGCCCGAAGCCGGTGCGGGCGATGGTCTCCAGCGTCAGCCGGGTCATGTCGCCGGGCACGTCCACCGTGCGCCCGGCCGCCAGTTCGCGGTCCCAGTGGCCGGTCAGCCGGCCCGCGACCGCCAGCATCATCGTGTGGTACCCGGCCATCGCCTCCCGGCTGAAGCCGGGCGCCAGCACATCGTGCGCCAACTGCCAGTTGGGCTCGTGGTTGTACGCGGTGAACAGCCCGTCCCCGGCCACCGGGCGCAGGTTGGCCACCCCGAGGCCGACGTGCTTGGCGAACCGGGTCTCGTCCGCCATGTCGGCGGCCGGCTTCGCGCCCCACAGGAACACGAACTCCCGGTTCAGCACCCGGCGCCGGAAGATCGGGCCCAGTTCGCGGGCGAGCCGCATCGAGTCCTGGAGCGGGGTGCGCCGGTCGACGCCCAGGACGTCACCGAGCAGCGGGAGCCTGCGGGGCGGATGCGGGATGCGGTCCAGCTCCGGCCAGCCCTGCTCGGCACCCCGGAACCCCTTGGGCAGCCCGGCCCCGGTCGTCTCGGCCATGACGTGATCTCCCTTGATCCGGCGGCCTGTTGTGTGTCCAGCACCCGCGTGTTGAACGCGAGTTCAATAGTGCTGGCAGTCTGGTCCGCCTACTGAACCCACGTCAAGCAACACGTCCAGTAGGGTGACGGCATGGCCGCCAACCAGGGGGAACGCGCCCGGCGCCGGCTGAGCACCGAGGAGCGCCGCGAGCAACTGCTGGCGGTCGGGGCGCGGTTGTTCTCCGAGAGCCCGTACGACGACGTGTGGATCGAGCGGGTCGCCGAGATCGCCGGGGTGTCCCGGGGGCTGCTGTACCACTACTTCCCGACCAAGCGGGACTTCTTCGCCGCCGTGGTGGAGCGGGAGAGCGAGCGCATGCTCCGGATGACCGCCGCCGTGCCCGGTGTGCCGGTCCGCGAGCAGCTCGGCGCCGGTCTGGACGCCTACCTCGGGTACGTCGAGGCGCACGCCCACGGCTTCCGCGCCTTCCACCGCGCCGACGCGGCCGGCGACCAGGCCGTACGCCGGGTCTATCAGCGTGCGTTGGCCGCGCAGGAGCGGCAGATCCTCGCCGCGCTGGCCGCCGACCCCGAGTTCGGGTCCGCCTTCGAGGGCTCCCCGCAGGCCCGGCTCGCCGTGCGCGGCTGGCTCGCCTTCACCACCGCCGTCTGCCTGGAGTGGCTGCGCGAAGGTGAACCCGGCCGGGGCCAGGTGCGCGAGCTGTGCGCGCGGGCGCTGCTCGGCGCCATCGCCTGACGGCGGGTTTCCGTAACTCCGTGCACGTCACCCGATCGGGGCGGCGTGGTTGGCGTATGCCCGGATCTTCGATAGGTTAGGCAAGGCTTACCTAAGGAGGGCACGGGATGGGTGACACGCAGGACTGGGCGGCAGGGCCCGGAGCGGCGGAGCGGGCGCGGTCGGTCCTTGCCGCCGCGTGGTCGTGTGCGGTGACCGCGGACGGCGCCCGCGAGGAGTACGTCGGCGCGCACACCGTGACCGGCGACGGCGGGGTGCTGCTCGACGTGCCCGAGGACAGCGCCCTGTTCGCCGCCGCGCTGTGCGCCCCGCGCGGCGAGCCCACCGCGGTGCTGGAGTTCGCCGACGTGGCGCCCGTACCGGTGCGCCGGCGCATCCGGGCCCGGCTGTGGCTCGCCGGCTGGTTCTCCCGGCGCGGCGCGCGGCTGCTGTTCACGCCCACCCGCGTGGTGCTGCGCCGGCCGTCGGGGGCGGTGCTGATCGAGTCGGCGGAGTACGCGGCCGCCCGGCCCGACCCGCTGGCCACCGCCGAGGCGCAGCTGCTCACCCACCTCGCCGACTCCCACCCGGACGCGGTGGAGCGGCTCACCCGGCTGGTCCGGCCGGAGAGCCTGCACGCCGTGACCCGGGTGGCACCGCTCGCGGTGGACCGGCACGGGCTCACCCTGCGCGTCGAGCGCGCCCGCGCCCACGGCGACGTACGGCTGGCGTTCCACACGCCCGCCGACGACGTCTCCCAGCTCACCGAGCGCATGCACGCGCTGCTCACCCAGGCCGGTGCCGCTTCCTGCCCGCGCGCCCTACAGCGGCACCGCGCAGACGGCGACCGGTGACGCGAACGGCTCACCCGCGAGGCTGAGCGCTCCGGTACCGGTGTCGACGTGGAACACGCTCACCGTGCCGGAGCGCTGGTTCGCCGCGAACAGCAGTCGCCCGTCCGGGGCGAGCGCGAGCTGGCGGGGGAAGTCCCCGTCCACCGGCACCGTGTCCAGCAGCCGCAGCCGGGCGCCGTCCTCCTCGACGGCGTACCGGGCGACGCTGTCGTGCCCCCGGTTGGCGAGGAAGGCGAAGCCGCCGCCCGGCGTCACCACGAACTGCGCCGGGTAGTTGGTGGCGTCCCCGGTCACCCCCGAGGACTGCGGCTCGCCCACGGTCAGCCGCCCGGTCTCCGGGTCGTACGCGCAGACTGCCACCGTGTCGTCCACCTCGTTGGCCAGGTACGCGTACCGCCCGTTCGGATGGAACGTCAGATGACGCGGGCCGGCGCCCGGCCGGGTGTGTGCCTGGGAGACCTCGGTCAGCGTGCCGTGGTCGGTGTCCAGCCGGTAGGTGTAGACGGTGTCGGTGCCCAGGTCGACGGAGAGCACATGGCCGCCGTCCGGGCTGGTGATGAACTGGTGCGCGTGCGGCCCCTGTTGGCCCGGTCCCGGCGCCGGGCTGGAGTGCGTGACCAGCGCGGTGCGCTCACCCAGCGCGCCCGAGGCGTCCAGGGGATGCACGGCGACACTGCCCGAGCCGTAGTTCGCGCTCAGCAGCCAGCGCCCGCCGGGGTGCACCGACAGATGGCAGGGCCCCGAACCGCCCGTGCTCCGGCTGCCCAGCACCTGACCGTCCGCCAGCCGTACGGCGGTCACCGCGCCGTCCTCGCGCTCGTCGACCGCGTACAGCGTGTGCCCGTCCGGGTGGACCGTGACGTACGACGGGTCGGGGATCTCGGCCAGCGACTCCGCGTCGGTGACCGCGCCGGAGACCGGGTCGTACTTCGCCACGGTCACGCCCTTGCCGCCGCCCTCGACGGAGGTGTAGGTGCCCAGGTACAGCGGGCGGGGACCCGGTGCGGCCTGCGGGCGGTGGGGTGCCGGAGCGGCGTCCGGGGGCGGTGCGGCGGGCGCGGGGACCGTCACGACGGCGGCCGTGCCCGCCATGGCGCCGACGAAGCGCCGCCTGCTCCAGCCGTCCCAATTCGTCCGCGCGTCCATGTCCCCACCGTCCCTCGAATGCTCCCCCGTCACCGTGGCCACCCTGTCGCGGACCGGGCGCCGAAGGCAAGACGGGGCGCGTGCTCACCAGTCCCCGTCGGCCACCGGCCTGCCCGGCGCGTCCTTCAGCGGGACCACCTGACCCGGCGCCGGCTGCTCCCAGGGGTCCAGGTCGTCGCCCAGCCAGTCGCCCACCGGGCGCACCGGCTTCAGGGGTCCGGCGGGGGAGAGGTCGCCGGCCTCGTCGTCGTAGTGCTCGAACCAGGGCAGGCCCGCCCTGGTGTAGGCGGCCCGGTCCACGGGGGAGGGCGGGGGTTCCTCGCCGGTGATGCGGCGCCACTCGGGCGGAGTGACCAGGTGGACGAAGACCCGGCCGGCCGGGGCGTCGGACCAGTCCGACGCGGGGCGTTCGTCCCGGTACACCTCCTGGCGCATGGAGCCGCCCACGCCCAGACCCATCGCCGCCGCCTGCCGGGGAGCGGCGCCCGGTGCCGGGGCGGCGAAGGCGGGCGGGGCGCCGTAACCCCCGGCGAGCGGCGCGCTCCTGGCACGCTGGGCCTCCCGCCACCGGGCGAGCGCCTCCGGGCGCAGCCCGTACGCCTGCAACTGCACCCCGCCCCAGGTCTCCTCGCCGGTCACCTGGCCCTCCACGGTCGCGCCGAGCCCGAGGGGTACGGCGACGAACTGGCGGACGGTGCCCTTGCCGGAGTTGATGCCGTCCAGCCAGGGCTGGCGGGGGAGCGTGAGGTAGTTCTGCGGGTCGCGTGCCAGCGCGGCTTGCCAGGGCTTGCCGGAGACCGCGCACACCTTGCCGACGCCGACCTGGAGGGCGGCCGGTTCCGTCGTCCCGGAGAAGCTGAGCCACATCGCCTCGCGCAGGTACATCGGCAGCAGCACCCCGCCCCGCGCCCGCCACGCCTGCGGCACCCGGTCGGCGTGGTCCGCCACCCGGCGCAGCGGGAACTCGCCCAGCCCCGGCGGCAGCGGATGCGTACCCCGCTCCGGCAGCCGCAGGGTGCGCACGAAGCGCACCACCACCCCGTCGCCCAGCCGCAGCGTGTTCCCCTCGATCCGCACCCCGGCCCGCCCGGCCATCGGCCCACCCCCGTCAAGTCCCGGCACCGGTCGTCCGGTGTCCCGTCACCCAGAACGCCCGCCGACCCCCGTACGGTTCCGCCACAGGTCCTCCTGGACGCCCAGGCGCTGGCGCAGGCGGTTCACGCGGGGCATCTTCGCGCGTTGCTGGCGGGAGACCCGGTCCAGTTCCTCCAGCAGGCGGCGGCTGCGGTGCTCGGTGTCCAGCTCGTCGATGATCCGGTTGATCTCGGTGAGGATCGCGCCGAGCAACTGCCAGTCCTCGCGGTCCTCCTGGACATGCTCGACGAGCTGCTCCGCGAGCCGGTCACGGGTGGCGGCGGCCGTGTGCAGCTCGGCGGTCAGCCGCGACTCGGCCGACTCGGCGTTGGCGCTCAGGTCGGTGGTCACCAGGACCGCGAAGCTCACCACCGCGTCCGCGATCTCGGACAGCACCTGTTCCACGGTCTGCCCGATCGGCGGCGGGAAGAGCTCCTTGGCGCCGCGCGCCTTGGCCAGGTCGGTGAAGGAGCGGGCCAGTACCCGCAGGACGACCGTGCAGATCTCCAGGGTGTCCAGACCGGTGCGCAGCACCACCCGGTGCAGCAGGCCCTCCTTGACGCGCGGGTTGAGCCGCAGGCTCTCCTCGGCCTGCCGCAGGGCGGCGTCGACCTGGATGATGTCGTGGTCCAGCCGGCGCGCCTCGTGCAGCCGTTCGGCGGCCCGCTGCCAGGGGATGGAGCCCGCGGCCTCCTCACCCATCCGGAGCATGAGCTGACGCAGCCGGCGGGCCAGCCACTCGATGGACCGCCCGGCCGCGTCCACCCACACCGGGGGCGGCAGCAGCAGATTGCAGGCCATGCCGATGATGGCGCCGATCAGGGTCTCCACGATCCGCGCCCACGCGGTGAACCCGACGGTGGTGACGCCGAGCACGAGCATCGCGCTGATCGCCACCTCGTTCACGTACTCGTCCACGCGCACCAGATGACCCACGCTCAGCGCGGCCACCAGCAGCAGGGCCAGGCTCCACCAGGTCAGGCCGACCAGGAGGCTGAAGACGATGGCGACCAGCACGCCCGTCACCACCGCGTTCACCCGGCGGATGCCGTTGGTGAGGGTGGCGAAGAAGGTGACCTGGACGACCAGCAGCGCCGTCAGGGGCGCGGTCAGCGGCGCCGGTTCCGGGCTGAGCTTGAGCGCGATCACATAGGCGACCGTGGCCGCGGCGGCCGACCGCAGTGTCTGGACGACCACCGGCTCCCGGCGGCGCGCGACCAGGCGGCGCAGCGCGTCGGCCCACTTGCGTCGCGCCTGCGCGTCCGTCCACTTCCGTACGTCTGGCATCCTTTGGCGTCTTCCCTTTCCGTAACCGTGCCGAACGGGGCCGTTCGAGCACCGTGTACGCGAAAGGGGCGCCCCTCAGACGTACAGGCGCTCGACGAAGGCGGCCAGATTGCCGCGCGCTCGGGCGATCTGCTCCTCCGTCGTGAGGCTCTCCTCGAACCTGCTCCCCGACTCCGGCACCTTCTTCCCCCGGACATACAGGGAACACGCCAGGTCGGCGCACATGTACACGCCGACCGAGTTGCCCTCGCGGCCCGCCGGCCCGGCCTTGCGGGCGGTCATCAGGGAGACCCCGCCGCCGCGATGGGTCGTCAGGCACACCGAGCACATGCTGCGGTGCTGGGAGCCGCGCCGGACCGTCGGACAGCGCAGCGCGATGCCGGCGAGGCCCCCGTCGCGTTCGAGCACGAGGTAGCTGCGGTCCGGCGCGCCCGGGTCGCGCCAGCCCAGGAAGTCCAGGTCGTCCCAGGGGCGTTCGGTCAGGTCGCGGGGGACGGTCAGCCGCTTGGCGTCGCCCTTGGAGCAGTTGACGAAGGAGGCGCGGATGTCCTGCTCGGTGAGGGGTCGCATCGGAGGATTCCTTCTGCTGTAGCCATGAGCCTAGGGGGTCTAGGTTTCCGAGGGTATAGAGCGCCCGGGCGCGGGGCCAAACGGTTTTCCGCGTGCCGTCCCCTACTCGGCCCCGGCATCCCGTACCCGGGGAGGCCACACGCCCGGCGCGAGCACGCCCAGGGCGTAGGCGCGGGCGACCAGCTCGGTGCGGTTGGCCGCGTGCCAGCGGGCCGACAGGCGGCGCAGGTGATAGGCGACACCGTCCCGGCTCAGGCCCAGCTCACGGGCGGCCCGGCCGGTCGTGGCGCCCTGCGCCAGCAGCGCCAGCACCGCGCCCTCGACCGGGGTGACGGGCTCCGGGCCGGGAACGGTCTCCGGCTCGCTCTCCCCGAGCACCCGGAGCATCACCAGCAGCGCCGGGGTCTCGTCCGTGGAGTCGCTCACCGGGTCGGCGGTCAGCTCCCCGTACCGCTCGGTCCCGCCGGGCGCGCTCCAGCTCACCGAGATCTGGTAGCGGGAGCGGTGCCGCAGCCGCAGCGCCTGGGCGATCCGCGCGACCTGGCCGGCCTCCTCGGGGCGGAACAGCTCCAGCACGTCACAGCCGCGCAGCCGCCCCGGTGACGTTCCGCACTCGGCGGCCATCGCCGGGTTGGCCATCAGCACCTTGCCGTACACGTCGCAGACCGCGACCGGCACCGCGACCCGGTCGAACAGCATCAGGGCCCGGTTGCGCCACACCACGGCATCCGCCAGCCCCCACTCCACGCCAGCCTCCCAAGATGCCGTACCGTCCCCACCATCCAAGACGAAAACCCAGGTCAGCGGCAACTTAGGGTGCGAAGGGGAGCCGGTGCGCAAGGCTCCGCACCCACTTTCCACTGCACGTTCGTGTAGTGCCCCGGCCCGGCCGCCCTCCCCGGCGGGAGCACGCTGGAAGAAGCCAGCCCCCACGCGAAACGCCAGCCCCGCGAAAGGCAGTTGCCGCGCATGCCCCCCACCGCACCGCACCCCGAACCCCCCGCACTCACCGGCGTCCCGGTCGTCGACATCTCCGCCACCGGACCGACCCGCACCCCCATCCAGCAGGTCATGGAGCTGATGCGGACCCACGGACCGGTGCTGGTGCGCCGCCTGCACGGGCGCGACGCCCTCTTCGTAGCCGACGCCGACCTGATCGCCGACCTCGCCGACGAGGACCGGTTCACCAAGCACATCGGGCCCGCGCTGGAGAACGTGCGCGCCTTCGCCGCCGACGGGCTGTTCACCGCCTACAACGACGAACCGAACTGGGCCAAGGCCCACGACATCCTGATGCCCGCCTTCGCGCTCGGCTCCATGCGCGCCTACCACCCGGTGATGCTGAAGGTGGCCCGGCGGCTCATCGAGGCATGGGACCGCTCGGCCCGTACCGGGCAGCCGGTGAACGTCCCCGACGACATGACCCGGATGACGCTCGACACCATCGGCCTCGCCGGGTTCGACTACGACTTCGGCTCCTTCGAGCGTGCCGAGCCGCACCCCTTCGTCGAGTCGATGGTGCGCTGCCTCCAGTGGAGCATGACCCGCCTGGCCCGCGTGCCGGGCGGCGACTACACCGAGGCGGACGCCGCCTTCCGCGAGGACGCCGACTTCCTCGCCGGAGTCGTGGACGAGGTCATCGCCGCCCGCACCGGCACCGACCAGAGCGAGGCCACCGACCTGCTCGGGCTGATGCTCACCGCCCAGCACCCCACCGACGGCACCACCCTGGACCTGGCGAACATCCGCAACCAGGTCATCACCTTCCTCATCGCCGGCCACGAGACCACCTCCGGCGCGATGTCCTTCGCCCTGTACTACCTGGCCAAGCACCCCACCGCGCTCCGCATGGTCCAGCGCGAGGCCGACGCCCTGTGGGGCGACACCGCCGACCCCGAGCCGTCCTACGACGACATCGGCAGGCTCACCTACACCCGGCAGGTGCTCAACGAGGCGCTCCGGCTGTGGCCGACCGCCGCCGCCTTCAGCCGGGAGGCCCGCGAGGACACCCTGCTCGGCGGGCGGGTCCCGCTGCGCGCCGGACAGGCGGTCAGCGTGCTGGTGCCGATGCTGCACCGCCAGCCCGTCTGGGGCGACAACCCCGAGCTGTTCGACCCCGACCGCTTCACCGCCGAGGCCGAGGCGGCCCGCCCGGTGCACGCCTTCAAGCCCTTCGGCACCGGTGAACGCGCCTGCATCGGGCGACAGTTCGCACTGCACGAGGCGACCATGCTGCTCGCCATGCTGGTCCACCGCTACCGGCTGCACGACCACGCCGACTACGCGCTGGACATCAAGGAGACCCTCACCCTCAAGCCCGAGGGCTTCACCCTCACCCTGACCCCGCGCACCGACGCCGACCGCGTCCACTCCCCGCTGCCCGGCGCCGCCGCCGTGACCCCCGCCGAGGACACCGGCGCCCAGGCGCTCCCCGCCCGCGTCCGCCCCGGCACCGCCGCCCTGTTCCTGCACGGCAGCAACTACGGCACCTGCCGCGAGTTCGCCGGACAGCTCGCGGACGAGGCCGCGGCCCTCGGCTGCGCCACCGAGGTCGCCCCGCTGGACGCGTACGCCGACGGCCTGCCCACCGACCGGCCCGTGGTCATCGCCGCCGCCTCCTACAACGGCCGCCCCACCGACGACGCCGTCGCCTTCGCCGCCTGGCTGGAGGGCGAGCACGACCTCAGCGGGGTCACCTACACCGTGCTCGGCGTCGGCGATCGCAACTGGGCCGCGACCTACCAGCACATGCCGACCCGTATCGACGCCCGCCTCGCCGAGCTGGGCGCCACCCGGCTCACCCCGCGCGCCGCCGCCGACGCCTCCGGCGACCTCACCGGCGCCGTCCGCGACTACACCGCCGGCCTGCGCATCGCCCTGCTCACCGAGTACGGCGACCCCGACGCCACCGCCCCGGCCGACGAGCCCGAGAACGCCTACGAGGTCCGCGCCCTGACCGGCGGCCCGCTGGACGCCCTCGCCGAGCGGCACGAGCTGGTCCCGATGACCGTCACCGAGGCGTACGACCTCACCGCGCCCGGACACCCGCGCGTCAAGCGGTTCCTGCGCGTCGCCCTGCCCGACGGCGTCACCTACCGCACCGCCGACCACCTCACCGTGCTCCCGGTCAACGCCCCCGGCACCGTGGAGCGGGCCCTGGCCGCGCTCGGCGCCCACCCGGACACGGTGCTCGACATCCGCGCCACCCGCCCGCGCCGTGACGGCCTGGCCGTGGACCGCCCGCTCACCGTGCGCGAACTCCTCACCCGGCACGTCGAGTTGCAGGAGCGGCCCACCGCGCGCCAGCGCGAACTGCTCGCCGCCGCCAACCCCTGCCCGCCCGAGCGCGCCGCCCTCGCCGCCCTCACCGGCGACGACCCGCGCACCCTGCTCGAACTCCTGGAGGACCACCCCGCCCTGCGCGAGGCCCTCGACTGGCCCCGCCTGCTCGACCTGCTCACCCCGCTGCGCCCCCGGCACTACTCGATCTCCTCCTCCCCGGCCGCCGACCCGCACCACGCCGACCTCATGGTCTCCGTGCTCGACGCCCCCGCCCGCTCCGGCAACGGCCGCTACCGGGGCACCGGTTCGGGCCACCTGGCCGGCATCGCACCCGGCGACACGGTGTACGCCCGGGTCCAGCCCTGCCGGGAGGCGTTCCGCACCGACACCTCCACCCCCGTCGTGCTGATCGCGGCCGGCACCGGACTCGCGCCGTTCCGGGGCGTGGTCATGGACCGGGCCGCCGCCCGTGCCGAGGGCGCCGAACTCCCGCCCGCGCTGCTCTACTTCGGCTGCGACGCGCCCGATGCCGACTATCTGCACGCCGGGGAACTGGCCGCCGCCGAGGCCGCCGGAGCCGTCTCGCTGCGCCCCGCCTTCAGCGCGGCCCCGGTCGACGGCGCGCGGTTCGTCCAGCACCGGATCGCCGCCGAGGCCGACGAGGTCTGGGACCTGCTCGGCGCCGGGGCCCGGGTCTACGTCTGCGGCGACGGCGCCCGCATGGCACCCGGTGTCCGCGAGGCGTTCCGCACCCTGTACCGCGAGCGCACCCCCGGCGCGGACGAGACGGCGGCGACCCGCTGGCTTGACGAGCTGGTGGGCGCGGGGCGCTATGTGGAGGACGTGTACGCGGCCGGCTGAGCCGCACCCGCCCCACCCGCACCCCCTGGAAATCTCACAGCATGAAATAAGGGGGCCCGCGAAGTCGTGCCCGGCCTGCTCCGAAGGGTATGTTGCAGGTCGGGCACGGGTCGGAAGGGGCCACATGGCGGGGCGGAACGGGCGCACGGTACGCGATCTGAGGCGGGGCAACCGCACGGCCGTGCTGCACAGGCTGTACTTCGACGGCCCCCTCAGCCGCTTCGAGCTGGGCCCGGCCACCGGACTCAGCTCAGGCTCGGTGAGCAACGTCGTGGCCGACCTCATCGCCGACGGACTCGTGGAGGAGGCCGGCAGCGTCGACTCCGACGGCGGCCGCCCCCGCACCCTGCTCCGGGTCGCCCCGCACAGCGGCCAGATGATCGGCGTGGACGTCGGGGAGACCCGCGTCCGCGTCGAGCTGTTCGACCTGGCTCTCACCGAACTCGCCCGCGCCGACCGCCCGTTGACCCGCCCCGGCTACGACGTGGACGACATCACCGGCCACATCCGGGACGGCGTCGCCGAGGTGCTGGCCGCCGAGGGGGCGCGGCCCGAGCGGCTGCTCGGGGTCGGGGTGGGCGTACCCGGCATCGTGGAGCACACCGCGGACCGGGGTGCCGTGGTGCACGGCCAGACCATCGGCTGGGACGCCGTCCCGCTGGAGCGGCTGCTCCGGGCCACCTCCGGGCTCCCCGAGACCGTGCCGTACTTCATCGACAACGGCGCCAAGACGCTCGGCCAGGCCGAGATGTGGTTCGGCGCCGGGCGCGGCGCGCGCAACGCCCTGGTGGTGCTCTTCGGCTCGGGCGTCGGCGCCTGCCTGGTCACCCCCGAGGTGGAGCAGGGCCGCGCGGTCGAGTGGGGGCATCTGACGGTACGGGTGCGCGGGCGCCGCTGCCGCTGCGGGGCGCCCGGCTGCCTGGAGGCGTACGCGGGCGCCGAGTCGCTGCTGGCCCGCTGGCGCGAGGAGGGCGGACGCCCGCCCGAGGGCACCGACGAGGAGACCGCGCTCACCGCGATGCTCGCCGCCGCCTACCCGGCCGGGGACGCGGAGCCCGACCCGGTGGCGCTCGCGGTGCTGGAGGAGACCGCCGAGTACCTGGGGGCGGGCCTTTCCGACCTGATCAACCTCTTCCAGCCCGAGCGCATCCTCATCGGCGGCTGGGCCGGGCTCCAGCTCGGCACCCGCTTCCTGCCCTCGGTACGCCGGCACGCGGCCACCTACGCGCTGCGGCACCCGGCGGACCGGGTCACCATCGACCTGGGACGGCTCGGCCCCGACGCGGTCACCGTCGGCGCGGCCATCCTGCCGCTGGCCGACTTCTTCAGCCGGGGCGGCCGCCGCGCCGAACCGGCGCCCGAGGACCGGCCGCCCGCCTGGCGGGCCGCGCTGGACGAGCGCGCCCCGCGCTGAGCCCGGACACGGAGATGCCCCGGCCGTGACGGGGGAATCACGACCGGGGCGGTCCATCGCGGACGGGGTCCAGGTCAGGGCGGGCCCGCGTCCACATCTGGTTCAACGGAGAACCAGGGGGTGGCGTTCCCGGACGGCGCCGTGATCCGAGTCACGCGCTCTCACGGCGTGGGCACGCGCCCCTCCCGGGTCCAGTCCAGCAGCTGGTCCGCCGTCCAGGTGTTCACCACCCGCCCGGCAGGCACCCCGCACTCCTCGGCGCGGGCACAGCCCAGGATCTGCCAGTCCAGCTGGCCCGGCGCGTGCGCGTCGGTGTCCACGGAGAACAGCGTCCCGGCGTCCACCGCCCTGCGCAGCAGCCGTCGCGGCGGGTCCAGCCGCTCCGGGCGGCTGTTGATCTCGACTGCGGTGCCCGCCTCGGCGCACGCGGCGAACACCTCGTCCGCGTCGAAGGCCGACTCGGGCCGCCCGCGCCCGGTGACCAGCCGGCCGGTGCAGTGGCCCAGCACGTCGGCGTGCGGGTCGGAGACGGCGGCCACCATCCGGCGGGTCATCGCGGCCGCGTCCATCCTCAGCTTGGAGTGCACCGACACCACCACGACGTCCAGCCGGTCCAGCAGCTCCGGCTCCTGGTCCAGCGAGCCGTCGTCCAGGATGTCGCACTCGATACCGGTGAGCAGCCGGAACGGCGCCCAGCGCTCGTTCAGCGCCTCGACGAGGTCGAGCTGCTCGCGCAGCCGCTCGGGGGAGAGGCCGCGGGCCACGGTGAGCCGGGGGGAGTGGTCGGTGAGCGCGGTCCACTCGTGGCCCAGCTCGGCGGCCGCCCAGCCCATCTCCTCGACGGTGCTGCCGCCGTCCGACCAGTCCGAGTGGGTGTGGCAGTCGCCGCGCAGCAGCGCCCGCAGCTCCTCGCCGCCGTCCGCCGTCAGTGGGCCCCCGGCCTCCTCCTCCAGCGAGCGCAGATAGGCGGGCGTCTGACCGGCCACCGCCTCCTCGACCACCTTCGCGGTCTTCGGGCCGATGCCCTTCAGCGTCTGGAGCGTCCCCGTCGAGACCCGCCGGGCGATCTCGTCCCCGGGGAGGTCCTTCAGTACGCGCGCGGCCGTGCGGAACGCCCGCACTCGATAGGTGGGCGCGAGCGAGCGCTCCAGCAGGAAGGCGATCCGGTCCAGCGCCGCGACGGGTTCCATGGCCACCTCCCGGCTCCGTACGGACCTCCAGGGTTGCCCACCGGGACGGTCCCCGCACGGTGGCGGCCCGGACGGCCTGTGCGGACGAGCCGTCCCCGCGCCTCGCGTTCTACGCTCGGAGGCATGACCGAACAATCAGCTCCGTACATGTCCAATCCGCGCATCCGGGTGCTCGGGGTCTGTCCGGGCAAGCCGGGCTCGCCGCCCTTCCGGGTCATGGAGATCGACGGAGAGGTGATCGGCGAGGTCACGTCCATCACGGGGGTGCTGGAGGCCGCCGCCGCCCGCGGCATCGTCATCCACGACCTGGACGACCCGGACGTGGTCCGCTGGGTCGGCGGCGACAAGTTCACCTGGCGGGTGCGCGGCACCCGCCGGGGTCAGGGCTGATCAGCCCACGGTCCACTTCTGGGCGGCGGTGCCGTTGCAGGTCCAGAGCTGGAGGCGGGTGCCGTTGGCCGAGTTGGCGCCCGTCACGTCCAGGCACTTGTCGGCCTGTGGATTGACGATGTCGTTGGCCGAGGACACCACCCATTTCTGGTTGGGGCCGCCCGCGCAGTCCCACAGTTGCAGGGGGGTGCCGTCCGCCGTGCCGTTGTCCTTGAGGTCCAGGCACTTGCCGAGCGCCCGTATCGTGCCGTCCGAGCCGACCGTCCACTGCTGGGCGGCCGAACCGTTGCAGTCGTAGAGCTGTACGGGGGTGCCGTTGGCGGAGTTCGCCGCGGCCACGTCCGCGCACTTGCCGGCCAGGCCCCGGATGGCCTTGCCGCCCGTCGAGCCGCCGCTGGTGGTCACCGACACCGAGTCCACGACGAGCTGCGCCGGGAACTGGGTCGAGCCGTCCGGGTCACCGGGCCAGTAGCCGCCGACCGCGAGGTTCAGGATGAGGAAGAACGGCTTGTTGAACACCCAGGTCTTGCCGCCGAGGTCGGCCGGGGTGCGCCGCTGGTAGACGTTGCCGTCCACCGTCCAGGTGATGGAGTCCGGCGCCCAGTCGACCGCGTAGGTGTGGAAGGCGTCCGCGAACGCCTGCCCGTTCGGCAGCGAGTAGCCCGCGCCGATGCCGCCCGAGCCGGAGTAGCCGGGGCCGTGGATGGTGCCGTGCACGGTGGAGGGCTCGAAGCCGACGTTCTCCATCACGTCGATCTCGCCCGAGTCCGGCCAGTTCACCGGCGTGCCCAGCATCCAGAACGCGGGCCACATGCCCTGCCCGCGCGGGATCTTCATCCGCGCCTCGACATGCCCGTACTGCGCGTTGAACTTGCCCGAGGTGTTCAGCCGGGCCGAGGTGTACTGGCAACTGCCGTACCAGCACTGGTAGTTCGCGGGGTTCTCACGCTTGGCCGTGATGACCAGATGGCCCTGGCCGTCCAGCGCCGCGTTCTTGGTGCCCGAGGTGTAGTACTGCCGCTCATGGTTGTTGACGTTGTCTCCGGTCTCCAGCGTCCACTTGGAGCCGTCGACGGCGGAGCCCGCCGGGCCGTCGAAGGAGTCCGAGAACGTCGCCGCCGCGACGGCCGGGGCGGCGGCCGTATCGGCCCTGGCGGGACCGACGGCCGCCGCGCCGACCAGCGCGGCGGAGAGAGCGGCAAGGAGGCATCTGCGGAGCAGGCGTGGGGATGCCATGACTCTCCGTTTCACATGGGGGGAGTGACGCCTCTTGTTGTAGAGACCGGGACCGGGGCCGTCAATAGCTTGGTACAGACCAGTGCTCGGCGGCCCGGACAAACCGGTGGAGGACGCTCAGTCCGCCACCACCTTGGGCCGTCGCGCGTGCACCGCCCGTCCCAGCCGGCGCCCCAGCAGCAGCCAGCCCAGCAGCGCGCCGGTGGTGTTGAGGATGACGTCGTCGATGTCGAAGGCCCGCCCGGTGATCAGCGCGCCCTGGGTCAGCTCCACCATCAGCATCACCAGTGCGGTCAGGAACAGGACCTGGAGCACGCCCCGCGCGCGGGGAGCCAGCACCGGCACCAGCACGCCGAACGGCACGCCCAGCAGGACGTTGCCGCCGATCTGCTTCAGGGTGTCGCGCACCGTGCCGTAGTCGAAGTACGCCTTCAGGGAGTTGCCCGGCCGCAGGTTGCTGTGCGTCAGCGCCTCCGACGCGGGCGACGGCTCCAGGGTGATCCGGGCCAGCGCGATGGCGAACGCCACCATGAAGATGAACGCCAGCAGCATGATCGGCAGCCGGATCGGCAGTGGCAGCGGCCTGCGCTCCGCCACCGGCGCCGGCTCGGTGACCCGCTCCGGCTCGACGACCGGCTCCGGCTCGGTCTTCTCCAGGCGCCCCCGCCGCAAAGGGGTGCGCAGTACGGTCGGCAGGCGAAGGGCGGTACGGGCCATGCGGTGGTCCTCCAGTCGTGAACATCCCCGTGAGAAGCAGCGAGTGCCCGGGAAACGGCCGGTGATGCCGGACCGGGCAGGGCGTCAGGAGCCGTACGACACGCGTACGTCCGTGAAGCCGAGGGAGCGCAGCAGGCCCTGGAGCATGCCGGTGGTGTTGGACTCGGCGCGCGCGGTCAGCTCGCTGTCCTGGGCGGCCTCGCCGATGTGCTTGACAGCCAGCTTCTGCACCGCCTGCTCGCCGTTGGGGTTGTCCGAGAACAGATCGCCCAGCCGGTCCAGCAGGCCGCGCTGCTTGGAGACGGCGTAGGAGCGGTCCGGGTCCAGCGCGGGCTTGCCCAGCTGGGCGTGCGGCAGCTTCAGCACGGCGGAGGTGCGGTCGTCGTTGACCGTCACGTCCTTCTCGCCGACCTTGCCGAGGTCCACATAGGCGTCCACGGTGCCCGCGCCGACGTACAGCGTGCGGGTGCCGCGCAGCGCGTCCGGCAGGTACTTGGCGTTCTTCTCCAGGTCCACGACGACCTGGAAGTTGCCCGAGGCGGCCTGGTAGCGGCTCATGTCCTGGATGGACTGGAGCAGCGCCGGGCCCGAGCGGTCCCGGGACTCGGTGCCGAACAGGTCCTTGATGCCGGGCAGCACGGCCAGCCGTATCCCGGCGAACAGCAGCACCAGTACCAGCGCGATACCCGCCAGCACCTTGACCCAGACCGGCGTCCGCCGGGGCCGCTGCTGGACCGGAGCCGTACCGCCGGCCGTAGTCGTCTTCTCCACGGTTCTCCCTTCCCCCTCCTCGGATGCCCACCAAGTAAGCGAACAGGCAAGCGAGTTGACCATCCCCCATCACTGACGTACGTATCCCTGCCGCTCCGGTACGAGACCCGCCACGCCCGGCGTCCCGGCCGGGCGAGAGGTGGCCGGTAGCATGGCCGCCCAGCCCGTACCGATCATGCGAGGAGCGGATCGTGCGAGACATCGCCGTCTTCAGCGGCAGCGCCCACCCCCGGCTGGCCGAGGAGGTGTGCGCGCACCTGGGCGTCGCGCTCAGCCCGGTACGGGTCAGCAGGTTCGCCAACGACTGCCTGGAGGTCCAGCTCCGGGCCAACTGCCGGGAACGGGACGTGTTCCTGATCCAGCCCCTGGTACGGCCGGTGCAGGAGCACCTGGTGGAGCTGCTGATGATGTGCGACGCGGCGCGCGGTGCCTCGGCGGCCCGGATCACCGTCGTCATGCCGCACTACTCCTACGCCCGCTCGGACAAGAAGGACACGCCCCGCATCTCGCTCGGCGGCCGCCTGGTCGCGGACCTGCTGGTGGCGGCGGGCGCCAGCCGGGTGCTCACCATGACGCTGCACGCCCCGCAGGTGCACGGGTTCTTCTCGGTGCCGGTCGACCATCTGCACGCGCTGCGCGAACTCGCCGCGCACTTCCGGCAGTACGACCTCTCCCGCACCACGGTCGTCTCCCCGGACCTCGGCAACGCCAAGGAGGCCGCCGCCTTCGCCCGGCTGCTCGGCGCCCGGGTCGCGGCCGGTGCCAAGCAGCGGTTCGCGGACGACCGGGTCAGCATCAGCTCGGTGATCGGCGACATCACCGGCCGGGACGTCATCGTGCTGGACGACGAGATCGCCAAGGGCAGCACGGTGCTCGAACTGCTGGACCGGCTGCGGGAGCTGGGCCCGCGCTCGATCCGGGTCGCCTGCACGCACGGGCTGTTCGCGGCGGGGGCGCTGAAGCGGCTGGGGGAGCAGCCGGACGTGCTGGAGATCGTCTGCACCAACACCGTGCCGGTGCCGGAGGACGAGCGCACCGACAAGCTCAGGGTGCTGTCCATCGCGCCCGCCCTGGCGGAGGCGATGCGGCGCATCCACGACGGGGAGTCGGTGAGCGCGCTGTTCGAGCAGCCGGCGGAGACCTAGGGGGTGTCTTGTCGATCAGGCCGGATGAGGGAGCGGCGGCTGGTGCGGTGCCAGGCGTCGCGAGCCCGGCGTGATCGACAGGACACCCCCTAGGAGCCGCCAGAGGCCCGCAGCGCCGACTCCAGGGTCGGGTGCGGGGGCAGGACGCGGGTCAGGCCCGTGACTCCGAGGACGCGCAGGGTCAGCGGGTGGACGCAGACCAGATGGAGGCGGCCGCCGCGTTCCAGGACGCGGTGCCGGGCCCGGCTGACCAGGCGCAGCCCCGAGCAGTCGAAGAACTCCACGGGGCGCAGGTCCAGCACCACCCGGGCGTGCTCGCGGCCGGTGAGCCGGTCCAGCAGGGGTGAGATCTCCGCCGCCGAGGCGATGTCGATCTCCCCCCGTAACTCCAGCACGATGTGTCCGTGCTCCTCGCGCATCCGCAGATGCCGGCTGAGCGGGACGGGTTCCTCCCGCACGACGGCATCACCTCCCACCCGTCCCACCCGCGCCCGCGACGGACCGCGCCGCGTGGCGACCAGCTCGACAGGAGGAATTTGAGCATGTTCGCTTGACATATGTCTTCGAGTTTGACGGAGCAGGTTCGAATCTGTGTGTTTGTGATCCGCTCGTTGCCTCCGGCCCGGTGGACGGCCGGGTGACTCAGCGTTTGGCCGCAACCGCGTTCGGGTGCGGCCAGGTGCCGGTGGAGCGGGCGACCGCCTTGGCCCGGGTCCGGTCCACCACGCTGCGGGCCACCGCGAAGATCGCCCCCTGCACCGCGGCCGCCAGCAGGATCTCGCCCCAGCCGCGGTCCGGGTCCAGCGGGTCGGGCGCCTCCTCCTCGTGCCGCAGCACCATCCACGCCCTGCGGAAGGCCAGCCCGGCCAGCGCGCCGCCGGCCCAGCTGAGCGCGAAGCCCACCGGTTTGTGCAGCAGGGGCGCCTTGATCTTGCTCACGTTCCTGTTCTTCTTCGCCATGTGTCACTCCTTCCTCACCGGGCCCGCGTCCTCCCCGCAGAGCCCCCGACCTCCCCCGTCCGGGCCCGTGTGATCCTCTCCACCCGGGGCAGTCGGCGACAGGTGAGCGCTACTTCGGAAACACAGCCGGAAACGAAGACCGGCGACAGCGACGGCCAGGAGGCCGCCAACTCCGACGGACACACCCGCGTCACCGTCCTCGTGGCCCTCGCCGCGAACCTGGTGATCGCGGTGGCCAAGGCCGTGGGGGGTGTCTTCGCGGGCTCGCCCGCCCTGCTGTCGGAGGCCGCGCACTCCGTGGCCGACAGCCTGAACGAGGTGTTCCTGCTGGCCGCGCTGAAGCGCAGCCGCCGTCCGCCGGACGCCCGCCATCCCTTCGGCTACGGCAAGGAACGGTTCTTCTGGTCGCTGCTCGCGGCCGTCGGCATCTTCGTGATGGGCGGCTGCTTCTCCTTCTTCCAGGGCTTCGAGGCGATCCGGAACGGCAGTGAGGAGACGTTCAGCGGCTACATAGCGGGCCTGATCGTGCTCGGCGTCGCCTTCGTCGCCGAGGGCATCTCCCTGATCCGGGCGGTGCGCCAGGCGCACCGACAGGGGGAGAGCGTCGGCGACGTCCAGGACCCCGCGCTGCGTACCGTGCTGGCCGAGGACGGCACCGCGGTGCTCGGCGTGACCTTCGCCGCCGTCGGCATGGTGCTGCACATGCTCACCGGGCAGGCCCTCTGGGAGGGCTGCGCCTCGATCCTGATCGGCGCCCTGCTGGTCTACATCGCCTACCGGCTCGGCAGCGACGCCCGCGACCAGCTCATCGGCGAGGCCGCCGACCCCGAGCTGACCGGGCGCATCCGGGAACTGCTTCGCGCCCAGCCGGAGATCGACAGCGTGGAGGCGCTGTTCACGATGAAGACCGGCATCGACTCCGCCCTCGTGGCCGCGCGCGTCGACCTGGCGCCCGGGATGGACAGCGAGGAGGTCGAGGAGGTCGCCGTCCGCATCAAGCGCTCCGTCGCCGACATGTTCCCCGACGCCGGGCAGATCTTCCTCGACGTGACCGACCGCGACCACATGGGCCGTCACCACACGGACCACGACCACACCGGGCGTGACGCACAGGAGAGCCCCGCCGCGACGGGGGAGCGCGGCGGGGCCTGACCCCCGCGTGCCCTTGGGGGGACGGTTCACACCCGCCGTACGCGGAAGGGGTGAACCGTCCCCCGCATCGTTCAGCTCGCGTCGGCCGGCTCCAGGACGAAGACCGGGATCTCGCGGTCGGTCTTCTCCTGGTACTCGGCGTAGGGCGGGTAGGCCGCGACGGCCCGGTCCCACCACTTCGCCTTCTCGTCGCCCGTCACCTCACGGGCGCGCATCTCCCGCTTGTCAGGGCCGTCCTGGAGCTCGACGGTGGGGTCGGCCTTGACGTTGAAGTACCAGACCGGGTGCTTCGGCGCGCCGCCCACGGAGGCGACGATCGCGTACTTCCCGTCGTGCTCCACCCGCATCAGCGGCGTCTTGCGGATCTTGCCGCTGCGGTTGCCGCGCGTGGTCAGGATGATCACCGGCATCCCGGTGTCGCGCAGCGTCGTCCCCTCCGTCCCGCCGGAGCTCTCGTACTGCTCGACCTGATCGCGCACCCACTGCTCCGGGCTCGGCTCGTACTCGCCCTCAAGAGGCATGGCTTCGTCCCCTCTGTCGTGTCCGTCGTGTCTCGTCCTGCCTGCGGCTTCACGCCCGCGGTCCACCGCAACACCGGGGGCCGCCGGAATCATCCGTACCGCGCATCCTCTGCGCCACACGGATGAATAGCCGGATCTCTCGGTCCGTTCGCGGCCGGGGGTGGCCGAAAAGGGGCGTACGCGACGACACTGGAGGGACCGATGTGCGTCGGACGACCGGATTCCGGTGCCCGGACACCTCGGGCGGACGTGCTTCTTCGGCCAGATCCCACGGGTCGCCGATCTGGCCGAACTTGCCGTCGCCCTATAGGTGCCCTGGGCATCTAATGAAGATCGGTTCGAGGTACTTCTTCGTCTGCGAGGTCCATCCATGACGGAACTGACGGACACCACCGGCCCGGCGAAGGCGGCCGATCCCGTCGCCTTCCCGCAGGACCGCACCTGTCCCTACCACCCGCCCACCGGGTACGGCCCGCTGCGCGAGGGCCGGCCCGTGTCCCGCGTCACCCTGTACGACGGCCGCGAGGTCTGGGCCGTCAGCGGGCACTCGGCGGCCCGCGCGCTGCTCGCCGACCCCCGGCTCTCCAGCGACCGGCGCCGCCCCGAGTTCCCCATCCCCACCGCCCGGTTCGCCGGCGTACGGGACCGCCGGGTCGCCCTGCTGGGCCTGGACGACCCCGAGCACCAGATCCAGCGGCGGATGATGATCCCGTCGTTCACCGTCAAACGCGCCACCGCGCTCCGGCCCGCCATCCAGGCGATCGTCGACGACCTCCTGGACGCGATGATCGCACGGGGGCCCGGGGCCGAGCTGGTGTCGGCCTTCGCGCTGCCCGTGCCGTCCATGGTCATCTGCGACCTGCTCGGGGTGCCGTACGCCGACCACGAGTTCTTCGAGGAGCAGTCCCGCAAGCTGCTGCGCGGGCCGACGGCCGACGACAGCCAGAACGCCCGCAAGGCGCTGGAGGACTACCTCGGCGGACTCATCGACGCCAAGGCCGGCCACCCCGAGCCGGGCAAGGGGGTGCTGGACGACCTCGTCCACAAGCAGCTCAGCGAGGGCGCGCTGGACCGGGCCGAGGTCGTCTCGCTCGCCGTCATCCTGCTGGTCGCCGGGCACGAGACCACCGCCAACATGATCTCGCTGGGCACCTACACCCTGCTCCAGCACCCCGACCGGCTGGCCGAGCTGCGCGCCGACCCCACGCTGCTGCCCTCGGCCGTCGAGGAACTCATGCGGATGCTCTCCATCGCCGACGGCCTGCTCCGGGTGGCCGTCGAGGACATCGAGGTCGAGGGGGTCACCATCCGGGCCGGGGAGGGCGTCATGTTCTCCACCTCGGTGATCAACCGCGACGACTCCGTGTACGTCGACCCCGACGCCCTCGACTTCGGCCGCTCCGCCCGCCACCACGTCGCCTTCGGCTTCGGCATCCACCAGTGCCTGGGCCAGAACCTGGCGCGCGCGGAGCTGGAGATCGCCCTCGGCACCCTCCTCGCCCGGCTGCCCGGCCTGCGCCTCGCGGTCCCGGCCGAGGAGATCCCCTTCAAGCCCGGCGACACGATCCAGGGGATGCTGGAACTCCCCGTGACCTGGTAAGAGGCTGCTCGCCATGCACACCGACATCGAGATCGACAAGGACCTCTGCATCGGCGCGGGCCAGTGCACACTGGCCGCCCCGAGCGTGTTCACCCAGGACGACGACGGCTACAGCACGGTGCTGCCCGGCGCCGAGGACGGAGCGGGCAGCCCCATGCTCCGGGAGGCCGCCCGCGCCTGCCCGGTCGGCGCGATCACCGTCACCGAGAGCTGACCACCGTCCAGTTGGGCCTATAGGGTTTCCCGGTGACCGAACTCGCCGGGAAACCCTTCCTCTACGTCGTCGTCTGCGCGGCCGGGATCGCCTCCGGAGTCGGCACGCTGATCGCCGAGGCCCAGGAGCGGGGCTGGGAGGTGGGCGTGATCGCCACCCCGGCGGCGATGAACGGCTTCTTCGACGTGGCCGGCACCGAGTCCCGCACCGGCCGCCCGGTCCGCTCCGCCTGGCGCTCCCCGACCGATCCGCGCCCCTTCCCGCCGCCGGACGCGGTCGTGGTGGCCCCGGCGACCTTCAACACCGTCAACAAATGGGCGCTCGGCATCGCGGACACCCTGGCCGTCGGGACCCTGTGCGAGGCGCTGGGGCTCGGCGTGCCGATCGCGGTGCTGCCCAGCGTGGGGGAGGCGCTGGCCGCCCACCCCGCCTACCGGGAGAGCCTGACCCGGCTGCGCGGGCTCGGCGTCCGCTTCGGCGAGGGGCGGGTGCCGGACGGGTTCGCGTGGACCAGCGGTCTCGAGCTGCTGGACCGCCCCTGACGGCATCAGCGCGTGCGGCGTACGTACCCCGCGTCGCCCGGTGTGGAGACGTCCAGGTCGCGGCGGACGATGCTGAGCCGCGAGCCCCATCCGGCCAGCGCCTTGCGCAGGCCGCTGTCGGTGTACTCGATGTCCAGCACCCGGTCGTCGTAGGCGTGGGCGTAGGTCCCGCACTCGTCGTACTGGCCGCACTCCTCGGCCACCGCGAAGTCGAGGCCGGCGCTCTCGCGCTTCCCCGCCAGCTCCGGGGTGTTCTTCTGGCCCACGGCCAGGTGGCGGGCGTGGGCGTGCCGGGTGAGCAGGCGCATGAAGGCGGTCGCGTCGGCGGGGTCGAGCAGGTGACGGGAGCGGGTGTAGCTGTCGTAGTTGTCGGGCTCGACCGCGTCGTAGCCCTTGTCCGCGCAGCCGTCGGTCCAGCGGTTCACCCGCTCGGCGATCCGCTTCCGCTTGGCCGGGGTGCCGATGTCGAGCAGCGGCTCGTCCCAGTCCTCGTCGATGACGACCTTGCCCGCGCGGTCGCGCAGCAGCAGGTCGGCCGGCCAGTCGGCGCGCTCCTGCGGCTGGGCCTGGAAGGCGTTGACGTAGCAGACGTTGTACAGCCCCTTGGCGGGGGAGTCGGCGCGGTCGCGGGTGACGACGCGGACACCGGCGGGCGGGGGGTAGGCGCCGCCGATCTGGTAGTCGAACCCGGCGTGCCTCGGCGGCAGTTCAGGAGCTTTCGGCGCCTGGTCGTTCCCGGTGGCGCAGCCGGCCAGGAGCAGGGTGAGGGCGAGGAGCAGGGCTCGGCTCCCGCCGCGCGGGCTCGTCTCGGTCGGCACCCGGATGATCCAACCCGGCGGCCCGGACCACGTCAACTTCGCGCCTGAACCGTGCCCGTGAATGCCCGTCCGGACTTTTTTGACGCATCAACGATTTCACCCTTCCTGAATTCTGGTCAAAGATCTCCCGTGAACCTGTTTTCGGACGGGAGATCTCTTGTTACCCGCTGTCGCCCTGTGCGAAAGTGTGCGACGCCGTGACGGGGGTGATTGCCCTTCACTGAAAGGGAGTTGATGTCCCCTCGTCCGCCGTCCTGCCGATTGGTACGGACTTGATTCCGGGTGATTTCTGGAGGAACAGCGCGTGAAGGGCGAAGGGCCGTCGAATTCCCAGGATTCCGCCGGGCCGTTCGGTATCTCCGACGGCGAACTCAGCGCGGAACTCCAGAAGTGGACGGGATCGGCGTCCGCCCTCCACCCCGTCGGCGAACTCCTCGACCGGCACTGGGCCGCCGCCTTCGCCTACGCCCGTCTGTGTGCCGACGGGCCGCGCGCGGCCGGGATGCTGACCACGGCCGCGTTCACGCGGCTGTTCGGGGAGTCGCTGCGCCAGGCCGGCCCGTCCGCCGCCTGGCGGCCCCAACTCCTGGTCACCGTACGGCGGATCGCCGCCGAGTGGGACACCGACGGCCGCCAGGAACTCCTGCACCCGGCCCTGCGCCCCGACCCCGCGAGCGGGGAGCGCGCCGCCGCCCGGCTGCTTCCGGCGCCCGGCCGGCGGCTGCTGGCCCGCGCCTTCCAGCGGCTGCCCCAGCCCTCCCGCGCCGTGCTCTGGCACGCCGAGGTCGAGGGCGAACCCCTCGCCGTGCCCGCCGCGCTGCTCGGGCTGGACGAGGAGAGCACGGCCGTCGAACTCGGCCGCGCCCGCGAGCGGTTGCGCGAGGAGTGTCTCCAGACCCACCGCGAACTCGCCCCCGACGCCGAGTGCGGACGCTACTTGCGGATGCTGGACGTCACCTTCCGGCGCGGCGGCGGCCTCGCCATGGACCCGGATCTGCGCGGCCACCTCGACGGCTGCGGCCACTGCGCCCGTACCGCCGACCAGCTCGCCCGGTTCCACGACGGACTGCCCCTCGCGCTCGCCGAGGCCGTTCTCGGCTGGGGCGCCGCCGCCTACCTCGCCGCCCGCGCCGACGACAGCGCCGCACCGCCCGTACCGATGCCGCCCCTGCCCGCCGGCGGCGAGGAGTTCGTCCCCCCGGTGACACCCGACGTGGCGGACCGTCCCGCCGGCCGGAGCGCCCACCGCGCGGCCCGGCGGGTCCGGCGCCGCAACGTCTCGCTGGCCGTCGCCACCGTCAGCGCGCTGGTCGCGCTGCCCCTGGTGCTGTGGTCGGTGTTCGGCTCCGACGACGACCGCACCGCTGCCCACGGCGCCAGTCCCTCCCCGGTGCCGGACACCTCCCGGCCCGCGCCGCAGCCGTCCTGGGCGGGCGCGGACACCAACCGGCCGACCGCGCGCGGCCGGCTGCACAACGTGGCCTCCGGGCGCTGCGTCGGCATCGTCGGGAAGAAGGCCGTCGAAGGGGCCGAGACCGAGGTCGTCACCTGCTCCTCCACCCCCGGCCAGCGCTGGCGGTACGAGGCGGACGGGCGGCTGCGCAGCGACGCGGCGCCCGCGCTCTGCCTGGACTCCCGCCTCGGCTACTCGGTCCGGCTCGCCCCCTGCTCGGCCACCGGCACCGACGGCCGCTTCATCCGCTACGACTTCACCCTCCAGGGCACCCTCGTGCCCCGCTGGAACCAGAACCTCGCCCTCACCCCGGCCGCCACGGACGGCTCCGGCGCGCTGGTGCTGAAGAACCGCGCCGAGACGGCCGTACAGCGCTGGGTCGTGGACACCGCCCGGAACGACCCGCAGATGGAGGTCGTCAACTGGGACAAGGGCAGCCCGACGGCCTCACCCCACCGCACCCCGGCGAGGCCGAGCCCGACCGCGCACTCCGCGAGCCCGGCACCGAGCCCCACCCCGACTCCCACCGTGAGCCCCACGCCCAGCGCGACGGACGAGGACGACACCTGCACCTCGTACCGGGACCGCTGCGGCCGGTACGGCGGGGGCGGCGGGCGCTGGGGCGGCGGCTACGGGGGCCGGCACCGCTGAGCCGTCCGGTCAGCGGTGGTGCGGCGGGGGCGGGATCGTGCCCAGGTCCGGGGTCTCGCCGGGCCAGACCAGCAGGACCGGGCAAGGGGCGTGGTCCACGATGAACCGCGCCGCGGGACCCAGGCTGTGCGGGCCGAGGCGGGTGCGGTCGCCGTCGCGGGCCAGGACGAGGAGGTCCGCTCCCTCGGCCGCCGCGACCACCTCGCGCTCCGGCCGGCCCGAGCGCTCCTCACGTACGCAGGGACGGCCCAGGCGTGCGGCGGCCGCGTCCAGCAGCTCCGCCGCCGAGCCGTCGCCGAGGGCCTCCAGACGGTCGCCCGGGTCAGCCTCCCAGGCCCGCCCGCGCCCCATCAGCCCCGCGAACGCGCCGTGCGCCACATCGGGCACCTCCGGCCCCGACACATGCAGCAGCACCACCTCACGGGCGTGCGGGGCGTGCACGCGCACCGCGTCCACACAGGCGGGCCAGGTACCCTCGACGAGCCAGACGACCGCACGCATCCGATGTCCTCCTCGCATCCACGCTCGCATCCACGCCGCCGCGTCAGAAGATCTGCAGCGCACCCCACAGTGCCACCACCGACACCGCCAGCGCCGAGGGCACGGCGATCAGGCCGAGCCGGGTGAACTCCCCGAGGTCCACGCCCTCGTCGTGCTGGTGCACGATCCGCCGCCACAGCAGGGTGGCCAGCGAACCGGCGTAGGTGAGGTTCGGGCCGATGTTCACACCCAGCAGCACCGCCAGCACCGCGCCCGCCCCGCCCGGCGCGGCCAGCGGCAGCAGCACCAGCACGGCGGGCAGGTTGTTGATCAGGTTGGCCAGTACGGCGGCCAGCGCGGCGATCCCCAGCAGCGCGAGCAGCCCGCTCCCGGACGGCAGCAGATGCCCGAGCGCGTCCGAGAGCCCGTTGTCCACGACCGCCCGCACCACCACGCCCAGCGCCAGCACGAACGCCAGGAACGGCGGGGAGGCCGCCCGCACCACGGACAGCGGGGTCGCCTGCCGCCGCAGCACGGCCCGCCCGGCCATCACCAGCGCGCCCGCGGCGGCCGCCCAGGCCGGGTCGACGCCGAACGCCGACGCCACCACGAACCCGGCGAGCGTGCAGCCCACGGTCACCAGCGCGAACACCGGCAGCGGCGGCTCCTCGCCGGTGTCCCGCGCGGCCGGCGCCGCCGCCGACAGGTCGCGGCGGAAGAAGCGCCGGAACACCCCGTACTCCACCGCGATCGCCGCCAGCCACGGCAGGGCCATCAGCGCCGCGAACCGGGTGAAGGACAGCCCGCTCGCCGCGAAGGCCAGCAGGTTCGTCAGATTGGACACCGGCAGCAGCAGTGACGCCGTGTTCGACAGATGCGTACAGGCGTAGACGTGCGGCTTGGGACGGACGCCCGAGCGGGCGGCCGTGGCGAACACCACCGGAGTGAGCAGCACGATCGTCGCGTCCAGGCTCAGTACGGCCGTGATCACCGACGCCAGCGCGAACACCGCCGTCAGCAGCCGGACCGGCCGACCCCGCGACCAGCGGGCCATCCACGCCCCGCAGGCCCGGAACAGGCCCTCCACGTCGCAGAAATGGGCCAGGACGAGCACCGCGGCCAGGAACCCCACCACCGGGCCCAGCCGGGCCACCTCGTCGCGGGCGTGGTCCAGGGAGATGGCGCCGGTCAGGATGGCGATACCGGCGGCGGGCACGGCGAGCCACGCCTCCGCCCGGCCGAAGGGGCGGACGACCGCCCAGGCGAGGACGGCGACGAGCAGGACGGCCGAGAGGGTCTCGGCGAGCGGGGTGTTCAGGGCGATCCTCCGGACCCGTGGTGATGTGCCCGCTCATGAAAACAGACGCCGGTGCGCCGGGCCGACCGGGACCCGGCGCACCGTCGTGTCAGGTCAGGCGCCCGAACCGGGGGCGAAGACGGTCAGGCGGACCGAGGACGAGTTCCCGGAGACCGGCACCGTACCGCCCGTCCAGGTCACCTTCAGCGGGTCCCGCTCATCGGGCGGGGTGATGACCAGTGAGGCCGGCTTGCCCGTCTTCGCGCCGCTGATCTGCGGGTTGGAGAAGGTCAGCCCGGCCCAGGCGCTCTGCCCGGGGCGGAGCGTGACCGTCACCGGAGAACCCGAGGTGCGCTGGGGGTCGGGGCCGAGCTGGGTGCCGGAGGCGTTCACGAAGGCCGCGCCCGGATAGCCGCGCAGCGTGCAGGTCCGGGACGACTTGTTGGTGAGGACGACGGGGAAGTTCTCCTGCCCGGCGCCCGGATCGTTGCGCCCCACGGCGGCCCGCAGCTCCGAGGTGTGGCAGCGGGTGCTCTTCGCGCTGTCGGGCTTGACGGTCCTCGTCGCCGTGTCAGGCGCCGAGCTGGGCTTCGTGGTACCGCCGCTCTGGGTCACCGGCGACGGCGTGCCGGCCGGGTCGGGCGAGCCGGTGGACTCGGCCGGACTCGACGTCTCGGTCGCGGGGGCCGCCGAGCCGGACACCGTCTTCGCCGGGGCCGCGCCCACGTCACCGTTGCCGCAGGCGGTCAGGAGGCCCAGTACGGCGGCGGAGCCCACGAGCAGGGTCCCGCGCCGCCTGGCCGGGGATGAGTTCGCCATGTCGCACAAGCCTCCCTGTCATTCACGGCCCGCGAGGTCCGCGTGCCGTCGGCGCCGGATGCGCCGTCACAGCTTCCGATGCGCCGTCCGGCGGAAAAGTTCGGGACGAGAGGAAAGAATTTTCCGCGCCCGAAGAAGTCTCCGCCCGCCGGGGTCTCCCCGCCACGCCGGACGCGGGTTCCCCCCGATCAGGTGACCCGGAGCGAGCGGAGTATGCCGTCGGTGGCGTCCGGGCCGCCGCGCTGGCGCACCTGCACGTACACCCGCGGGCCGTGCGCGCCGTCCGAGGGGCGCAGCGCGGACTCCGTGACCGAGCTCCCGCCCGCGCAGCCGCTCCACACCCGGACCGTGCCCCGCCGGCCGGACCCCGTGAACGCGCGCCGGTCCGTGCCCCGGCAGCCGGAGTGCGCCAGCGCGTCCACCCGGCCGGTGAGATCCCCCTCGCCCACGCCGACGAAGACCCCGTTCACCGGTGCGCCGAGGTCGGACCAGCGCGACAGGTCGTCGGCGACCACCAGCCCCGGCTCCCGCCCGCCGGACAGCCCCAGCGCGTGCGGGTCCCAGCCGGAGTCGCGCAGCTCCCGGTTCCAGCCCGCGGGCACCTGGACGGCGATCCGCCCGGAGGAGTCCCGTACCCGCGCCGCCTCCGCGCCCCCGGCCGGACGGTGCAGCACCAGCGCCACCGCGCCCCCCGCCGCCACCAGGGCCACCGCGGCCGCCACGCCGAGGACCGCGCGCCTGCCCCGTAACGCGCCGGACCACCGGGGCCGGGCGGGGGCCGCCGCCAGCCGGTCCAGTTCGTCGGCGAACGCGCGCGCGGACGGCCAGCGCCGCTCCCGGTCCGGCTCCAGCGCCCGCAGCACCGCCCGCTCCACAGCGGGGTCCAGACCCGGCCGCAGCCGGCTCGGCGGCACGGCCCGGCCCGGTGGGCCCGGCACGGTCCCGGTGAGCAGCTCGTAGCCCACCGCGCCCAGGCTGTAGACGTCGGCGCGCTCGTCGATGCCCGCCCCCGGCTCGGCCTGCTCCGGGGGCTGATAGCCCGCCGACCCCGCCGCCAGGGTCAGCGCCGACGCCTGCGCCAGGCTCTTGGCCAGCCCGAGGTCGGCCAGCAGCAGCCGGCGCCCGCCGTCCCGGGCGGTGGCCAGCAGCAGGTTGGTCGGCTTGATGTCCCGGTGCACGATCCCCGCCTCGTGCAGCGCGGCGGCGCCCCGCGCGGCCAGTGCCGTCAGCTCCAGCGCCTCGGGCACCGGCAGCGGGCCGTCGGCGCCGAGGTCGGCGAGGGTGCCTCCGTCGGCGTACTCCATGACGAAGTACGGCCGGCCGTCGTCCAGTTCCCCGATGTCGTGGACCTGCACCACCCGGCTGGACCCCGCCCGGCGCAGCAGCCGTGCCTCGGAGAGGAAGCGCTCGCGCACGTCGAGGCGGTGGGACCAGTTGTCGGCGAGCACCTTGACCGCCACCAGGGCGTCCAGTTCGTCGTCGTGGGCGAGCCACACCGTGGCGAACGCGCCGCTTCCCAGGCGCTGTCGCAGGCGGTAGCGGCCGATCCGCTCCGGGGAATGCATAGGACTATCATGCCTGGCCCGAGATCGACTTCGAGAGGGGAGCCGACGTGCCGGACGCCGCGACGGCCGAGGAACTGGCCCGTCTGGCGGCCGCGGGCGACGGGGCGGCCCTGGACCGGCTGCTCACCGAGCTGCGGCCGGAGGTGGTGCGCCGCTGCGGGCGCTTCCTGCCCTGCCGGGAGGACGCCGAGGAGGCCGCCCAGGACGTGCTGCTCCAGGTGGCCCGGCACATCGGCGGCTTCGAGGGACGCAGCCGCTTCAGCACCTGGCTCTACACGGTCGTCGCCAACTGCTGCCGGCAGAAGTACCGCGAGCTGAAGCGGCGGGCCGCCGAACAGCCCGCCCCCGCCGAGGTGCCGGAGCCCGCCGACCCCCGCACCACCAGCGTCATCGCCGGCTCCCGGATCGACCTGCTGGAGGCGCTGGACCGGCTGGAGCGCGAGCACCCGCAGCTGGTCGCCCCGCTGGTCTACCGCGACCTGTGCCAACTGGAGTACGCCGAGGCCGCCGAACGCGCGGGCATCCCGCTGGGCACCCTGAAGTCCCGGCTGCACGAGGCCCGCAGGCTGGTACGGCCCTGGCTGCGCGCCCACTGACCCGCCACGGGGGCGGGTCCGGGATCACTCACGCGGGCCGACTCACTTCTTGTAGCCGAGCACCGTCATCATGCCGCTCTCCGAGTGGTACTGGTTGTGGCAGTGCAGCATCCACAGGCCGGGGTTGTCGGCGTCGAAGTCGATGACCAGCTTGCG